>JAJZGF010000001.1 GCA_021805025.1 Acidobacteriota bacterium
ACCTGTCCGCGCTTGCTTGCGGTGGTGATGGAAGCGGCGGTTAGGCCGCTTCCGTGGTGGCTGTCTGTGTGCGGGAGCGTCGCGCCCGCTTGGGTTCGGACGCTGGCTCCGCTGCCGGTTCGGAAACTTCCGGCGAAACCTCCGGTGTTTCCTGCGAGACGGATCCCTCCACCGTAATTGCGGCAAGAATGACGGCTGAGGTCTGCTGCACGGCTTCAAGGCTCTCCGTGAGCAGGGCCGCGTTGCCGTGATACAAGCTGATATAGTCCGCGCTGGCCGTGGATGTGGTCAGCCCGATTGCCTTGCCAACCACGAAAGCTATCGCCTCGGCTTCCGTTTCGCGCACGGTTTTGGTTGTCGCCGTGCGGCGCTCCGTATGTTTGAGCATGAGATGGCTTAACTCGTGAACCAATGTGGTGAAGGTTTCCGCGTCGGTCTGCCCCGGCAAGAGACGGATGGTGTTCCCGAAAGCGATGCCCAGAGCGGGCGCGATGCTCTCGTTGTATTCAAGCGTGATGCCCTGAGCGTTTACGTATTCGCGCAAACGGTCGAGATACACGCCCGCTTCGCCCGTTACCTTGTCCAGTTCCGGCAACGGTGCGCCTTCGGTCTGCGACTGGTCCCACACGTACACTCTGCGGAAACCGAGCAGTGAGGGCCTATCGCTGGTCTTGCTGTCGCTCTTTGCTTCGTCCTTGCGGGTCTTCGCCACCATCGGCGCAAGAATGGCAATGCCTTTCTCGCCACGCTTCACCCTGCGGCCAAGCTGGTTCCATGCCCACATGCCCGCCACGTTTCGGGCATCGGGCTTTTGTCTCGCTATCAGCAGGACATTACCGAAACTGTAATTCCTAAAATGTGCCATCGCGTCCAGAAACGCGGTCAAGGCTTCGCTGTGGCCCGATTCCAACTGCTCGATGAGGTATTGCACGTTTTCGCGCACAAGCTGTTGTGCGGTTGCAGGCTTCCGATTTTTACTGTCGGAAGCCGGGTTGCTGGCATTGATGCTGGTTGAGCCATTGCTGGCGGTGAAGGCGCTGTTGCTGTTGCTGCTGTTGTTGGTCTGATATTCCATTGTTTTTGCCTCTGTCTGCCCTGGGGGGCGTTTTTTTCTTTCACCCTGGAGCGAAGCGAAGGAAAAAACGTACCCACAGGCAGACAGAGCAGAACGACCAAGCGGCGGAAGGTAGGGACGAGTGGTGGGCGTGGCACCTGACAAACACGTTCTATCGTTTGGCGGGGGACGCGCTTGCCCGAAGGCCCGGCCCGCAGCGAAGCGGAGGGCACCTTCCGCTGCGCGGAAGTGGACAGAGGTCGCGCGCAGCGCCTCCTTGATTCGTTTTGCTGCTTTTTGAATTTATCTCAGACATCTTGGAGTTGGCCCGGACAAATCGTCCGCGTTCTGGATGATCGTTCCACCTACTCTTAGGATCACGAACAGCTTTCGGCAAAGGGTGTTCGCTCCAGGGAGTTCTATGCGGGAATACAAAAACCTTCAAAACAGCCTGCAAGCCAGCGGCTTCGCTGATGACCTCACCTCCAACCCAATTCCGTTCAGCGTCACTGAACGGCTTTATACCCCGGAAGAAGTCGCTGATCGCCTTGGCGTGTCGGAGCGTTGGGTGAGAGACCACGCCACCCGGCGCAATCCCCGCATCCGCGCCGTGAAACTTGGCCCGCTTCTTCGCTTCCGCTGGGCCGATGTGGAGCACTTCGTCGCAACACAAAGTATCAACTCTTCCAGGTTCAAAAAGCCGCCCCAGAGGAGTTAAATGAAATCAATCCTCCGCGGCTCAACGAGAGGAGAAGTGAGATGCCAATGAAATACCAGAGAGGCAATGTGTACCTCAAAGGTGTCAAAACGAAGAAGTGGTATGGCAAGTTCCGGGTCTACTACAAGGACCGGAGCGGACGGGAGGTGTGCCAGACGAAACGGGTGGTCCTCGGCACGAAGTCGGAGATGAAGAAGTGGGAAGCGGAAAAGAAGCTGGAGCAGATCACGGCAATAGCGAACGGCGGCGACGGCGGCAAAACATCGCTTGCGCTGCTGGCCGACGACAGCGTGACTTTCGGCTGGTTTGTGGAGGAAAGGTATCTCCCCATGCGCCGGGGCCGCTGGCGGGTAGCTACGAAGAAAAGCACGGAGTTTGAGATCAAGCGGTATCTGGTGGGCAAGTTCGGGCAGGTTCCCTTGCGAGAACTCGATCCCTTCCAGCTCCAGATGTGGCTGAACAAGCTGGCGGAAAAGTTCTCCGACACGGTTGTCCGGCACGCTTACGTCAATCTCCGGGCAATTCTGAAGATGGCGCGGAAGCTGAAATTCCTCTCCGAGAATCCGGCGGAAGATCTGGAAATGCCGGAGACCCGCGAAGTGGAGCGTCCCGTTATCTCCGCCGAGCAGATTTGCAAGCTCATTGACGGAGTGGAGAATCTGCGCGACCGGGCTTTGCTCAGCGTCGGGGTATTCTGCGCGACCCGCGCCAGCGAAACCTTCGGGTTTACTTGGAAGAGCTACCTTGGGGACCGCCTTCTGGTGCAAGCTACCGCATTCGAGGGCGAGTTCTACGAGGGAAAGGTCAAGACCAGGAGCAGCAAGACGGCTGTACCGCTCCCGGAGGACATTCGTCCTGTCATCGAGGCGTGGAAGAAGGTTTGCAAGGACACCTCACCCGACGCCCTGATGTTCCCAACCTTCGGCCGGGGACGGCGGACCGGAAAGAAGGTTCCGTTTCACTCCAAGAACTTCCTGCGCTGCAAGATCGCGCCGATTGCCGAGAAGCTGGGCATTCCCAGGAAGCTCGTGACGTTTCAGGTCATGCGCCGCACGCTGGGCACGGACATGCAGGGCCACGGGTCGCTGAAGGATACGCAGATGGTGTTACGCCACGCCAGCATCAAGACGACGGGGGACGTTTACGTGCAGGAAATCGCCGAGAGCACGGTCAAGGCGATCAATTCACGTACACGAGCTGTACTCGCCGCGCGCAAGAGTGTGGACCATCCGCCTCCCCCGGAAACGGGCTCCAATGGGCTCCAAAACGATGTACAGGCGTCCGGGGATGCACTAGGGAAAAGGAGGGCGGTGGCGGTGGTCGAAATCAATGCACAGACTGATTCAGGCCATATTGCGGAGGGGGATGTTGCAAAGAAAGGAGAGGATTGGATGATCCGTGAAGCCGTTCAGAACAACCTTGAAACTCAACGGGCTCCAACGGGCTCCTGTTTGAGAATCGCTGCTTCGTAAGTTGTTGATTTATTGGCTCCTCAGGTAGGACTCGAACCTACAACCCTTCGGTTAACAGCCGAATGCTCTGCCATTGAGCTACTGAGGAGTGTCTGGAACTTGCTTGCCCTCTACAAAGTTATCAAACCGGGCCAATGGAGTCAAAAATCGCGCCGGGATGCGCCGAAAGCCGGCTCGACGGTAGGATAGAGACAGGCCCAGAGGAGGCAACGTGTCCAGGATTTCACGGCTCGACCGCAGCGAAGTGACACCCGACATCGCTGCGCTCTTTGACAAAGTCTTCGCCCAGCGCGGCAACGTCCCGAACATGTTTCGCGTGATGGCGCACCGACCGGAGATCTTCGCCACCATGCAGGCCCACTTTGCGGCAGTGCTCAACACAGGCACAGTCTCCACCAGGCTCAAGGAACTGATCATCGTCCGCACCAGCCAGATCAACGAAACGCTCTACTGCCTCGCCAGTCATACTATTCTGGCCAAAGGACTGGGCTGGAACGACGACCAGCTCGCGCACCTTGCCGAATGGCCGCAACGCGACGACTTTACACCCGCGGAAAAGGCCGCTCTGCGACTGGCCGAGACAGTGACCCGAGACGCCCACGCCGTCACCGACGAGCTGTTTGAAGAGCTGCGCCGCTATTACTCCGAGGGCGAGATTGTGGAACTGCTCTGCGCCATCGGCCTCTTCAACTACTTTAACCGCTTCAATAATGCGCTCCAGATGGAACCGACTCGTCCCGGCGAAGGCGGTCCTGCGGCAGCCGCATCCACTGCTGCCGCGCATACCCGCTGACGCGCAGGCCCAACCCACATCCACCAAGGAGCACCTCGTTTTCGCGATGAAACTGTCTATCCCTGACGGCACCTTCCGTGCCTATCTCTTCGACTGTGATGGCACGATTGTTGACTCCATGCCGCTGCACTACATCGCCTGGAAGCAGGCGCTCGCCGAGTGGAACTGCCCATTTCCTGAAGAGCTCTTCTACGCGTGGGGCGGCCGGCCCGTGCGCGACATTATTGCCTCACTGAATGAGCAGCACGGCCTCGCCATGCCCGTCGACGCTGTGGCGCATCGCAAAGAGGGCCTGTATCACGACCAGCTTCCCCAGTTGCGGGCCATCGAAGAGGTCGTCGAGCACATCGACGCGCAACATGGCCGCATCCCGCTCGCGGTCGTCTCCGGCAGCCGCCGCAGCTCTGTCACCGGATCGCTCTCGGCGCTGAGTCTGCTGGATAAGTTCCAGACACTGGTCTGCGCCGAAGATTACACGCACGGCAAGCCCGCGCCGGACTGCTTCCTGCTAGCAGCCGAACGCCTCGGCATTCCCGCGGCTGATTGCCTCGTTTTCGAAGACACTGAGATGGGCATCGAAGCGGCGACCGCGGCGGGTATGGCCTCAGTGCGCGTGCCGCAGCGCCATGAGCGACGCATGGGAACCATCGCTACCGCTTCCGCGTAATCTGTGTACCAGAAGATTTCGCGGAGGCCGCATGTTCACTCCCCTACCTGTGCTTGACCGCACGCCCAGGCCTGCGCGCTTTGAGGCGCTGGCCGTCTGCGGTATCGCACTTGCTGTTGCATTGCTGCACATCGCCACCAACGGCCGCTACGGCTTCCATCGAGACGAGCTGCAGTTTCTAAGCGACGCGCGGCATCTCGATTGGGGCTTCGTCGCCTATCCGCCCTTCACGCCGTTTGTCGAGCGCATCGGCATGGTGCTCTTCGGTCTTTCGATGATTGGCCTGCGCATGTTTTCTGTGCTGGCGCAGGCACTAGTGATTGTCATCGCCGGGCTGATGGCGCGCGATCTCGGTGGTGGTCGTCTGGCGCAATTCGCCGCAGCACTCGCCGTCGCGCTTTCGCCGTTACCACTCTTCAGCGGCACGGAGTTTCAATACACCAGCTTCGATTTTCTCTGGTGGGTGCTGGCCGCATGGGGAGTCCTGCGCCTGCTCACCACAGAAGAGCCGCGGTGGTGGCTCGCCATCGGCGCTGCGCTTGGCTTCGGCCTGGAGACCAAATACTCCATCGTCTTCTTCATCGCAGGCATCGTGCTCGGGATGTTGCTCACGCCCGCGCGGCGCTACCTGCGCAGCGGCTGGTTCTGGGCGGGGGTAGGTATTGCTCTGCTGCTCTTTTTACCGAATCTCGCCTGGCTCGTGCGCCACGACTTCATCTCCTACCGATTCCTGCAACACATTCATGCGCGCGATGTGAGTGAGGGTCGCGCAAACGGCTTCCTGCGTGGCCAGATCTTATACGGCGCCAATCTTTTCTCCGTGCCGGTCTGGATCGCCGGCCTCATCGCTTTCTTCCGCAGCAGGCGCTACCGCACACTTGCCTGGATGGCCATAATCCCGGTTGCGATCTTCTATGTGAGTAAGGGACGCTTCTACTATGTGACGCCGATTTACCCGATGCTTCTGGCGATGGGCTCAACCGTCGCCGAGCACTGGCTTGAGCGGCTGCCTGCGCTCGTCCGCCGCATCCTGCCAACCGTTTATTTCGCGGGAGTCGCGGTTTGCGGCGCGATCCTGATTGCGTATCGTGTGCCGGTCGCTTCTTCCGGCCCGCTACGCGAGTTTGCACTCAAGAACAATGGCGACCTGCGCGAGGAGATTGGCTGGAATGAACTGGTGCGCACCGTGGCGGCCATTCGCGATTCGCTGCCCCCGGATCAGCAGGCCCATCTCGGCATCACAACCGGCAATTACGGAGAATACGGCGCCATCGAAATCCTCGGCCCACAGTACGGACTGCCCACACCGATTGGCACCACAAACTCCGAATGGCTGCGCGGCTATCCCACGCCGCCGCCCACCACACTGATCGTTCTGGGCCTCAGCCCGCAACAGGCGAACGAGATCTTCACCGGCTGCCGGCTGGCCGGCCACAACGGTAACTCGGAAGGCATTGCAAATGAAGAGAGCAAATATCATCCTGACATTTTCGTTTGCGGTCCCCCGCGCCTTCCCATCGCCGAGCTTTGGAAAAAGTCTCAGAACTTTGGCTGATCCCCTTAAAACAGCAGCACAGCCACACGATAGGCTGTGAAGTCGCCTTGAATGCCCTGCGCGGGGCAACTCCCGATCTCGGCCCGGCGATACCGGCCCGTCGTCAGCTTCTGGCGCAAGGCCTGAGGCAACCGCGACAGGTCCGAGTCCTGCCAACGCATGATGAAGTGCGGCGTTCCTGCTGCATCGCTCGAAGGCAATCCCGAATCCATCCTGCATGCCTCGCGAGCCGCGCCGTTGTTACGCACAATCACCACTCCGCTCGGTTGCAGCAGCTCGGCAACGCGTGCCTCCACCTGCGCACGATCCATCGATGCCACGCTGCGGTCGTAGTCGGCCACGGCATAGAGCGTGCCGCGCGCGGCCACAACTGCAATGCCCACGCGATTGACCTCCGGATTGAGCAGATTGCTGCGGTGGCCCGGCGAGTGCATCCACTCGTCATGGACCTGAGACGCCGACGGACCCACAGCGACGTTTTCTTCTATCAAGCTGAAGTGTGCCCCGGCCTGCCCTGCGCGCTCGGACAGATCGGCCTCTCCCGGATAGCGATGCGAGATGGGCCCCTCCGCCGCCATCCGCAGGCAGTGCTGGCGCGCCGCTGCCGCCAGATTGCCGTCCCATTGCAGGGGTGGGACGCCATGTTCGGCGCGTGCCTGGTTGGCCAATGCGAGCAACTGCTCGGCGGCCCCGCGCGTCCCGCCCCCGGTTCCCTGCTGCACATAGAAAGGAGACTGCGGCGCTGCGCAGCAAGCCACCGCAATGCCCATGAAAAAAACGCCGAGCCCGTATCGAAGTCTGAACATGTCTGCTTGAACCCTACTTTACCGCGACTGTCGCGGTATTCTTGCATTGGCCATGCCTCCCACCCCCGCTCAAGCCCGCGGCTTCTTCGGCCGGCGCATCCGCAAACAGCCTCTTATGGTGGCTGGTATGGTGCTGCTCGCGGCCTTTGTGCTCGCCGGGCTCTCGGCGCCGTGGATCGCCCCGTTCAACCCCGCTTCGATTGACCTCGTCCACCGCCTTGAAGGGCCGAGCGCAGCCCACTGGGCCGGCACCGACGAACTGGGCCGAGACACATTCTCCCGGCTGGTCTGGGGCGCGCGGTTGTCCCTGGCTGTCTCAGTCAGCGTGGTCGCTGTTTCGCTGGCGCTGGGCCTCGTCTTCGGTGGCCTGGCAGGATACCTCGGCGGCTGGGTGGACACTGCTCTTACCACCTTTGCGATGAATACATTTCTGGCCCTGCCCGGCATCCTGCTGGCAATTGCGTTCGCCGCATTTCTTGGCGCGGGGTTTACTAATCTGGTTCTCGCTTTGGCCATCGGGGGGTGGGCTGGATACGCCCGATTGGTGCGCGCGCAGGTGATGGCCGTGCGTGAACGTGAGTATGTGGAAGCAGCCAGGGCGCTCGGCGGCGGGGGCCTGCGCATCTTTTTTCGCCATATTCTCCCGAACATTGTCCAGCCGGTCCTGGTGCAGGCATCGATTGGAATGGCAGGAGTTATCCTCGCCGAAGCCACACTGTCTTTCCTGGGCCTGGGTATTCCCGCACCGGCGCCAAGCTGGGGCGCCATGCTCAATGACGCCCGTCTGCACCTGTTCGATGCGCCGCACCTGGTCCTCTTCCCTGCCGTCGCAGTCGCCTGCTCTGTACTCGGATTCAACCTGCTGGGGGATGGGCTGCGCGACCAACTTGATCCACGAACCCAACTGGACGTCGGGATATGATAATTGCATGTTCAAATTGCATGCAGGTGAGTGTGAGCATTGCTCGGGCACATACCGTTATTCGCTTTGGCATTCCGGATTCGGGGAAACCTCCTATGCCTACTGCGATACCTGTGGACTACTGGCGACCTGCGCGCACAGGCGATTTTTTCCGGCTATGACGCCGCCGGCCTCCCCGACATACCAGGTGATTGAAGAGGAATGGGAATCGCTGCTTGCACCCTGTTCCTGCGGGGGAACCTTCCGCCAAAATGCCCTCCCACGCTGCGTCTTTTGCAGAAAAAAGCTCTCCGCGGATCATGCGGCCGGCCACATCGAGCGGAATTCTCTAGGGGCGAACAAGGGTTGGCGCTGGCAGCGAAACTGGAGCGGCATCTATTGCATCGCCATGGAAGATCCGAATATGCCCGGAGCGCTGCGTCAGATGATTGATCCGTTCGCCCGGCCCTGGGAGGCGCCAAAACGCAAGCCCCTGATGCGCTGGCCTCAAATACTGAGCTTTAGCAGATGAAACTCGGGGTCGTCAGCGATACCCACGGGCTCTTGCGCCCGGAAGTAGCGCCCGTCCTGGCCAACGTGGATCATATCCTGCACCTCGGCGATGTGGGCCAGGCCAGTATCCTTACAGACCTTGCACAGATTGCACCGGTACATGCTATTCGCGGCAACAATGACCGGAGCGGTCCTTGCAGCCGGCTTCCGGAGACAGATGTCCTCCTCTTTGCGGGCCACTATCTCTATCTGCTGCATGACCGTTCGACTCTCCGGCTCAACCCGTCCGCGGCAAAGTTTTCTGCCGTGCTGTACGGCCACACCCACCGTCCGCATATCGAGCAGCACACAAATGTTCTCTATTTCAATCCCGGTTCCTGCGGTCCGCGGCGCTTCGATCTGCCCGTCACTGTCGGGATTCTGACGATTGAAGCCGATGGCCGGCTGCTGCCGCAGATCGTTCCGCTCGACATCGGCGCAGTCTAGCGTCGTAGCAGCTTCTTCGTCTCCGGGACCCTGCATGCCGCATCAGGCGCGCATGCGCGGGTTCACCCACACGTAAACCATATCGGTGAATAGGTTGACCAACACGTAGGTCAGACCGATTGCAAGCAGACAGCCCTGCACCAGCGCGTAATCGCGATTGGAAATTGCACTCACCACCAGGCGTCCCAGTCCGGGCCAACTGAAGATGGTCTCAGTCACAACAGCGCCGGCCAGCAGCGCGCCAAACTGCAGACCTACTACGGTGACAATCGGCACCAACGCATTGGGCAGCGCATGGCGGCAGACCACGGCAAACTCCGTCAGCCCCTTGGCGCGCGCCGTGCGGATGTACTCCTGGCCGAGCTCTTCCAGCATCGCGGTGCGCACCATGCGGGTGAGAATTGCAGCCAGCGAAGCGCCCATGGCCAGCGCCGGCAGCACCAGGTATTGCCAGCCAATCCCCCCCTGACCGCTGCTGGCCCCTGAAACAGGCAGCCAGCCCAGCTGAATCGAAAAGATCAGAATCAGAACCGGCCCCAGGACGAGTCCAGGCACGGAGAGGCCGCCGAGACTGACCACCGCAAGAAGCTGGTCAAGCCAGCGACCACGCCACACCGCGGCCACGATGCCCGCAGGCAGAGCCAGAAGCAGGGCCAGAAGCAACGCCGCAAGCGTCAGCGCGAGCGTGTAAGGATAGCGCGCCACAATGAGATGGGCCACGGTGTCATGCAATCGGATCGAGCTGCCGAGATTGCCGTGCAGCACGGCGTTCCAGTAGTGCAGGTACTGCTGCCAGAGAGGGAGATCAAGCCCGTACTGATGCCGCAATGCGCCAACGTCAGCAGGCGTGGCGCCGTCGCCCAACATCTGGAGAATTGGATCGCCCGGAACGAAATGAATCAGCAAAAACACGAGCGAGACGACCAGCCAGACTACTGGAAGGGCAAACAGGAGACGGCGGAAGGTTTGCATCATCGTTCTTTCAGCTCTTATGCCCCGGACCCGGCCCATTCCCGACCCGGATGCGCGGTGGGGCTTGCCGGCGCAATGCGAGAAAAGCCATCTCCCTAGTGTTGCGCTGGCTGAGCCGCAGGCGCGCAGGTGCCTAAATCTGTCGCTCCCGTTCTGCCAAACAGCTCAAAGGCATTGTCGCCCTTGCCTTCAGTCCGCAACACCTTCCAGCCCGGTTGGTGCTCCAGCATGTAAGAAAGCGCTGCCTTCTTCGACAGCAGCAGGTGGTCAATGCGGTATTTGTCCAGAAGATGAAAGGTATCATGCAGGAACATGATGTCCAGAAAGTCCTGGAAGACGCCGTTGTGCTCGAATGTGTCAAAGCGCG
The DNA here is from genome assembly GCA_021805025.1 of Acidobacteriota bacterium. Lineage (GTDB taxonomy): Bacteria > Acidobacteriota > Terriglobia > Terriglobales > Acidobacteriaceae > Telmatobacter. The sequence goes on from JAJZGF010000001.1 coordinate 10,305, forward strand.
AGTCGAGAAATGAAGACTTGCCCTGCAAATCCATCATCCCGCCCAGGCTATCTGCATTCAGAGTGCGCCACGAGGGCTGGATCGAAGCAATGGTCTGCATCGGAAACGCGTCCTCCAGCCCACTTTTCAATTTGGCGTTAGAGGGGAAGAAATAGCCGATTAGACAGATGGACCCGACCACCATCACCATGTTCATAAAGGGAATCGTCTTTTCGTCTGACTCCAGAAAGAAGCTCCGCTCCATATCCACTGCAAGCATCGGCGCCGTCAGCAGCGCAGCCATGAACAGAAAGCGAGAGTGATCAAAAGCGGCATACCACGCAAAAAATACGAGGGCGGCGTCAAACAGGCTCCATTTGCGGCTGCGCATGCCATTGGCAATCATCATCAGGCCGATACAGACCGCGGCGGTCTTCCCCGCGAACCACTCCAGATTCAGAGGCTGCCATTCCTGCACGTTGTGGATGTTGAGCTTCTGATTCATCATCATGTCGATGGGATTCCACACCAGCCGCCAGCCATACGGATTGATCATCAACACGACCACGCTGGCGGCCAGCACAAATAGAAGGCGCGTGCGCACCTCCCTGGAGAATGCGGCCTGCTGAAATACGCCGGAATCGTTCGAAACCAGGCCGCAGAGAATGTAGAGGACCAGCAGGCCGAGCCCGATCAGCCAGCTTCCGTGCGTGTTGACCCACACGCAGAACAGAGGCGGCAGAAACCAGAGCCAGCGCAGATTCCCGCGGTCCGCCGCTTCTAGAATCGCCATTTCCAACGACATGAGGAGGTAGGCGATAACAATCGCGCGCGCGCCTGCATTGACCGTCATCAGCAGAACGCCGATGCCCGTGGCCCAGAACGCGGCGCCTGCGTGCCGCGATTTCCAGCAGCCGCGCAGATAGATCAGCAGCACATTGGTGAATAACGCCAGGAACGTGACCACGTACAAGCCCATCAACCCCAGGTAGTGGTAGCCAAACCAGTAGGGCAGTTCCGCAAGCCACTCCGGGTTGACCCATGGCTTGCCGGCAACGGTGTAGGAGTAGGGCTCAACGCGAATGAAGTGATGCGTGGTGCATAAAATTCGCGCATCCGCAAGATGCCACCACAGATCAGGATCGCGCAAGAGCTCCCTTGGCTCATGCAATGCCCCGGCAAGGATCACGACCACGGTGGCAAGCAGGGCCAGGCTCATCAAATGACGGTTGAACACTCGGTTGAACAGCTGAATCCCACGCGACGGCGCGCCGGATGCGTCCGATGCGCCGGAACTTGAAGGGGGCAGGTCCTCTGCTGTGGGTATTGCATCCATAGCACTACAGTAATCGCCCAGCGAGTGACTTGGAAGAGGCATACAACAAAAGAGTTACATGTATGGTTCCCGGCCCTGCAAAGCATCTTCAGCCATTTCGCCTCTTCCCAGACAAGCGTGCGTAAAGTAAGATCAAAATGTCCTAATCGACAGTTGAAGCAACAGGCGGAATGATCGGCGCGAGATCTACCGCAATGCGGCTCCTTAAATTCTTGTGGCAATTAGACCTTGCGTTACTTCTCTCCGCTGCGTGTCATCACCGTTCTGTCTAGACATGGTACTAAGGTGGTATTGATCCGGACGTACTGGACGATAACAATCACGTCACACGATGCTCGAACGAGCTGGCTGCAGCTGTAATGGTTACTTCGTTGTTTTGCGCGGCAAAAACTCATCGCGGGCCGCAGGAATGTTACAACACGGCTTGACGGATTAGGAACCTCGCAAATTTCCAGGCGAACGGGCCTTCGACCGGCAGGCGGCAATGAAAAGAGACGAACCGATATGATCCGGATTGGGCTTCTGACAGACGATGGCACACTCCAACCCCTTCTTTCCTCTGCACTGGGAAAGGAGTTCACGGTTCAGTTGGCGATCGACGAGGAGGATATTGACGGGATAGCCCAGGGTGGCGCCTGCGATGTGCTCATTGTTGATTTGAACTCCAATAACAACTCTGTTAAAGCTCGCATCGAGCGGGCACGCCGCCTGATCGCAAAGCCCATCCCCAGCCTGATCATGGCCGACGATATTCTGCGTGGAACGGCGCTCGAACTCGTTCGGCTGGGCGGTTTCGGCTACTGCCGCAGACCTCCATCGATCCGCGAACTCAAGGCTATCCTCTACAGGGCCTATGAGCACAACAACCTCCGACGCCAGTTGCAGAACGTGCATCAGCAGCTTGAGGATTCAGGCAGTTGCGATCGTCTGATCGGCTCCAGCCCACAGATGCAGCAGGTTTACCAGCTGGTGCGAAGGGTTTCCAGCCTGAATGCGACTGTCCTCATCAATGGAGAAAGCGGTACCGGCAAGGAACTGATCGCCCGCGCCATCCATAACCTGGGCTCACGCAGCGACAAACCCTTCGTCGCAGTCTCCTGCGGCGCCATCCCTGAGACCCTCATCGAGGCTGAATTGTTCGGCCATGAAAAGGGTGCCTTCACTGGCACGGTAGGCGCCAGGGAAGGCTATTTCGAGCAGGCTCGCGACGGCACACTTTTCCTGGACGAAATCGGCGATCTGAGCCTCTACACGCAGGTCAAGCTGCTGCGCGTGCTACAGCAGATGGAGTTCAGCCGCCTGGGCAGCAGCCGCCTCATCCCCTTGCGTGCGCGTCTTGTCTTTGCCACGCATCAGGACCTGGGCAAGCTGGTTGAAGAGGGCAAGTTCCGCCAGGACCTGTACTACCGCATCAATGTGATGCGCATCGTCTCGCCGTCACTGGCAGACCACACCGAAGATATTCCTCAGATCGCGACACACTATCTCAAGCACTACTCCAGGGTATTCCAGAAGCCCATGGAGGCCATCGGCCCCGAGGCTATGGCGACCCTATCGAGCTATCCCTGGCCCGGCAATGTGCGCGAGCTGGAAAATACCATCCAGAGGGCTATCATTCTGGCGCCGGGCACCACGGTGCGGGCTGAAGACCTGCCCATCCATGTGCCCTCCGACAAAATCATCGATATCAGTGAATACAATCCCGAGGGTTCGTTTGAGCGCCAGCTCCGCGACTACAAAATCAAGCTAGCCACAGACGCTGTCCGGGAGAACAATGGGAATAAGACCCTTGCGGCCCGCAGCCTGGGCATCTCACGCGCCTATCTGCATCGCCTGATTCGCCTCACCGAAACGGATTCCATCTTTGAACAGGATTCTGTCGGTTCGGCATCCGCCTGAGTCTCGCTCACCGTGTTCCGTTGATCGACAAGCCACACGCATTTCCTCTACCGGGAATGCGTGCGGTTTGTTGTACCTATGCTTCTCGCGGCGAGCTTTGTCCTCAGCCCGGGCACCGCCAAACTGGTATAGTTCTTTCATCATGATCAAGAAGCGGGTGTTGTTCCCTGTCACGCTCCTGGCTCTTGCGTGGGCAGCCACACTCATCATAGCGCAGCAGCCGGCTGGCAGTGTCCAAGAGGCCACGCCTGCGGTGAGCACTCCCCGTACGAATCTGACGGCTCCATCCTCGGGAGTACCCCACACCGCCTTACGACAGGGCGGGGCTCCCGCGCCAGAAGCGTTGTCTCAGCCGGCTGAAGCGCCGCCCGCACAGCAGCCGCAGATCATCGTTACCAGTCCAGCGCCGGCAGCACCGCCATGGCAATGGCATGAGCGAGTCGCCTGGGGAGCGAGCATTGTGCTTGCGGTCCTGGGATATGTGGGCATTCTGCTCGCACTCCGCTCTCTCAAAAATATCGAGCGCAACGGCGAGAGCAGCTTGGAGGCCGCGCGCGCCGCAGTCACCGCGGCGGAATGCACGCTCAGCCAGACCAAGGCCATCCTGGAGTTTGAGCGACCATGGATTCTGGTTTCGGTCGAACCATACCTTACAGCGGAAAACAGCTTCAAGATCATGGCTTCCAACCGTGGACGGCGACCTGCCCGCATCACGTACCTGGCCGATCAAGTGCACATCGTGACAGAGGAGGCGCAACTGCCGAAGACGCCGGGCCATGACTCCGTTGAGCCGCAGCCGCAGGAAGATCCCTTGATTCTGCTTCCGGGCGAGTCGCTGGCAATCGCGCGCTTCAGCAGGAACGACGTTGCGCAGATCTGCAAGACCGATGACCAGTTGCGGCGCATTGCGAGTTGGGAAGAGATCATCTTCCTCTTTGGCCGCATCACTTATAGCGAACTTTCAGGCCCCGCGGATCAGCAGCCGCACGTCACCGACTGGTGCTGCCGATACATTCACGGGGAGACAAAGAGCGCGTTGCTTGTGGGAGGGCCGCAAGGGTATCACCGGCACACATAGAATCCCCGAGAGTGCATCGTGTCCAGCAATGGGCGCATACGCTTTGCGGATCTGCTCGTTGTGTGTTTTAAGCGCATGTGCGAGAAGGTCCGCCGGCCGCTTTTGCCGCCAGCCCCGCAACAGGAGTTGCCATGCCCGTCGTTGAACTCGCCCAGGTGACCAAAGCATACGAGAGCAAGGTCGCCGTCGACCATCTGAGCCTCTCCATTGAAGCGGGCCAGATGTTCGGCTTGCTGGGCCCCAACGGCGCCGGCAAAACAAGCTCCATCCGCATGATGATGGGCATCACCCTGCCCGACACCGGCTCCATCACGCTGTTTGGCAAGCCGTTCGAGCGCGCCAGCCTCAAGCGCGTCGGCTACCTGCCGGAAGAGCGCGGCCTTTACAAGAAGATGAAGGTCATCGAACAGCTCATCTTCTTTGGTGAGTTGCACGGCCTGCACGCAGCCGAGGCGCGCAGCCGCGCAACCGACTGGGCCAGACGCCTCGATATTGATGAGTCTCTGCACAAGAAGACCGAAGAGCTCTCTAAAGGAATGCAGCAAAAGATTCAGTTCATCGGCTCCCTGCTGCACGATCCTGCGCTGATCATCATGGATGAGCCCTTCAGCGGTCTCGATCCCGTCAACGCCAAACTGTTGGAGCAGACCCTGCTTACCTTGAAGGATCAGGGCAAAGCGATCGTCTTTTCCACGCACCGCATGGATCAGGTCGAAAAGCTCTGCGACTCCATCTGCCTCATCGACAGGGGGCAGGCCGTGCTCGCGGGCAAAGTGCGTGAGATCAAATCGCGCTACGAGCGCAACCATGTGATCGTGGAGTTTGAAGGCAGCGACGCCTTTCTGCAGAGTGCCGAAGTGGCCGAAGCAAAGAATTTCTCAGGCCATGCGGAGATTCGCCTCAAGCCCCACGGCAACGCGCAAAAGCTGCTGCGCGAGGCCTCCGCCGGCGCGACCATCTATCGCTTTGAACTGGTCGAGCCATCGCTCGAAGAGATTTTCATTCAGACCGTGGGAGGGAAAGTCGATGCGTAACATGCTGCTGATCGCCCGGCGCGAATATTTGGAACAGGTACGCGGACGCGCCTTCAAGACAACCACCGTCGGCCTGCCCGCCATCTTCGCCCTCATCGTCGGCGTGGGCTATCTTTCAAGCCTCGGCCTCGGCGCCAACCGCCAGGTCGCTGTGGCTTCCAACGATCCTCTCCTTGCCGGTCAAATCCGTCAGAAGCTCGCCGGCGACAAGGATGCCAGGGCGCGGGTCATCGTGGCTGCACCCGCCTCGCCGCAGGATCGCGCTCTGCTCCTCAATAAAGTGAAGGATGGCACCCTCGATGGCCTGCTGTGGGTCGACACCGCTACAGGCAAGCTGCCCGCGGCAACCTACACCTCGCAGTCTGCAGGCGATTTCATCACCGCAGCCCGCGTCAAGTCGGCGCTCAATCATGCCATCCTTGACGAACGTTTAATCGGCGGCGGCATGCAACAGGGGTCTGCCGACGCGCTCGTCGATGGCACATCCGTCGCCACCTATCAGGTCAAAATGGACGGCAGCCTTCTGAAGACCAACGCCGAGGCCTCCTTCTGGAAGGGCTACGTCATGGCGATCCTGCTCTCCATGACAACCATAATCTACGGCATGAACGTGGCCCGCTCCATCATTCAGGAGAAGACCTCTCGCATCTTTGAGGTGATGCTCGCCATCGCGAGCCCGAGCGACATGCTGGCGGGCAAGCTTATCGGTGTCGGCGCCGTCGGCCTGACGCAAATCGCCATCTGGCTGGTCGCCGCTGCGGCCATTCTCGTGTCCCCTTTTGCCGGCGCCATCCTGACCGGCGAATTGGCCGTCCACATTACATGGACTGAAGCCATCCTGTTCCCCGTGTACTTCGTCCTCGGCTATCTGCTTTACAGCTCGCTCTTCGCCGGCCTGGCCGCCACATGCGAAACCGAGCAGGAACTGCAAATGTACACGCCGCTGGCCGCCGCACCCACCTGGCTAAGCTTCGCTGTTATTTTGCTCGTCATCAACGATTCCAATTCCTTCTGGTCGGTCGCTGCCTCGTTCTTCCCGCCCACGGCGCCGGTCATCATGTTTCTTCGCATGGCCGCCGAGATTCCGCCCGCATGGCAGTTTGCCGTCTCTATCAGCCTGCTCATCGTCAGCATCTGGGCCGTCCTCTGGTTCTCCACGCGTCTCTACCGCATCGGCATTCTCATGTATGGCAAGCGCGCCACCCTGCCGGAGCTGTTGCGCTGGCTGCGCTACAGCTAGAATCAGTAGAGTGACCGCGAAAGCCAGCCCCGGATTTACCTTCACGCAGCGCCTTGTGCTGGCCATTGCGCCGCCTGTAGTGTCAGCCCTGGTCTGGCTGGTGGGCCTCACCTGGCGTTTTCAGGTCATCGCGGAAGACGGCGTCACGCCTGTGCTCTTCGGCCAGAAGGCCGGACCTGAGATCTACTGCTTCTGGCACCAGTGCGTACTTCCCTGCACCGTCTACTTCCGCCGCTCCCGCGCCGTCATTCTTATCAGCCGCAGCTTTGACGGCGAGCTCATCACACGCATTCTCCGCAGCTTCGGCTTCGATGCAGTCCGCGGCTCCAGTTCGCGCGGCGGCCCGGAGGGCCTGCTCGGGCTCTCTCGCGTCATCGAGTCCGGCCGCACCGCCATCTTTACCGCGGACGGCCCGCGCGGCCCCATCTATCGCACCAAAATCGGCCCCATCAAACTCGCACACCTCACCGGCGCACCCATCGGCGCCTTCCACCTGGAGCCGGAACACGCCTGGACGATGCGTTCCTGGGATCGCTTCCGCGTACCAAAGCCCTTCACGCGCATCTGCGTCAGCTGGGCTCAGTGGACTTACGTCTCTACCGCTCTTCCCTCTGAGCAGCTTGAAGCGAAGCGCGAGGAGTTGAATGCTGCCCTCGAGCGGGCCCGGCGGCGCGCGCTGGCGCACTTTGGAAAGGCCTCGCTGTGAGCGGCCTCCGCGTTGCCGACTTCGATTTTGATCTGGCGCCGGAGCTCATCGCGCAAGAGCCTCCTGCCGAGCGTGGCCAGAGCCGTATGCTGGTCGTCCATCGCTCCACTGGCGCCCTGCGCGACGCCCACTTCGCCGACTTCCCCTCTCTGCTTGAGCCGGGCGATCTGCTTGTTCTCAACAACAGTCGCGTCATTCCTGCGCGCCTTTACGCGCGACGCACTATCGTCCGCAATCGCACGGCGCCCACCGCGCTGGTCGAAGTCCTGCTCATTGAGCCCACCGCAGGCCAGTCATGGCGCTCGCTGGTGCGGCCGGGCAAAAAAGTTGACGTCGGTGAGCATCTAGTTTTTCCCTTACCGAGCGGAGAAACCGTACTCGAAGCCGATGTGGTCGAACGCGGCAAACGTGGCGAGCGTATCCTGCGCTTCATGCCCGTTGCCGATTTCTACGACGCACTCGATCAGATCGGCCACATGCCCCTGCCACCCTACATCCACCGCAGCGATGTAGCCCGGGACCGCGATCGCTACCAGACCGTCTTTGCCCGAGAACGGGGATCGGTTGCCGCGCCCACCGCGGGCCTTCACTTCACCGCGCAAACGCTCGCCGCACTGGCAGCACGGGGCGTTGAAGTTGCACAGGTCACGCTCCACGTCGGCCTCGGCACCTTTGCGCCGCTCCATGCCAAACAGGTTGAGGACATTCACCTGCACCGTGAACGCTATGAACTGTCGTACGACGCTGCAGAAGCCCTGAATCGCGCCCGCAGCAAGGGCCGTCGCGTTGTTGCCGTGGGCACCACCGTTGTGCGCACGCTGGAAGCCGCCGCACTCGCCGCCGGCGACCGGAGCTTCCACCCTCACGCGGGCACAACCGACATCTTCATCGCTCCGGGATTCCAGTTCCGCGCCGTCGGTGCGCTGCTCACCAACTTCCACCTTCCTCAATCAAGCCTGCTCATGCTGGCCAGCGCGTTTGCAGGCCGCGAGCGCGTGCTCGCTGCCTATCGACACGCAGTCCAGGCGCACTACCGTTTCTTCAGCTACGGCGATTGCATGTTCCTTGACTGAGTTCTACCGCTTGCGGCCAGTTGCGCGGCCCCTGAGATGGGACAATGGTAGGGTGTCTGTTCGCTTTAGCGACTATCAAAGTTTCCCTACCCAGGCTCTCTTCCTGGATGCCCGGAGAATTCCGCAAAGTGGAATCTGCCGGGCGCTTTGCATTTATAGGTCCGACGTGAGCAGGGCAGGTCATGCTATGCAATAGTTTCAGAAGGGTGGACAGGTGAACGCAAAGCAGGGCATAACCCGAAGAGAGTTTGTCATCGGCGGAGCCACAATGGCGCTCAGCTCGCACGTTGGGCTTGTGGCGGATACCCCCAGTTCCAGAGCACTCAACGAGTTCGACTACGACCAGGTGCGTCTGACCGGTGGACCTTTCAAACGACATTATGACCGCATTCACGCCAGTTATGTTGCACTGGATAACGACCGGCTGTTAAAGGTCTATCGCCAGCGTGCGGGGCTGGCTGCGCCCGGCGCCGACATGGGCGGATGGTACGATGCGAACGGCTTTGTGCCGGGACACTCTCTCGGCCAATACATATCCGGCCTTGCTCGCATCGGCAGCACAACCGGAGACCCAAGTTGCCATACCAAGGTAGCGGAACTGGTGGAGGGATTCGCTGCCACCCTGGGGCCGGACGACCGCATCTTTGCCGGGCCAAATGCAGAAAAAGTATGGCCATGCTACATCCTCGACAAACATCTCGCGGGTCTGATGGATGCCGCTGCGCTGAGCAATGTTGCGTCCGCGCGCGAACTGTTACCGCGCGTCTACCGTGGAGCTCTTCCCTATATTCCGGATCAGGGGCGCGATCGTGTCGGCAAGAAAGATCCACCCTACGATGAGACCTATGTTCTGCCGGAAAGCCTGTTCGATGCATTCGCGATGACCCATGACAACGCAATGCGTGAGCGAGCAATCCGTTATCTTCTCGATCGGGAATTCTTCGATCCGCTTGCCCGGGGGCAGGATGTGCTTCCCGGCCGCCATGCTTACAGCCATGCCATCGCCCTGAGCTCGGCGGGCAAGGCGCACCTCGTCCTGCGCGATGAGAAGTACCTGGAAGCGATGCGGGGGGCATGGAATCTGCTGACTCAGACGCAGCAGTATGCAACTGGAGGCTGGGGTCCGAACGAGACGTTCATCGAGCCGCACAAGGGACAGCTTTACGCAAGCCTCCAAAGCACCCCGGACCACTTTGAAACGCCCTGCGGCAGTTATGCCGCGGCCAAGCTGGCGCGCTATCTGCTCTGCGCAACCGGGGATGCAGAATACGGCGACGGACTGGAACGTGTCCTCTACAACACGTTGTTGGCCGCAAAGGAGCCGGACAGCGACGGGGACTATCCCTATTACTCCACCTATAGCCCACGCGCACGCAAAGTCTATTACTCGCAGAAGTGGCCATGCTGCTCCGGCACACTGGTGCAAGGCGTCGCCGACTATGTAAAGCACATCTACTTTCATGCTCCGGGTGAACTGCGTGTGAACCTGTACGCTCCCTCAACCGTGCAATGGCAGCATGGGAAGACGCAAGTCCAGCTCGCTCAACAAACGCGCTATCCCTTGGAGGAGTCTGTCGTCCTTCACGTGGAAACAAGTGAGCCGACAGCCTTCACACTCGGGCTCAGGATTCCCCGCTGGCTGACGCAACCTGCAACCGTGCGCGTAAACGGTGCAAGGGCCTATCCACAGCAGAAACAGGGATGGGCGATGGTTCGCAAGGTATGGAAAAGCGGAGACACGGTTCAGTTGGACCTTCCGCAGCGCCTGTACACAGAGGCAATCGACGACCTTCATCCGGAAACTGTCGCAGTAATGCGCGGCCCACTGGTCTATGTCGAGCTCAATCCGCGTTCGCTACGCCTGCCCCTTGTGCCGCTCGATAGCTTGAAGAGCCTTCCCGGTGCGTCAGATATCTATAACGCTGAAGACGCGGAAGGAGATCGCATCTTCGCCCCGCTCTACTTTGTTCGACAAGAGAGTTACACAACCTACTTTCAAAAAAGTTAAAAGACCATTCGGGATGATCATCATGCACCTGAGAGAAGGAAGTACGATCCCTCGCAGGCTCCAGCGCAAAGCCTTCCGATGAATGCTGGCAGCAATTCTTCTTGCCGCCGCACATCGAAAGACCGTGTGGTTTTTTCCTGATCAATCATGGATCTCATCCTGTCCGAGTTCTTCTGCCGACGCCTATGGCCGATGTGCTACGTGACCGGGTGTCGGTCAGTGCATCCGTGCTCGACCCGCACGGCGTGGCCGTTCTCTTATCGCGGGCACAGCACACGAGCCCTTAAGGTGGCCAGGAGCGATCCACTCGCTCACGCTCAAATCACGCTCAACGCGGCTTCGTTACCTGAACCAGACCGCAGCATGGGCCATGACTATTTCCACGGATATAGCGCCGGGCCGCAAAGCTTGCCCATCCTGCATATCGCACGTGTTGCTCGATTGCAGTGCAAAAGGCGACCTGATTCTGGTAGCGTGATGCGATGAAATGTTTAGGCCTGCATAGCCAATTGCCGCGTGCCGCGGTCGCCTGCGTCCTCCTTGTTCTGCCATGCCTCGCATGTAGCGGCCAGCAAGAACCCTCTTCCGTTCGCCGCCAGCTCGCACGTGTTGTGCAGGGGGAGCAGCAAGGCCCCTTTCGTCCGGACTGGAATTCGCTCGCTGCCTATCGCATCCCTGCATGGTATCGCGATGCAAAGTTCGGCATTTTCATCCATTGGGGTGTCTACTCCGTTCCGGCATTCGGAAACGAATGGTACCCGCGCAATATGTACATCCAGGGCAGCCCGGAGTACAAGCATCACATCGCTACGTATGGCCCGCAGGCAAAGTTTGGTTACAAAGACTTTATTCCGCAGTTCAAGGCAGAACACTTTGACGCGGATGCCTGGGTGGACCTCTTTGTGCGCGCCGGAGCCCGCTACATTGTTCCCGTGGCAGAACACTGCGACGGTTTTGCCATGTATGACTCAGATATCACCGGCTGGAACGCGGTCAAGATGGGCCCTCATCGTGACGTGGTCGGCGCATTGGAGGAGGCCACCCGACAGCGTGGTCTACACTTCGGCGTTTCATCCCATCGAGCTGAGCACTGGTGGTGGTACTCCGGCGGCATGAAGTTTGACTCGGACGTGCGGGATCCAGAGTTTGCCGGACTCTATGCGCCTGCACGGCCGAGGACGCTCCCCGGTGAGAACGACGAAAAGGAGCCTGATCCAAATCATCTGGAGCGCTGGCTGCCTCCCGATACTGCCTTCCTTGACGACTGGCTTGCGCGCAGCAGCGAGCTTGTTGACAAGTACCATCCGGACTTCATGTACTTCGACTGGTGGATCGGCCAACCCGCATTTCAGCCCTACCTCAAGCAATTTGCCGCGTATTATTACAACCATGCATCGGCGCGGGCGCAAGACGTCGTGCTCACTTACAAGGACCACGACTTCCCTGAGAATGCAGCCGTCCTCGACATCGAGCGCGGCAAGCTGGATGCCCTTCGTCTGTTGCCGTGGCAAACCGACACGTCGGTCAGCATCCATTCCTGGGGTTATGTGGAAGGGGATCAATATCGCGATGCTAAATCGTTGATTGATGAGCTCGTCGATGTCGTCAGCAAGAACGGAAACCTGCTGCTGAATGTGGGTCCGGAGTCCGATGGAACAATCCCCGCACAGGCCAGGACCATTCTGCTCGATATGGGGCGCTGGCTCACAACAAATGGCGAGGCCATTTACGATTCGAGGCCATGGCTGCTCTATGGCGAAGGCCCCACGGTTGTCACAAGCAGCGCGCTGAACACGGACCGGCAGGAGTTCACACCCGAAGACATCCGCTTCACAACCAACAAAGGCGCTCTCTACGCCATCGCTCTCGGTTGGCCAACACACGGAGAGTTGCGCGTACAATCGCTGTGGCGTGGCACGCCCTATCTACCCGGACCGGTATGTTCCGTGCAACTGCTTGGGCAGAAAGGTACGCTCACCGCGGTGCAGCGCGACGATGGTTTGCACATCCCGCTGCCCAGCAGCGCACCGGATGAGCCGGCATTTGTCTTTCGCATTTTGACGGCTGCGCATTCCGGCGGCCGATGCGGAGGCGCACTCGTCGCGGCAGCGCGGTAGGATTGCGCCATGTTGCTGCCATCTTCAGCGCAAGAGACTGACTCTCACTTGCCCAGGACCGTAGCAACTGCGAATGGCGGCAGGATGAGAGTCTCACCCTGCCATTTTACGTTGTCGAGGGTGACGCCTGCCGCAACCATTGCAACATGATCTGCGGTAAAGTCCGTTGGAAGCGCGACAGAGATCGGCCTGTTGCGCTTATTCACAAGCAGGAGGCGCTTGCCCGCCAAGCCCGTAAGAGCCTGCGCATCAATGTCACCACTTACAAATTTCGTCTGCGCCAGTTCATCGCCCGCGTGCGTAGAGTCATGCAGAAGGCGCAGGGCTTCAAAGCGTGCATTGGGCGCTCCTGTGTTCCAATCAACCATCGTCACGCTGGGGAACTGAGATGGAAAGCCCACAAGCTGCGACTCTCCAATGATGTCGATGCCTAGTTTCGCGGCTTCAATATACACATAGGCAAACATTGCGCCGGAGACATTCCAATAGGACGCAGGGATCGGCGGACCCGGATCATAAGGTGTGTCGGGGTGCCAGTCCGTAGGAAGAATTGAACCTACCTCGTCAAGGGTGGTGCGTGTCTCGGGCGACAGGCGCTTGCGAATCTCCTCAATAAACCGGATAGAAGCAATCAGGCGGTCGGCCTGGTCAAAGAATGTGTATTGCCAGTCCGCGGCGGTCTGCTCCCGCGTCGGAATTGCATAGAAGTGATACGAGATCATGTCCAGCGGAATTCCCGCCTGGTGATGGGAGTGGTCTAGAAAGTACTCGATCATATGGGGATTTCGTTCGGGGAACGCCATCGCCAGTCCGACAAACTTCATGGATGGATCGACCTTGCGCAATGCCGCCACGATTGCGTCGTACCGCTGCGTGTATTGTTCGGGCGTTGGCTGATGCTCAACGTCAATCTCGTTAAAGACCTCCCAGTAAGGAATGCTGAAGTGGTAGCCGGACTCGTGCCGCTTGCCCAATTCGTCGGTGAAGCCTCCCTGCGTGTACCAGCTCGCCAGCCGCGCGTAGTAGGATGCTAACTCAGCGCAAGTCGGATCGCGTAATTCCTTGCCTTGCGTATAACTCCAGGTAACCTTGTCGGGATCAGTGGGATAAGTTACCGGCTCTGGCGTCTTGTAGAGCCATGCCGGATTCGTGCTGAAGCTCAGGATTACGCTGTGGCCTTCCGTGGCATGCAGAAAGTCCAAAGTCATGGGATCGATCAGGCTGAAATCCCAGGAGGTCTTTTGGGGGGCAGGTGGATCCAGCTCCGCAACAGCAAGCTTTGGATAAGGATGCCACACCGCATACCGCACATCGTCGGCACCCAGTAGCTTCAAGGCCGCGAAGGATGCGTCATGAATCGGAGAGCCCCTGCGCAAAAGGGGATTTACGACGACCTGCAGGGTTGGAATCGTGCGCAAAGGCTCAGTATTCGCCCAATCCACCTTTAGAGCGATAGGCTTCCCGAGTTCTCCATCCTGCGCTGCCGCGATATGCAGTGCGAGACAAAGCATTGCCGCTACCACAGTCCAGTTCTTCATGGCCGCCAACATCCTCCTCTTTTCAAAAGCCCCTTCCGTTGTACAAAAAGAGTGCGTACGCTGTTAGATCGCACGCCGCCCCGAACATCATCTGCATCTGCCGCACGCCTTCAGCACGCTCTGGCTTGTCACGGGAAGACTCTGCAATTGCTCCTCGCGAGACATGACCTTGCAGCTTACTTCAGTTGTGAGGGACCCATGCTTCAGGCAGGGAGTCCTCGTGCCCATGCAATGCATCGCCGTCGAAAGAATCCGAGACCATGGGTGGAAGCAAGCTCGATCATCGAAGCTCCTCGAAAACAGATGTCTTATACCGTCACGGGGCACTTAGGCCACGTCAATCCCCCTACCCCAAAGACTTCTGCAATTGCGCCTGGCCGGGTGTACGCGCGCGCCAATGATAAACAGCGATCGAATTCTTCCAGAAATACTTCTGCTGTGCAGCCAGGGTCTTTGTGGCGATGTAACGCTGCGCGACACCGAATGTCTCGTCAAACGTGGCGAGCGAATCGCTGTTCGGCCAGTCGCTGCCGAAGAAGATGCGGTCCTCTCCGAAAAGGTCCCACAGCCGGTCGAGCGCTGCCTTGTAGAACCCGGAATCAAGCGAGACGTGTCCCGCAACACGTCGCACAATCTCCGATCCTTTTACATAGACATTATTTCGTTGGGCAAGTTGTCGCAGATTTGCCTCGTAGGTATCTTGGGCGCGCGCATCGGTCGGCGAATCGGCGTGCGGCAGGTGGTCAATCACGATGCGAAGATGGGAAATGTAATCCGAGACCCGGACAATGGCTGCGATCAAATCAGGATCAGGATTCGCTGTCTCAAGCACCAGGCCCGCGTCAGCGAGTAACTTGAGACCAGCCCGGAACTCCTGCTTCTGCACCACTGCTCCCAGATCACGGCTCCACAGATTGCCGTAGCGTATGCCGAGGAAGAGGGGGCTGCGATGCAGTCGATCCAGTGTCGCACCAAAATCCGGGCTATCCGGCGCCAAATCGCCGATGAATCCGAGCATGATGGTATTCCGCTCCACGACATCCTGCAGCCAGAAATTGTCTACCATCCATGGGCTGCACTCCACCGCAATGGCGCCAACAACGCCGTGGGGCCGGGCAAGTGGGAGATAGCGCGCAGGCAGGGCGGGATGATACAGAACCGTGTCGGTCTTCTCCGGCCATGGGATGCCGCCGGGGCGGGTTGGATCGAAGAGGTGGATGTGCGCGTCGATGACCGGCATGGCCGTGTCTAGCGCTTGAAGCAGGGGGGCGGTGGCAGCGCCTGCTGCAAGTGAGATTGCAGATTTCAAAAGGTCTCGTCTTTGCACTTGGCCTCCTCAGGATGTGCGCGTTTGAGTTATGCCGTTGGATAGGATGGGGCGTGACCTCTGGCTCGAACCGGAGACGACTTCTACGGATGAGCGTAGGGTCGATGCAGTGGGCAATCAGGATTGAGGCGGACACCAAATCCCGGCGCATCCGGTACCTTCATGCGTCCGTTCACGGGCACCGGTTCATCCAGCAGCAGCGGAGCAAACATCGGTATCACCCTATCGGCCTGCCGCGCCATCATCAGAAACTCTGAAAAGGGGCTGTTATGCCGCGTGAGCACAAAATGGTAACTGTAAACGCTTGACCCATGCGGAACCACCAGCACGCCTCGGCTATCGGCGAGATCCGCAATCTTGACGAGTTCTGTGATGCCGCCGCACCAGCCCACGTCGGGCTGCAAAATATCCGCGCACTCCATCTCCAAAAGCAGCCGGAATCCCCAGCGTGTCGCCTCGTGCTCTCCAGTTGTGACGAACATGCCGAGGGGCACGTTGCGCTTGAGCTCGGCATAACCCCAGTAGTCATCGGGCGGCAGTGCCTCCTCGATCCACTTCAGAGAATATCGCGAGGCTTCCCGCGCAAGTCGCATCGCGTAGTCCAGATCCAAACTCATCCAGCAGTCATACATCAACCAGAAGTCATTGCCGGTACGCGATCGCATATCGGCAAGCAGAGCGAGGTTTTTCCGCATCCCCTCTTCGCCTTCTGCCGGGCAGTGGCGCAATGGCAACTTTCCGCCGATGAACCCCATCTTCTGGGCCAGATCGGGTCGCGATCCTGTCGCATAGAAGACGAGTTCCTGTTGAACGGCTCCGCCCAAAAGTTGATAGACCGGTTCTTGCCGCAGCTTGCCAAGAAGATCCCATAGCGCAAGATCGACACAGCTGATCGCATTCAGCACAAGTCCCTTGCGGCCATAAAACAGCGTGGAAAGGTACATCTGGTCCCATATCCGCTCGATCTCTCCAACCTGCGCACCCTCCAGGAATCGCGCCAGGTGGGTCTCCACAATCCACGCCGCAGGTTCACCGCCAGTGGTCACGGCAAAGCCCACAACGCCGTTCTCCGCCTCGATTTCAACGACCAAGGTGCCCAGTACGTTCAGCCCAAAGGACTGGCGGCTCTGCCGGTACTCGGGATATTTCGCCATGGGCGTTGCGATGTGATCGTCGATCCAATGGCCCGATCTCTGATCGTGGTAGTCGCCTCCGCCGCCCCTGAATACGTAGGCACGAACTTGACGGATGATAGGGTCGGCCATGGAGTGAACCTCTCTTTCTTCGATACGCAAAATCAGTTGGGCAGCGTGCGCTGCTGCGAGGGTGTCTCCTCGGCTAGAAGTGCGATGAGACCGGCCGCCAATACTGTGCATCCCGCGAGTACATACAGGCCAGCGGCTGGAGAATGGAAGTGATGATCCGCCCACACTTTGATATTGGGGGCGACAAACCCACCCAGAGCACCCAGCGCGTTGATCACTGCGATGCCTCCCGCGGCGGCTCTTCCAGACAAATAACTGGTCGGGAACGTCCAAAACAACGGCTGCACTGCGATAAAGCCGGATGCGGCAACGCAGATTGCTGCCATAGCGACCACGCCCTGTGGAGCCAGAAACATTGTGCTCGCCCAGGCTGAGACACCCAATATCGATGCGGCGACGATCCGATGAAGATTCCAGCGATCAGTCAGTCGCGGTACCCAATAAGCTGCGACCAGGGCGCATATCCACGGGAGCGCGGAGACAATTCCGACTTCTGGCCCCATGGATTGACCCAAAATTGCAGCAACGTCCGTCGGCAGATAAAACACCACTCCGTAGACACTCATTTGAATGAGAAAGTAGATCGCGACAAAGTGATACATCCTGCGGCGTGCGAGGGCATCAAGAAGTGCCCATGGGCCATGCGATCTCCGCCGTTCATCTTCATCCTGAAGGACCTTATGCAGTGCCGCTTGTTCCGGTCTGGATAGCCAGCGTGCGTTTGCCGGTCGATCGGCGAGATACCAGAATGCCCACACCCCAACAATGACCGCAAGAGATCCTTCCACCAGGAACATCCATTGCCAGCCGGGCAGCCCCGCTCTTCCGTGCAGAGTAAGCAGCAAACCGGAGAGCGGTCCTCCGAAGATAAATGCCAGCGGTGCGCCAAAATAGAACTGCCCTAAGATCTGACTGCGTACGCGCGCAGGAAACCAGTAGGTGAGGTAGAGAATCACTCCGGGAAAGAAGCCCGCCTCCGCAAAGCCCAGCGAGAGACGCAACACATAAAACGAAATGGGCCCGCGCACGAACATGGTTGCGATGGAGATGAGCCCCCATGTAACCATGATGCGGCACATCCAAATCCTTGCACCGACTCTATGCAGGATGAGGTTGCTGGGTATCTCAAACAGTGCGTAACTGAGAAAGAAGAGACCCGCACCCCATGCGAACGCCGACTCCGAAAGCCCCGTCGACAATTGAAACGACTGTTTGGCAAACCCAATATTGACTCGATCCAGAAAAGCCACAACATACATCAGCAGCAGGAAGGGAACCAGCCTAAGGCGAGCACGCGCGATTGCCCGAGTCAGCACATCATCCGTCGCCGGACAGCTCGTTACTCGCGTAATTGAGGTCATAAGAGGAAGACAAAAAGCTGGAGCGGCATAACCAATCCCGTCTTCAGAAAATTCTCGGTATCGAGCTACCGTTCGTCCGGAACCTTTATTCATCTTTCAAGCAATTAGGTTTCTGAATAGGCTGGACCGAAGTGAGTTGATCCAAAATGGATGAACTTACTTCGGTCCAGGCATAACGGCTGGCAGGTTTCACTCCCAGCACCCATCTGCTGTAAGGCCGCTACTCCGTTTGGGTCCGCAAGACCTTCACAGGTCCCAGCAGGCCCGAAGGCAGCAACGGCGAGTTTGCCCTGTAGGGCTTTACGTCTGCGGAGGTGTAGGTGGTTGCGCCTGGTTGCTGATCGCCGATTAACCGATTCACCCAGGCGTTGGTGACCTTGATTGTGATTTCATTTGTGCCCGGCTTGAGTGCGGATGTTGCGTCCACGCGGTAGGGCGTATGCCACACCTCGCCCAGGCTCTTGCCATTCACTGAAACCTCAGCAAGGTTTTTCACATCGCCCAGATCGATCCAAACGTGCGCGCCTGCTTTGAACCAGTCCTCGGGAGCTTGCACGGTCTTGCTGTACAAGGCAGTTCCGGAGAAGTACTTTACGCCCGCGTCTGCGTTGTCGCTCCAGGAAGCCAGAGTGTCCAGCGTGATGGATGCAGGCGCTCCCCAATCCGGCGGAAAACTCAGCTGCCAGGGTCCATCCACTGTATCCAAAGTTGTCTGGGTAACGCTGGGCAACTGGCGTGCGGTCTCTGCGGTCTTCTCGCGGAACAGCACGAATACCGTGCCCCACGGCCCTAGATGAAGCGGAACGGTGGTGCGGCCATCTGCCATGGTGAAGGACGCCGGCTCCGTGACACCCGTGTCTGCATGCCACAGCTCCGGAGTCCTGCCGGTTACACGGAAGGTCGCCTGGACGGCTTCGTCGCGGTCATTCCTGTTGTCCACAAAATAGGCATCGCCATCGTCAAGCTTGCGATGGACAAACTCCAGCCGAGCATCGCTTTCCGGCTTGGTGTAGTCGAAGTCGGGTGCAACATGCATTGCGGCAAATACATCCGTCAGGCTCTGCCCCGCATACACGGTTCCCTTGCCGACTTTGTGTACGCCTGTACCATCGCCAAAGAGCGCATCGCTCAACTTGCGGAACTCCGCCTGATCATCGGCCAGGCTCGGGTCATCATTCGGTTTCGGCCCGGCCACCACGGCGCCGTCCTCAACCAGATTGTCAATCGCTCGCAGCACAGGCAGAGACATATGACGGCTGTACTGATCCAGGCCCAGCACGTGATAGGTCATTCCGCCTGGAGTCACGATCTGTCCGTCCTTCACGCTGAGCTCATGAATCAAGGCATCGGCATTGACGTAATCGAAACCAAATCCGGCCGGCACATCCGGAGACTTGTTCGCGAAGATCGCAGTCAGGTTGGAGTCTTCGCCATAGAAGTAGATCAGGTCCGCGCCAAAGTGTCCTTGTTGCAGAAGAAAGCTGGTGCGGGCCAGATAATCAACCCATGCCCCGGCTTCTTCGGCCCATGTTTCGTTACGATTGAACCACTGCCCAAACGGTCCCAGTGTCAAGCCGGGCGCAGTGCCTTTGCCCACCAGCGGTTGATGTGCTGACTCGTGCACCACAATGCGGTTGATGCCGTTCAGGAACTCCTGATCGGCAGTCGGCTTCAGTGTTGCCGGTGACCAGGCCCAGGGCGCGGCCGCAGCTGTCATGGACTCGGCTGCTGCAAGGTTCTGGCCGTAGATGTGGGCCACCGACGCCGACTCGCGATCATCCGCGTTGTAACCATATTGCTCTTTGTTGACGCCGGGTGTCTGCGTCCACATCGCACTCATGGGCACTTCGTTGAACTTCTTCACTTCCATGCCATCGGCGACAAAGGCGCGCCCTGACTCATGCGATTCACCGTAATGGCCCATGCCCCGCTCATGCAGCGTGGCCTCCAACTGCCCGTAGTGCTCGTCGGCGA
Organism: Acidobacteriota bacterium; assembly: GCA_021805025.1. GTDB lineage: Bacteria > Acidobacteriota > Terriglobia > Terriglobales > Acidobacteriaceae > Telmatobacter. The sequence goes on from JAJZGF010000001.1 coordinate 30,240, forward strand.
TCAGGTCTGCAATAGTCTTGCGGAAATCCCATAGGAATCGGTCGCTGGCTTCTGCGCTTCCCACCACCTGTCCGGTGAGAACCGGCATCCAGGGAACCGGATCGTAGCCACGCCGCTTCTTGAACTGGTCGATCATGTTGTCGGTCCAGTTCTGCGAGCCGGCCTCCCAACTGTCGTTGATGACATAGCGAATGCCGCGCTGGCCCATCATGTCGGCGCCAACCGTCTCTTTGTAGCTGTCAAGATACGTGTCAAAATAAGCCTTCACGTACCGTCGATCGAGCTTGTCCACCTCCAGGCCGGTAGCCTCCGCCGTCGCAGGGTGGTTGGTGATTCCCAACAGCGAGTACCCGAACCGCAGCACCACCCAATGGCCTGCGGGCGGCGTCCAGTCCAGCGTTCCATCAGGATGCATCTTCGACGTAAGGTCGATAATGTCGGACTTCTTCACCGCGGAAGCTGCGTCTACCGGCGGCGTCGCGAAGCCGTAGAGGTCTGGTTCCGGCACGAAGGCTGCCTTCTCCTCGAAGTGACTGACGCGTGCGCCCGCATGAAGAACCAGTTCCGCAATCTGATAGCTGGTCGGAGTGGGACCGACACGGAGTCCGAACGATTTAGGATCAATACCTGCAGCCCACGCGGGCGGAGGTGGAGGCGGCGTCCGCGTGAAGGTCACCCGAAAATACTTCGCAGTCGCCGCCGGGAAGGAGACCGTGTGCTCGGGAGAACCTCCTTGCTCCAGCTTGGCAACCAGACGAAACGTCTGGCCGTCATCGCTGGACTCAAGAGACTTTTCCGGAGCGGCAATTCCGTAAATCATCGCGACGATCCGGTCCGGATCTTTCGTCACGTAGGTGATCGACCGAAGCGTCGTAGGCTTGGGAAACTCGTATTGAATCCACGCACTCTGTCCCGCCGCTGGAATCGGAAGATCGGTCGTCTTCTGCAGGTCGCCATCCGTGAGCATTGCCGGGTCAGGCGCGCCGCCGCTCGCAGTGATCTTCGGGTGCAGATCGGCAATGGACATGTCGTCTTTGGGCCTGCGATAGGCAACTACGACAGAGTCGGCGTAAAACTGCGGAGCCGCCTTCGCTCCCGGAGGCGCGCCCAGCGCATCGCGGATACCGATGTTCTGAAATGCTCCGGTATTCGACGGCGGATGCGCGAGCGTCCCCTTGAACGGCTTTCCGCCTTCCACGACCGTCTCGCTCCACACATATTTCTTCATGCCCTGCGACGGGGGCACCCATGGTCCACCAGACTCGCTCCACCCCGGTGAACCCGCAATCGCCTCTTCCATGTTCAACTGGTCGGCGAGCGTGGTGGCATACTTGAAAGCATCCTTCCACGCGGGGGTCATGTAGGCAAGTCGCTGCTTCACTACCTGCGGTGTCGACAAGGCTGCATCAAAGTTCTGAAAGCCGGCAATGCCAACGCGATGCATCCACTCCAGGTCCAGCTTGATCCCGTCCTGCGAGATGTTGCCGTTCATCCAGTGCCACCAAACCCGTGGGCGAGCTCCCGCAGGTGGATTTGCAAAGCCCGCCTTGAGCGGGTCTGCTCCATCCTGGGCCAGGGCTGTGCACAGACAAATCACCATGGATAATGTAGCGAGGATCACCTTAGTTGCGGAATTTCTCATAAACCTTCTCCTGTGGAATCAGAGACCTGCAGACTTCGCTCTTCAGGAGTCTGGAGGGTGGGCCATACGCACCGATGCGCGAAAATTGCACGATTTGCGGGCGCAAAAACAATAGCATGTGAAACGTCGGATTCGAAAGAAAAAAGATTTTCCATTAGAATTTTGCTGCGCACAACCCAGCGAGCGGCTCCGCGTCAGACCCATCGACTTTGCCAATCGGACCCGGCTTTGTTATCAAGAAGCGCGCAACATACGTTGGCAGCCAAATCCCTGGAGGTCCATTGCCGATGTCAAAGATGCAGCTCCCCTCCGTGCAACAATCTGCCATGCCGTTGCCTTGGTGCCGTCTGATCGTGTTTTTGCTTTGCGGGCTTGCTTCCGCGTGCTCCGCCGCTGGACAGGCTAGTGACAAGATCGCAGAGCTGCATCGCAACTTTGCTGCGCCGCCGGACTCGAGCCGGATCATGATGCGCTGGTGGTGGTTTGGCCCTGCCCCTACCCGTGCAGAAACTACACGCGAGCTGGAGCAGATGAAGGCCGCCGGCATTGGCGGAGTCGAAATCGCCAACCTCTATGCACAGGCGCTCGACGATCCATCCACGGGTTTTGTGAATACGCCTTTCCTCTCGCAGCAGCATCTGGATGCGCTGCGGTTTGCGGTCAGCGAGGCGCGGCGATTGGGCTTGCGCGTGGATTTCACGCTTGGCAGTGGATGGCCCTTCGGCGGTCCACACATTCCCGTTACCCAGGCTGCAGGCAAACTGCGCGTTGAGTCGAAAATCGTGCCGTCGGGAGCCACCTCCGCCGCGGCTCCGGCCGTTGAATCTGGCGAGGAACCTATCTCGGCGTTTCTGATACCTGCTTCCGCTTCCGCCGATGAAATTGCACATACCACACCACTGGACCCTGCGGCCGCAGGCAGATATGTCTTCCCCGCTGCTCTGCAATCGCGACAACTGATCTTTTTCATCTCAAGCCGGACCGGCATGATGGTCAAGCGGCCTTCCGTGGGGGCAGCGGGGTTTGTACTCGATCCCTACGACCGCGCAGCAATCGAAAATCATCTGCATGCCGTGGGCGATCGACTTCTCTCCGCCTTCGACGATCAGCCGCCCTATGCGGTCTTCAGTGACAGCCTTGAGGTCTATGCCGCCGACTGGAGCCCTCGGCTTCTTGACGAATTCCAACGCCGCCGCGGCTACGATCTTCGGCCTCATCTGCTTGCGCTGGTCATGGACGCAGGCCTGGACACCGCAGCCATTCGCCATGACTGGGGCCAGACACTCACCGAATTGGCAAATGAAAACTTCCTCGCACCCATGCGGGACTGGGCGCAGGCTCATCACACCCTGCTGCGTTCGCAGACATACGGCTATCCGCCGGTTACGCTGTCGAGCAACCAACTCGTCGATCTCCCTGAAGGCGAAGGGAAAGCCACTTTCATGATGTGGCGCGAATTCTCTGACACGCGCTGGGCAGCCTCCGCGGGCCACCTCTTTCATCGCCCCGTCATTTCATCAGAGACATGGACATGGCTTCACTCCCCTGCGTTTCGCGCCACGCCGCTGGACATGAAAGCGGAAGCTGATCTGCATTTTCTGCAGGGCATCAACCAACTGGTCGGCCACGGCTGGCCCTACTCGCCGCCCTCTGTGCCAGAGCCGGGCTGGCGCATGTATGCTGCCGCGGCGCTCGACGCGCATAACCCCTGGTTCTTCGCCATGCCGGACCTCACCAAGTATCTGCAGCGGGTGAGCTTTGCCCTGCGGCAGGGTGAGCCCGCCAACGACGTGGCGCTCCTGCTGCCCAACGATGATGTATGGGCATCGTTCAAGGCTGGCATGCAGATAAGATCCACGCCCACTTCTCCGGCGGGGTTCGATGAGAGCGGTTCCAATGTCAGCATGGACGAGTCGATGGGGAAGTTTCTGGGCGACCGAGTGGTGGCCCAGGTTCTCGATGCCGGATTCAACCTAGACTTCATTGACGCAGACGCAATCGACCATGTGGGCATTCCATATCGCATACTCATTCTTCCCGGCGTGGACCGCCTGCCGCTCGCAACCTATCGGAAGATTCTCGCCTTCGCGCAACACGGCGGGATTGTCATCGCCACGCGACGCTTGCCATCCACAGCGCCCGGGCTCCCGCATTGCAAAGAAGATTCAGCGCAGATCCAGGAGCTTTCGCAGATGCTTTTTCAAGGCGGCCTCACGGGTGCGCATTTTCTGGAAGACGAGAACCAATTGGCCGGGGAACTCGATAAGGATGCCACGCCTGACCTGAAATTACTCCCGCCCGTTCCGCAAATCGGATTCATCCATCGCAAGCTCCCAGGCGGCGACCTCTACTTCGTGGCGAACACTTCGAATGAGACCCAGCACACTGAAGCACACTTTCGCAATACGGCCGCGCGTGCGGAAACCTGGGATGCATTTTCGGGCACTATTGCAGGCCTTCCTGATCCCGGCGCAATCGATCTCAATCTAGAGCCTTACGGATCGCGCCTGATCTACTTCTCCGGGGATGCAATGACCGCGAGTCCTGAGGCAAATCGCCGCGAGACGATTGTGCAGGATCTGTCGCGGCAGTGGCGCATGACCCTGGGCGAGGATGGCTCTGAGGTGGATTTGCCACGCCTCACTTCCTGGACTCAAAACGCAAAGACCCAGTTCTTCTCCGGCCACGCGACTTACACCAGGACCTTCCAATGGCAAGCCGAGCAGAGCACAACTGGCGCGTCCATCCTGCTCGATCTTGGAACGGCGACTCCCGAGCCGCTTCCCGCGAACTCGCGCCGGCCCAATATGCGGGCTTATCTCGATCCGCCCGTGCATGAGGCAGCCGAGGTGTATCTGAATGGCAAGCAGGTAGGGGTAATTTGGCGCCCGCCGTACCGTCTGGAAGTCACACCGTATCTCCAGTCCGGCGTGAACCATTTGCGCATTGTCGTCGGCAACTCCGCCGTCAATTCCCTGGCAGGTCAGCCGCAGCCGGAATACCGCCTCCTCAGAGACCGCTACGGATTGCTCTTCGTGCCCCAGGACATGGAAGACCTCAAGCCGGTCCCATCCGGACTCCTTGGCCCCGTCACGCTGATCGAATCCACCTCCACTCGCTAGCGTCGTCTCAGGTAAATCGCTGCAGCCATGTTTTCCGATAGGGAGAGAATGCGCTCTTTGGAAAATTTCAAATGGGAATAAAATTTCCTCTTGACACTCGCTATGTTGCGTGCGTAATGTTTGGCGACATTGGAACAACTACGGCTTGGACAACTGCAAGTGTGTCTCCCCCTATTCAGAGCGCACGGTCAGGAAACAGTTGCCAACCGGCTCAAAAAAAGTAAAACCTCGGACTCTCAAAGGAGGCCACCGATGCGCAGACTTCGTCTCGGTTTTGCACTGACCGTTCTGCTGGCCGCAGCTGGCAGCGCGTTTGGACAAGCAGGAGCGACAGGAACCATTCTGGGGACAGTGACGGACAGCACGGGCGCCGTTCTCCCGAACGTAACCGTCACAGTCACCAACACAGCAACCAACGTGCCCTTTCACACCACCACCAGTTCCTCTGGCGACTACCTTGCCCCGTCCTTGATTTCAGGAAGCTACTCCGTCTCTGCCACGGCCAAGGGCTTTGAGAAGTCTGTCACCAGCGGCGTTACGCTGAGCGTTGACCAGAAAGTCCGCGTGAATCTCACGTTGAAACCAGGCGCTGTCACGGAGACGATGAACGTGACGGCCCAATCGGTCGCCTTGGATACCGACAGTGCCGCGCTCTCCCAACTGGTCAGCCAGCAGCAGGTCGAGCAGCTCCCGTTGAACGGCCGAAACTTCATGCAGTTGATCCTGCTGGGAGCGGGCGCTGTCACCGTAGGCGGCGAGCAGGGCACTATGCGCCAGGGAGAAGGCAACGCCGTGAGTATCAATGGCGGCCGCCCGGAGGGCAACAACTACACGCTGGATGGCCTGGTAAATACCGATCAGGCGCTAGTTACTCCCGCCGTGATTCTGTCCCAGGATGCGATTCAGGAATTCAAGCTGGAGAGCGGCACGTATTCGGCCGAATACGGCTTCAGCGCCAGCCAGATCAACATTGTCAGCAAGGGCGGGACCAACAAACTTCACGGTTCATTCTTTGAGTTCAACCGCAACGATGCTTACGATGCCAAGCCTTTTCCATCAGCAACCGATTATCTGGCCGGGGTTCCTACTGCGAACCCAATCTTGCGTCAGAACCAGTTCGGATTCGTGATGGACGGACCTGTCTATATCCCGAAGATATACAACGGGCACAACCGAACCTTCTGGATGGCAAACTACGAGGGATGGCGCATCGACAACGGCGGCAGAGCCTATGACACGCTGCCTAACCCCGCAACTCTGACCGGAAACTTTGCGGCAGAAACCTATCCTGCGATCAACGGCCTTCCAGGCGGTACGCTTCCGGCATACGGAACCGCTGCCTGCACAACCCTGCTCAGCCTGAACCACAACTGTATGCCGGTTGACCCGACAACTGGTCAGCCATTTCCAAATAACGCGATCCCATCTGCTGAAATTACAAACCGGCTCGCGCAGGTCGCTATCCAGTACGGCTACTTTGCCACACCGACCGTGCCGAACCAGCAGGAGGGAGTCACCAACTTTATCCAAAACGTAGGCCAGCCGTTGACCACCAACCAGCAGACCTACCGCGTAGACCAGACTCTCGGGAAGCTAGGTTCCGTCTTCGGACGTTTCACCTATTCCACCTATCAGAACGCCTCCCTTTCGACGGCATCGCTTGTCTACGGAGTCGAGAGCCAGTTCGAGACGCAAAAGAACTGGGCTATCTCGCACACCATCAGTCTGGGCCAGTCAAACGTCAACAACTTCCGCTTTGGCTATCTGGACGCGCAGGCTCCGCAAGGCGCGCCCGCACCCCCGTCAGCAGCAATCTCCGCGCTGGCTGAGACCGGCGTCTTTACGCATTTCAGCGCTCTGCAGCAGACATGGCCTGATCTCGGGTTTGGGTCCCAGTACTCGAGCACTGGCGGCCCGGTCAACTCTTACACAGGCTCCGATAACCCGATGTGGGAGTTCGCCGATTCCTTTACGTCTGTGCGTGGACGCCATACCCTTGGATTCGGCGTTGACTATCGCCACTGGCACCTGATCCGCAACCTGGATGATGACTTCTATGGTGACTGGGGCTTCAATGCAAACACGGTGTTGACGAACAGCGCCAATGGTTCCTGCACCACGCCCAGCGGCTTGTGCGGCACCGGCAACTCGGTGGCCGACATGCTGCTCGGCTATTACAACAACGTGGGTGGATTTGTTCCCGGCCCGTTGAGCCCCACAACCCAGGCAGGCAACCCGCAGAATCACGTCTTCGGATACTTCGCTCCGTATGCGGAGGACGATTGGAAGGCTACTCAGAAGCTGACCGTCGACATAGGGCTGCGCTGGGACTATCGTCCCGCTGCCTATGAAGCGCAGAATCACTTCTTCTGGCTTGACACAACGAATGCTCAGGGCGGCCTCTGCTATGCCGACCCGCAATTGACCACAGACGGAGTGGCCCCCGGCGTGGGCGTGAACGGCGGCCCAATCCTTCGCTACTGCGGCTCTGTCCCCCGCTCCGGGCCGAAAACTCCCTTCGCACCACGCCTTGGTCTGGCTTACCGCCTCGACAACAAGACCGTCCTGCGTGGCGGCTACGGAATCTTCTTCGACTCCTACGAAGGCCGTGAAATTGACGACTCCGCGGATATCTATCCCTACAGCATCCGCAACAGCCTGAATCCAACCCAGAACACCGCGCTGCCCAAGTTCGGCAACCAACTCTTCCCAAGCTACAACACGCTTGGGCCGTTCCCTGAGTCCACGCTCTCGTTTATCGCGGTCATCGAGTCGCAGAACCCGCTTGACCCCTATGTTCAATCGTGGACGGGCTCAGTAGAGCGTGAGCTTGCAAACGGCACCACCATGGAAGTGAACTACATCGGAACCCATGCAGTTCATCTCCTCGACCGCCGCAACATCGCGCAGCCAATCTCCATTTCTGCAACGGATCTGCCCTTCTGCCAGGCGAATCCGAACGACGCAACGCACAACTGCCCAACGTCGTCCCGGTTGCCCTATCCCAACTTCAACGGGTTCTACATCAACAGTGACTTCCACGGCTACTCGCACTACAACGCGATGAACGTGAAGCTTGACCATCGCGCCGGCAACCTAGCCCTGACCACGATCTACACCTGGGCCAACAGCAAAGACGACAAATCGGCTGCTGCGGGCGTGGGCGCCACAGGGAGTGGCTACCAGGGCTTCATGAACAACGCGGATCCGAACCTGGATTACGGCCCCTCGGACTTCGATGTGAATCAGCGGTTCGTTTCCAGCTACATCTACCAGCTCCCCGTCGGCCGCGGCCAGAAGTATATGGGCGGCATTAACCACCTCACAGATTTGGCGTTGGGCGGCTGGCAGCTCACCGGCATCACCACCTTCCAGACTGGCTTCCCTTTCAGCATCACGGCGGCAGACGCCAGCGGCCTGCTCGATACACAGTTCCAGCGCGCAAACTACACGCCGGGCTGCAACATTCACAGCAACCTGACCCAGACCCTCCAGAGAATTAACATGTCGTGCTTCACGCAACCGGCGATTGGTGTGTATGGGGGCACTTCGCGTAACTTTCTCCGTCAGCCGGGCATCAACGACTGGGATATGGGCTTCGGCAAGTCGTTTGCGTTCACCGAAACTGCAAGATTTGAATTGCACGTAGACACTTTCAACACCTTCAACCATCACCAGTACCTCATCAATGTAGGCGGCTTGGCGACAGCCGGTTCTGGCGGTGGGTCGGCAATTGACAACGCGGTGGGCGATGCCACTCAAGGCCAGATCACAAGTACAGCACCTGCTCGCATCATTCAGTTAAGCGGCAAGATCACCTTCTAAACAAGGTCTATTGCAGCGCTTTCACTCCGCCATGCCATTCGGCCATGGCGGAGTTTTCTTTCAGTGCGATACATTCTCTCTATGACGAGTCGTCGATTTATCTTGGCTGTGGTAATCCCATGCTTCTGCGCAGGCGCAACGCTGGCGCACCCCCAGGCAAGCGCCGATGATGCGGCAGCAAAATATTCGGATGCCGGACAGCAGGCGCTGGCCCACGGCCGCTATGCGGAAGCGCAGAGCGATTTTGAAAAGCTGGCACAGCTCGATCCCGGCATCGCTGAAGTCCACGCCACACTTGCGGCCATTGACTTCAAGCAGCGTGATTATGAGGCTGCCGTTCGCGAGGTGCGCACCGCGCTGAGGCTGAAGCCCAGCCTGCCTCGCCTGGACAGTCTTCTCGGTCTCTCCCTCTCTGAGCTGAGCCGATACTCCGAGGCCGTTCCCTATCTTGAAAAGGGCTTCAAGCAAACCGCCGACAGCGAGACCAGGCGCATGTGCGGCTTGCAGCTCCTGCGCGCTTACACAGGTCTTCGGCGCGATGCCGACGCAGTGGAGACGGCGCTCTCGCTCAACCGGCTTTATCCCGACGACCCTGAGGTCCTCTACCATACAGGCCGCATCTACGGGAATTACGCGTACATCGTAATGGAGAAGCTGCATGACAAGGCGCCCGGTTCCGTTTGGATGCTGCAGGCGCAGGGCGAAGCAAATGAAAGCCAGAAGAACTATGACGCTGCCATTGTCGCCTTCAATCACGTTCTGACCATTGACCCCAGGCGGCCCGGCATCCACTACCGACTGGGGCGCGTGTATCTGGCGCGATTTACAGAGGGACAGAAGGCAGAAGACCGTGATGCGGCGCAGCGCGAGTTCGCCGCAGAGCTGACCATCGACCCGGACAACGGGAACGCCCGTTACGAGCTTGCGAACACGGCGGCAGGCAAAGGAGATCTTGTCGAGGCGCGCGAACAGTTTGAGGAGGTTCTCAAGCGCTATCCTGGTTTTGAAGAGGCACTGGTAGGGCTGGGTGGCGTTGATATCGAGAGCGAGAATGCGCAAGCAGCTGTGCCGCTGCTGCAGCGGGCCACGAAGATCAACCCGGAAGATGAAGTGGCCTGGTACCGCTTGTCCCAGGCAGAGCGCGCAACCGGGGACAAGGATGGGCAGGAAAAAGCGCTGGCGGCCTTCAGAAAGCTTCACAGCTCCACGCCGGTCACGCTGCGCAGGCCGGATCAGGAGGACGAAGTTACGCCGCAACAGATCGATGCGAACGCCAGGCCCTGAGCGAATGGTTCAGCAGATTTTCTCGAACCCGAGCCCCATCAGCGCCGCGCACTTTTCCAATGCTGACCCCACATGTCCCACACCCACGGCACAGTGGTGCGCGGGTGCAGCTGCGTTCCATGCGTTCACAAAGCCGCGTGCGCCAATGGGGAAGCGATAGCGGCTGTTCGTGTTGCCAATCTCAAGAATTTCGCCGGCCACACACTGTCCCTCAGCCACCAGCAGCCTGAAGCGTCGGCTCGCGTCCTCGACGATGGAAAGCAGCGTGACAGGCCCATGCTTCACGCTCATCTCGACGGAAAGCCCGCGGCCCACCTTGCCGTGATAGACCCCGAGTGGGCGCACCTTCGTCTTGCCCTCAGCGATGGCGATGTGTCCGGGGCCATCGTGGCCCATCAGCACCAGGTCGTCATTGAAGTCCATCGCATAATATTCGGTGAACGAACCGCCCGCCCCAAGCGTGTCCATCATCTTCATGGCAAGCGCATTCTTTACCTCATACTCGCCCGCCACCGGAATGTGCCGCGCCGTCAGTAACGACGTGCCAAGAATAATGGAGCTCATCGCATCTTCATTCGCGGAGTTGCCCGATCCCTTGTAATAGTAGGCCAATGCGTCCAGATCGTGCCCGGCGACAAAGGCGTCCAGTGCAACGGAGGTGCGTGCAGCGCGTCTCAACTCCTCCGGCGGGCAGTCTGGCTGCACATCAAAGCATCTCTCAAACTCTGCCACGCGCCGTGCAATGTCCTGCTCGCTCACCGCGACAGTCATCGCGCTCAGCTCATCCACTTCCACCATCTCGACATGTGTCCCAAAGGCAATCGAGACCAGCGTCACATCGGTCATAATGTCCAACATGCCGCTGTAATAGTGGCCCATCAGGCCCAGCCTTGCCGATGCCAGCACAGAGCGCACGCGAGCCGCGTCCAGCCACTCTTCAATCTCGCGCCACGTTGCCGCTTCGCCCAGCACGCCTGTCACCTGATAAAAAGGAATGCCCGCCCGCATCATCACGTTCGCGATCTCAGGCACCGGGCAGGCCGAGCAGTAGGCCAGCCACTCGCCGGTCATGGCCGTGCGATCTTGCATGCGGTTGAAAGCTGCATAATCAATCGCCGCATCGGGCTGCAGGTTCAGCACCACCACCGGCACACCGGCGCGCTGCACCAGCGGCAGAACCGTACTCGAAAGAGCATATGTAGTGACGTAGAGAAACAGAACGTCGATGTCTTCGCGCCGGCTGCTGCGACCGGCCACGCGCGAGCGCTGCGGCGAATCCACCAGGCCCAGGTCTACCACTTCGACGCCGGGCCGCACCAGACGCGACGCTACCTGCGACACATAGCTCTCAAGCCGCTCTTTAAGGCCGGGGAACTGGCTCCAATAGGCTTCCAGTCCAATGCCGCATAGACCCACGCGCAGAGATGGCTCGGCGCTCATCGTCGCTCCTCATCGATCCGTCCCGGTCTCAGGGCAGATAGAATACCTCTTCCATCATGGGGAAGCGCTCGCCCGGACGCAAGGCCTCATTCGGTGCAAAGAACGGAGCCATCGCCTGCTGCCAGCGAAGATTCACAGGATCGTTTTCAATCCGGCTCCAGGTAGCATCAAAGTCCTCCGCCCGCAGCGCAAGCACGAGCAGATCATCGCGGCGATAGATTGAGTATTCAGAGATACCCGCACTTTTCAGCAGCGCAAGCATCTCCGGCCACACCGCGCGATGGGCTTCTTCATACGCCTGAGCCATTCCCGGTTTCAGCCGCAGCAGGAAGGCGTAGCGCTTCAGCGGCGCAGAGCCGGTGATTGCCCGTGTGCTCACCAGCTCACCACCGTCACCGCAAATGGCTCCAGGTGAATCGCGCCGTGGTCAACCTTCACGCTGCGCGCCGGTCCATCGCCTGTCTGCTCGTCCACCGTAAGCGCAGTGGCATGGTCCGCATCGGGTAAAAGCACTTCTGTTGCTTGACTGCGCTTGTTGGCAAGCAGAAGCTTGCGGCCCGTCTGCGTCACAAACGCCTGCGCGGCGATGTCGCCTCCGCCGTGCCTTCCCCCCAGCTTGGTTTCCACCAGTTGGTCGCCCGGATGAAAGGAATCCTTGATCAGCTTGAGCACCCAGAAGCGCGCGTTCGGCTTGTTGTTGGTCCAGTCCATCATGCTGACGCTCGGGAACTGCGTGGGGTACCCGATCAGCTGCGATTCGCCAATCACATCAATCTGCAGCCGCGACAGTTCGATATACAGATACGCGTAGAGTGAGCCGGCCAGATTCCAATAGCCCGCCGGCGGCGGCACCTTATCGGCTGCCGTATTATCTGTGGGCAGAATGACGCCCAGTTCATCCGTGTCCGTCTGGGTTTCCGGAGATAGCCGCTTCCGAATCGACTCCACATAACGCACCGTGTTCAGGAAGCCGTTCGCCTGATCGAAAAAAGTGAATTGCCAACTGTCGATCGTCTGCTCTTTCACCGGCGACGCATAAAAGTGATACGAGATCATGTCCAGCGGTATACCCGGCCGATGATTCTTAGGATTCAAAAAGTACTCGAAGTAGCTTGGGCTCATGCCCGGCATCGCCAGCGCAAGGCCCACAAACTTCGTATCTGGCGAGACCCGGTGGATCGCGCTCACAATCGAGTCATACCGCTCCGTGTATTGTTCAGGCGTCATTTGGTGTTCAAAATCAACTTCATTCAACACCTCCCACACCGGGAGTTTGTAGTGGTGGCCAGATTCATGACGTACTCCGTTTTCGTCAGTGAAGCCACCGTTCACATACCAACTTACCAATCGCGCATAATAGTCGCCCAGAGCCTTGCCGCTGGGATCGGCTAACTCCTTCCCTTGTGTATAATCCCACGTCACCTGGTTCGGGTCTGCTGGATACGTCACCGGCTTATCCGTCTTGAAAAGCCAAGCCGGAATGGTGCTGAAGTTCACCACCGTTGAGTGCCCAGCCGTTGCATCCATGAAATCCTTCGTCATCGGGTCAATCAGGCTGAAATCCCAACTCGTCTTCTGCGGAGTCGGCGGTTCCAATTCGGCCACAGCCAGCCTGGGATACGGCAGCCAGGGAACATACCGCACGTAGTCAGCGCCCAATTCCTTCACCGCCCGATAGGCGGCTTCACCCAGCGGTTCGCCCGGCCGCAGCGGAGGATTCACCACCACCTGCAGCGTGGGCGTGGACTTGGACACCACTTCAGTTTTGTCCCAGTGGATCGTGAGTTGCTGCTCTGCCTGCTGGCCATACGTCAAAACGGTCGCAGCCACGCATACCAGGACAGGAATTCCCTTCCTCATCATCGCTCGCAACATCGCACTTCTCCCTCTTGTTTGCTGCGGAGTTCCACGCGGATCAAGGACTCGCTGAACGCAAAAGAACCTGCGGGCAAGGTATACCACTCTGCGAGTTCCATTTGCAATATGTTCTGTATTGATATTTTGCTGACGCTCGTACGGTGGCATTCCGCTCCCCGGAATTCGTGCTCTTTCAGAATCGGATGCTGGGATTCCAGTCAGTCCGGCATCGAGGCTCGCACAAGATAGTGGCCCGAGCCTACGATCATCCGTACACGGCCGGACACAAGCTCTTCTGAAATCACTCCGGGCGCCTTTGATAGAGCCACGCCATCCACGGTGACAGCATCCACCGAGGACGACACTACCTCAATCGTCGCGGTCGAGTTGACGGGAACGGTAAAGTGGTACTGGACTGTTCCCCGTTCGCGCTGCCAGCTGCTCTCAATCAGACCCAGCGCGGATCGATACCCACTGCGAGCCCAGGCAAGGTTGCCGGCAACCGCGGGGCGCAAAATGAGCCGCTCCGCGCCCTTTGCCGAGAAATCCAGGTTGATACCGCCCAGCCCGCGATAGAACCACTCCTCCGCATCTCCAAGCATGAAGTGGTCCTGCGAACTGGCCGGATTTGCATCCCATGCCTCTGTCAGCGATGTAGCGCCCTGAGTCAGCTGATAACCATAGCTGGGCGAATCTGTACGCTCCAGCATCTCCAGCAATACATCCGAGCGCCCTCCATCGAGCAGCGCATCCACCACGTAGTGGTAGCCGATATCTCCGGCTGTGACGTGAGTGTTGTGTGCCCGGATGTCCGCGACCAGAGCATCAAGTACGGCCGCGCGTTCCTCCTCGGGAACAAGGCCAAGCACCAGAGGCATGGCTTGCGCCGTCTGGCTGCCCTTGTCGTAGCGATGCTGTGACGCATCGAAGAAGCGTGCGTTGAAGACCCTGCGCACGGCCTCTGCCTGCTGCGCGTACCGGCGGCTCTCATCGCTTTTTCCGGCGAGTGCAGTAACGGCCTCCAGTACACGCAGGTCCTGGAAGTAGATGGCAGTCGCGGTCACGCCTGCGCTGGTGAGCTTGGAATACCCCGGAGGACCGGGGCCAATGTCATACCAATCACCGAGGCCGTAATCGATGATCCCTTCCTGCGCGCGCGTGCCGAGATAGTCCGCATAGCGCCGCATCACATCAAGCTGCGCAATCAAAGCATGAAGGTCCCCGCTTCGCTGATAGACATACCACGGCGCAAGAATGGCGGCGCTGCCCCACTCGGGCGAATCGTCGAAGATGCCGTAGCCAGGGGCGAAGACCACGTACTGCGGCGCAATCTCCGGCACCCGCCCAGCAGATGGCCCTTCGGCAGTTTGCGCGTCGGCGATATTGCGCGCCGTGGCCGCATACAGGCCCGCAAAGTCATAGTCATACAACATGGAGGGAGCCAGCAGGTGCGTCTCCTCAAGCCAGCCCAGCTTTTCACGGTGCGGACAATCAGTAAACAGGCTCTCCGCATTGTTCTCGACGGCGCGCAAGATCAGCGTATGAATGCGATTCAACAAAGTGCTGGACGAAACAAAGCTACCTGCCTCTGCCGATGAAGAGTGGACGGCCTCGCCACGCAGACTAAGAATGCGCGCCTTGCCGGATTCCCGGCCCGTCCCGTCGTCCTCCACCTGCACATAGCGAAATCCGTAATAGCTGAAGCGAGGGCGCCACGTTTCTACTCCACCGCCGCGCAACGTATAGCGGAACCATTGCGGCCCACCAGAGCTCCGCTGTGAAACCGTCCCGTCCCTGTTCAGCAGCTCTCCCGGCGTCAGCTTTACCGTCGCGCCAGCGGGGCCGCTCACAGAGATCGCGGGCCATCCAGCAAAGTTCTGACCCAGGTCATACACCGCGATTCCCGGCCTCGGCCTCGATATCTTCACCGGATCGTAGGTATGCAAGACGCGCAGCGGTGGTGCCATCTCCGGAGTAAGCGTCCCTCCCGGCCCGTTCACCAGTGCGACATTTTCCCAGTGCGAATCGTCAAAGCCGGCACGATCCCAACCCGCCCGTTCCCGCCGCGCGTCATAGTCCTCGCCACCGTAGGTTGAGGAGAAGGTGATGGGGCCGCGCATCGTTTTCCATGTACCATCGCTCACAACGTCCATCACGCTGCCGTCAGCCAAATCAACGTGCAGCCGCACTGCGCATTGCAGGGGGCCGTACACGCCCACAAATTTTGTGTAGCGGCCCGGGGTGTGGAGCACGCGGTACATTCCATTGCCCAGCATCACACCCATGGCATTGGCGCCGCTTTGCACCAGCCCGGTCACATCGTAGGTATCGTAGTAGACCGTCTTGCGATAATCGCTCCATCCCGGCGTCAGAACATCCTCGCCTACCTTATGGCCATTGACTCGCAATTCATCCTGGCCCAGGCCGGAAGCATACAGAAGCACGCGCCGAACGGGCTTCCCGATCGAAAAGCTTTTGCGAAACAGCGGCAAGGCCTCATTCTCTGACCCCGCCTCTGCAGCTTTTCCTGCGATCCACTGCGGGGTCCAGTCAGGGGCCTGTGTCCAGTTTGCAAAATGGCTCCACGCGCTGGGATGCCCTTGCTCATCCCAAACACGGACGCGCCATACATAAGCATGTTGCGCGAGGAATGCCGGCCCCACATAGGCAATATCCGCGGTCGCTCCAGAGTGAACAACCCCGCTGTCCCAGAGGAGTTTGCGTGGTTGAGCGCCACTGTCGGCAACCTGAATTCGATAGGCGCTCTGGCTCACCGCATGGAGCCCTTCGGATGAAGCCTGCAATTTCCACGAAAACATCGGCGATGCCTCGGCAAGCGCCAAGGGATCGCGCTGTCCGTCACAGCGCAAGTCTGCGGGCGCGTCAAGGTGACTAGAGGGCGCGTTTGAAGAAGCAGCCAGGCTCACCGCCGCCGCACCAGCAAGCACGATCAACACGCTTGCCAGGCCTCCCGTCAGCGACAACCTGCTTCGAAGCATAGTCATGATTCCCGTCGGCGCATTCCAGGGATTGATACACCAGCGAAGCAGAATTGTGCAATTGGCATAGCAGATCGATTCACAACCGATGCGCGCCGCACGGTCGAATGCACCGACACCTCATAGGTTCGTACGCATAGTGTTGGCGCTGATAATCCAGGCGCAGTCCCGCCGAGCATTGTCATCGCACTTCTCCCCGAGCCGTTCGTCGTCACGCTCACCTCGGAAACGCCGATTTCGATGGTCGACGCACCCACGCTTCATTTTCCCCTGCCGCGCAGATGAGCTGTAATGCCTCCGATTTTAGTAAGTCGCACGACCGCCGCTCAGGTCGAAGACCGCGCCGGTCGTAAACGAATTCTCCTCTGAGACAAGCCACGCCACCATTGCACTGACCTCATTCACTTCCAAAAATCGCCCGCGCGGAATTCTGGAGAGCATGAAGTCGATATGCTCCTGTGTCATCTGATCGAAGATGCGCGTGCGGGCGGCCGCGGGAGTGATGCAATTCACCGCGATGTTCTGTTGTGCCGTCTCTTTGCCCAGAGATTTGGTCAGCGCGATCACGCCGGCCTTCGACGCACTGTAAGCCGACGCATTCGCATTACCCTCTTTGCCGGCAATGGACGCAACATTCACAATGCGTCCGTAGCCCTGGCGCACCATATGCGGCACGACTGCATGGCAGCATAAAAACACACCAATAAGGTTGATGTCGATCACCTCCTTCCAGGTGTCGACGGGATACTCCCACGTCCTGTGGTTAGGTCCGGCGATCCCCGCGTTGGCGACGAGTATATCGATCCTGGCATGCTTCTCGACGGTCGTGGCCGTGGCCGCGGACACACTCGCGGCATCCGAAACATCAACAGTCTCAGCACAGACTGAATCGCGCCCTCCGAGTTGCCTCAAAGTCGCCGAGAGCAATTCTTCATCGCGATCCCACACGGAAACCGATGCGCCGGAGGCCAGCAGGCGGGTTGCAATGGCCAGTCCAATTCCCTGTGCTCCCCCAGTCACAACCGCGTGTCGGTGATTCAAGTCGATCTGATTCATCTGTTCTCCGTGAATGTGGGGCCGCATGGCGATCTTGCTCAAAGGCGGCGCGGCACGGGCATGGGTGAAGAATACCGGCCCGCTTATGCGGACTCGCTCGTTACAGCCTTCAGCACGCAGGAAGATGCGATCGAGGCCGTTTGGCTCGGCTTCGGCATGTTTGCCGTGCAACTTGCCGGCGACATGCCTATATTACCCTGAACATCACGCTCTTCCGTCTCGTCTCACCCGCTGACGTCCCCCGCATTATCGCCATCGAGCGCCTAACCGTGGCCAGCGTCTTCGTGGGTCAATGATCCGAGGAGCCTCACCACGCTACCCCGCCAGCCTTCACGCCCGCTACTTCGTCAGCCAGGCTCACTCCGGCGCGCTCGCCGCGTCCATGTCCCTGCTCGAAGACAAACGGGCCCAGCGCACCGCCAGTCGCTCACGGCAAGGAGTATGCTGTTCCGTTGCACAGCCGGCCCCGCAGCACGGCAGCAGGACCCGGACCGCGCTTTCTCAGGTCTTCGTGCCAGGATCTGCGGAGCGCAGACAAGCCTGCGGAAGGGTGGGAGTCATGAGCTTCAAAAAAATCCTGATTGCGGCGGATGAAAGCGTCTTTGCCGCGCACGCAGCCGATGCCGGGCTTGAACTCGCACGGCAACTCGGCGCAGAGGTTGCATTCGTCACAGTAGTGGACCCCGCAATGGCGCGCGTCACCACGGACACAGGCATCTTGCATGAACATTGGCAGGCGATGGCGCAGCGCGACGCAAAAGACCTTCTCCATGCCTTTGCGGCGCGCGCAGCTGCCACACCTCCGGCGCTTGAATTTGTTGTAACGGGCAAGCCGGCCGCCATGATAGTCGAAACCGCCAAAAACTGGCCGGCGGACCTCATCGTCATGGGCACACACGGCCGCAATGTCGTCAGCAATCTTCTGCTCGGCAGCGTCGCCCAGGGAGTCCTGCGCCATGCTCCGTGCCCGGTCATGGTGCTGCGAGCGCAGGAATAGTAGCCGGCCCTTCGTTTCCGCGCTTTCCCTCCGCTTGGGCCTGCACCTCCTGCGCGACCAAGCCCTCGACCCCCGCTATCGCTCTCCCCCATCAGACATGCCAAAGGGGCCTCCACCCCAAAGCCGGCAAACATGATCGGCACACAAAGCAGGGCCGCTCCACAAAAATTATGGAGCGGCCCTGCTGCATTTTTGCTTTCGGGAAAGCCTGTTACTTTGCGGCAACCAGCGGACGCGTGCTCAGCGTGCCGTCCTTGTAACCCTTGGCGATCTCGGCAATCGACACCGGTTTGTAATCGCCGGCGTGTCCTGCCTGGCCGAACTGGGTCATGCGCAGGGCAACCACCTTCTGCATTGCCTCGCGGGCGGGCTTCATGTAGTCGCGCGGATCGAACTTCTCCGGGCTCTCCCACAGAACCTTGCGGATGGCGCCGGTAATCGCCAGGCGATTGTCCGTATCCACGTTGATCTTGCGCACGCCGTTGCGGATGCCGAGCTGAATCTCTTCGACCGGCACGCCCCAGGTCTCTTTCAGCTTGCCGCCATACTGGTTCACGATGTCCTGCAGATCCTTGGGCACCGACGAGCTGCCGTGCATCACGAGGTGCGTGTTGGGCAGGCGCTTGTGGATGGCGATCAGCACGTCCATCTTCAGCACCGAGCCATCCGGCTTCTTTGT
This sequence comes from Acidobacteriota bacterium, assembly GCA_021805025.1. GTDB lineage: Bacteria > Acidobacteriota > Terriglobia > Terriglobales > Acidobacteriaceae > Telmatobacter. Next base: position 49,141 of record JAJZGF010000001.1, read on the forward strand.
GAACTTGTAGGCGCCATGGCTGGTGCCGATGGCGATGGCCAGCGCGTCCACGCCGGTGCGCTCGGCAAACTCGACCGCCTGGTCGGGGTCGGTGATGTGGTCCAGGCCCGAACCGCCCGCGCCATGGCCGTCTTCCACGCCGCCCAGCACGCCGATCTCACCTTCCACGGTGATGCCGCGCTCGTGGGCAAAGTCCACCACCTTGCGCGTCACTTCCACGTTCTCTTCAAAGGTGGACGGGGTCTTGCCATCGGCCTTCAGGGACCCGTCCATCATCACCGAGGTAAAGCCCAGCTCAATCGCGCTCTTGCAGGTCTCAAAGCTGTTGCCATGGTCCTGGTGCATGGCGATCGGAATCTCCGGATAGAGCTCGCTCGCCGCCAGGATGAGGTGATAGAGATAGCGGTCCTGCGCAAACTGGCGCGCTCCGCGGCTGGCCTGGATGATGACCGGCGACTTGGTTTCCTTCGCCGCTTCCATAATGGCCTGAATCTGTTCCATATCGTTGACGTTGAACGCACCGACGCCGTATCCGCCCTTGGCGGCCTCGTCGAGAAGCTGCCGCATGGAGACTAGAGGCATAGGAATTCTCCTTCTGGGTTGGTCCGGCCGCCTGTTCGCTCGGATCCTCAGTGGCGGGAAATCAGCCTGTGGGGCGGCAGGAACTGCAATCGTCCTTATGGTAACAGACGCAGACAAGGAGAAAATGTGCCCCCCGACACGCGCGCGCAAGGCTCCGGCACCCCCTTCACCACATGTGGAATAATCCCACCGTGCCCCTCGCCTCTGTCATTGCCCCCCCAAGCTGGTACCTGCTGGCCTGCGCCGCCGCAACCGTCATCTGCCTGATTCTGCTCATCGCGCAGCTTAGACTTCATCCTGCGCTCGCGCTCGTTGTGGCCGCCCTCGGCCTGGGAATCGCCGCGCGCATGCCGCTCTCCCAGGTGCCCGTCTCCTTTGCGAACGGGGTGGGTGGCCTCATGGGTCACATCGCCATCATCCTGGGCCTGGGAGCCATCCTCGGCCGCCTGCTGGCCAGCTCCGGCGGAGCCGCCGCGCTGGGCAAGGCGCTGGTCGAGGGCTGCGGCGAAAAAGGCATGCCCTGGGCATTGCTCGGCCTCGGCCTGTTGGTCGGCCTGCCCGTCTTTTTTGAGGTGGGCCTGGTCCTCATGATGCCCATCGTCGCGGCCGCCGCGCGCCGCTGTGGCAAGCCCCCCATCCTGGTCGGCATCCCCCTGCTCGCCGGCCTCTCCATCGTGCATGGCACGCTGCCGCCCCATCCCGCGGCCATGCTCGCGGCCTCCCAATTCCACGCAGACCTGGGCCGCACCATTCTCTGGGGGCTGATGGTCGGTCTGCCCGCCGGCATCATGGCCGGGCCTGTGCTGGGCTGGTTTCTCGCCCGCTTCTGGAATGCGCCCGCCCATGAGCACACCATCCTTGAAGACGCGCCGGTGATCTTCGAGCCGCAACTGACCTCCCGCGCCGACACGTCCCCAGAGGCGACCGCCGAGCCCGTCCCGGCGGCGGCCGGTCCCATGCGCGCCACCGCAGCGATTCTGCTGCCCGTCGCGCTCATCTTCCTGGGCAGTTGGGCAGACACGCTGACTACACCGCCAGCCCTGTCCAACCAGCTTCTTCACTTCATCGGCAGCCCGGATGTGGCGCTGCTCATCGCCGTCCTTGTCGCGCTTCTCACCCTCGGCGGCCGCATTCAAACCGGCCGCCATCATGGCCGCGAGTTGCTGCGCCGCCTCACCTCGGAGTCCTTCGAACCCATCGCCAACGTGCTCATCATCCTCGCCGCCGCCGGAGGTCTCAGCGGCGTGCTGCGAGATTCAGGGGCTGCACAGGCCACCGTCATCCTGGCCCTGGGCGCGCACATGCCGCCGCTCCTGCTGGCCTGGCTCCTCGCCGCCGTCGTCCGCGTCTCCATGGGCTCGGCCACCGTGGCAATGGCCGTGGCCTCCGGCATCCTGGCGCCCATGGTCGGTCACCTCGGCGTCCGCCCCGAGCTTCTCGTCCTCGCCACCGGCACCGGCTCGCTCATCTTCTCCCAGGTCAACGACCCAGGCTTCTGGATGATTCAGTCCTTCTTTAACCTCGAAATGAAGGACACCTTCGCCACCTGGACCGTGCTTGAATCCGTCCTCTCCCTCGTCGGATTGGCAGGCACGCTGCTTCTCTCCGCCGTGCTGCACTAGAGCTGGATTGTCATCCCGCTTCCACTGCAGAAATTTGCTCTTGCGCCTCGGCCGGCATTCTGAGACCTTCATTCCATGCCCCGAATCGCCCTGACCGCCTTCGTTGCTCTTGTTGCGTCGTTGAGCCTGCCGCACGCCGCTGTCGCGCAGACCGGCACATCAGATTCGGCAACGCCCCTCTACCCCGGCTACCCCAGCGAGACGCCTGACCGCCTCGTCCCCGTCACCGGCAGCTTTGACTACTCCCGGCACGACGTCATGATTCCCATGCGCGATGGTGTCCACCTGCACACCATCATCCTCGTGCCCAAAGGCGCCACGCATGCGCCCATCATGCTCACGCGCACGCCCTACAACGCAGACGAGTTGACGGGGCACGCCGCCAGCTCGCATCTCGGCCCGATTCTCTACGGCTACGACAACGCCACCGACGTCATCCTCGAGGGCGGCTATATCCGCGTGGTTGAAGACATCCGCGGCAAGTACGGCTCTGAAGGCGATTATGTGATGAACCGGCCGATCCACGGTCCCCAGAACCCCACCCCCGTCGACGAGGCTACCGACACCTACGACACGATCGACTGGCTCATCAAGAACATCCCTGAAACCAACGGCAAGGTTGGCATCCTGGGCATCTCGTACGACGGCTTTCTGCCGCTGATGGCGCTCGTCCATCCCCATCCCGCGCTCAAAGTCTCCGTACCCATGAACCCCATGGTCGACGGCTGGATGGGCGACGACTGGTTTCACAACGGCGCTTTCCGCCAGCAGAACATGCCTTATATCTATGAGCAGGAAGGCACGCGTGGCGGCGGAGTTCTGGGAGACAGCGCCGTCGATAAATGGTGGACCTCGAACTTCGACGACTATGACCTCTACATGCGCGCCGGTTCAGCGGGCCAGCTCGGACGCGAGCACGGCCTGGAACAAATGGGCTTCTGGAAGAAGATTCTCGCCCACCCCACCTACGACAGCTTCTGGTCCGATCAGGCGATGGACAAGGTTCTCGCCCAGCAGTTCGCCGAACACGGGCTCAACGTGCCCGTCCTGCTCGTCCACAGCCTCTGGGATCAGGAAGACATCTACGGCGCACTCGCCGTATACAAGGCCATCAAGCCGCTGGACAAGAGCAACGACAAGGTCTTCCTCGTCCTGGGCCCCTGGCACCACGGGCAGGAGATTGAAGACGCCGCCTCACTCGGCGCCATCCGCTTCGGTTCCGATACCGGCACATGGTTCCGCCAGAATGTCCTGCGTCCGTTTCTCGACCACTACCTGAAAGACGACGCGCCCTCCGACTCACAGGTCGCCCATGTCACTGCCTTTGAGACCGGCGTCAACCGCTGGCAGCAGCTCCCCGCCTGGCCCACCGACCCCGCCACAAAGCCGCTCTATCTGCAGGCAGGATTCAAGCTCAGCTTCACCGCCCCAGGGGCTTCAAAGGATTCTGCCGGAGCCGCGACAGACTCCGGTTCCAGCATGAATTCTGATCTCAAAGAGTTTGACGAGTACGTCTCCGACCCCGCCAAACCTGTGCCTTTCCGCGCGCGTCCCTCGCAGCCCGTCGGCTATGACCCGCACCTTACCTGGCCGCAGTGGCTCGTCGATGACCAGCGCGAAGCCTCGGGCCGCACCGACGTGCTCACCTATACCTCCGATGTGCTTACCGCACCGGTCCACATCATGGGCAGGCCTCTCGTGCACCTCGTCGCCTCTACCAGCGGCACGGACTCCGACTGGGTCGTCAAGCTCATTGATGTCTACCCGGACGAGGTCGCCGGCCAGCCCGATCTCGGCGGCTATCAGCTCCCCATCGCCATGGACATCTTCCGCGGCCGCTATCGCGAGAGCTTCTCGAAACCGGAGCCAATCACGCCGAACAAGCCCCTGCTCTATCCGTTCGCGCTGCCTGCGGCCAACCACGTCTTCCTGCCCGGCCATCGCATCATGGTGCAGGTGCAGTCCAGCTGGTTCCCGCTCTACGACCGCAATCCGCAGACCTTCGTGCCCAACATTTTCTGGGCCAGGCCGGGCGATTACCAGAAAGCGACCCAGCGCATCTACCACGCGCCAGGTGAAGCCAGCACCATCGAACTGCCCATTGTGACTGACAAATAGCCCGGCGCGCGCAGTGGGCGGCGCGATTACATTCCCAGCACCGCCCGCTGCGCGGCAAAGATCTCCTTCAGTCCCGCTTCGGCCAGGTCAATCAATCCGTTCAACTGCGCGCGGGAATAGCTGCCCTTCTCCGCCGTGGCCTGCGTCTCCACCAGGCCGCCATCTGCGGTCATCACCACGTTCATATCCACCTCGGCCTGCGAGTCCTCTTCATAGCAGAGGTCCAGAAGAGCCGCGCCGCCCACAATGCCCACGGAAGTCGCGGCCACCAGTTGCTTCAGCGGCGACTGCTTCAGCGTGCCCGCCGTCACCAGCGCCTTCAGCGCCAGGGCCAGCGCCACTGCCGCGCCGGTAATGGCCGCCGTGCGTGTGCCGCCGTCAGCCTGGATCACGTCGCAGTCCAGTATAACCATGCGCTCGCCCAGCGCCTGCAGGTCCACCACCGAGCGCAGACTGCGGCCAATCAGCCGCTGAATCTCGTGCGTACGCCCGCCGATCTTCCCCCTCTCGCTTTCACGCGGTGTCCGCGTTACCGTCGAACGCGGCAGCATGGAATACTCCGCCGTAACCCATCCGCGCCCGGAGTTGCGCAGCCATCCCGGCACGCCCGGCTCAATCGTCGCGTTGGTCAGCACGCGCGTGTTACCCAGCGACACCAGTACGGAACCCTCCGCCGTTTGCACAAAGTCGGGCGTCAGCGTCAGCGGGCGCAACTGCGCCGGACCCCGCCCGCCCGGACGGAAAAAAGAGGAAGCATCAGCAGTCTGCATACAGGGATTGTAGGGTACTGGCCAGGTCCGAAGCGGGAACCTCCTCAGCTTGTCCCGTAGCGGGATTCCCATTTCCGTAGGCCCACAACAGGAACCGCCCACAATCCACTGAAACCAAAAGCGATATGCTCAAACGGCAAATCCACATTTCCCGTTTTGAAACCCTTCCCGTCACGCGAACGTGCCCTCCCACTCCAGTCAGAGGCATACAACTCATGCCCCAACAATCACTTAGAGCCGCTGTTCAACTTTGGCACGCGGCGTGTAACAGAAGAGGACAAATCCCGGATGCGGAATCCGGCATACACAACAGACCGAGATAGAAAAGAGGACACAATGCAGCCGAGCGAGCAGCCCGTCAACGGAAACGAAATTGAATGGATGGCGATGGAAGCGATCAGCACGCAGCATCCGCAGGCCCCCGGCAAAGAGGGTATGGCCGCGCTGGCGCACGACGCGTGCAACATGCTGGCCGCGCTCGACCTTTATTGCGATCTGCTCGAGGAGCCCGGCGTGCTTTCGCCTTCCTGCCTGCACTACAGCAACGAACTCAAGTTGGTGGCCGCATCCAGTCGCCGGCTGGTGGAAAAGATGGGGGCGCTCGGTCTGACCTCGACCGAGGACGCTGGAGCAGCGGGCCTTGCGTCGTCCGATCTCCACACGCGGGCCGGCGCAGACGCGGCTTTGCGGTGCCCGCAGCCCATCAAGCGCTGGAAAGATCTGCCGGCTCTGCCTATGGAGGACCTCGCCTCTGAGATACGCGGATGCCAAAACCTGCTGGCCGCCCTTGCCGGTTCCGCCATCTTGGTTTCGTTCGACATCCGCGCCTGTGAGCTACCCGTGCAGATGACCGCCGAAGACCTGACCCGCGTGCTGGTCAATCTGGTGAAGAACGCAAGCGAGGCGATGACCGGCAGCGGCATCCTTCGCATCAGCCTTCGCGAGTTTCCCACCGAATCCGGCACCAATCGCTGGGTCACCCTCACCGTCGAAGACAACGGTCCCGGCATTCCTCGCAATGATCTTGAAGCGATCTTCGAGCCCGGCTATACCACGCGAGGCGTCGGCCATGAAGGCGCCACAAGTCCGTGGCCGATCCCGCATCGGGGCCTGGGGCTCGCCGTTACACGCTCCATCGTGGAAAGCGCGGGCGGCAGAATTCACGCCGCGCTGCGTGACCCCTCCGGCGCCTGCTTCCAGATCGAGCTGCCGGTCCGAACCTCCTGTTGAGGCCCGCCGGCACAGTTGCCCCACACACCCCAATTCAACGCACCACCGACGAGGCGAATACAATGCTTGAAGCAGCGTTCCATCCAAGAGCCATGGAGTTTATCCCCCAAAATTCCGAGCCCGTTCCCCGGATTCATCTGCTGGTGGTCGATGCAGACGTGGCCATGCGCTCGGCCTGCGGCGAGATTGCCACCAGTCTCGGCTATGCCGTGGACAGCACGGGCGACTTGGACCAGGCGCGCAGCCTGCTGCGCGGTCATGCCGCCGACATTCTTCTGGTCAACCTGCCCTTCGGCAACAACCGCGCTCTGGAGCTGATCTCAGAGGTCAAGCTGCTTTATCCGCGGCTTTCCGTCATCGCCATGACCGCCACCAGCTCGGTCAACGCGGCCGTCGAAGCCATGCGCTGCGGCGCCTCCGATTACCTCACCAAGCCCTTTGCCGTCGATGAGCTGTCCACCGTGCTTGACCGCGCCGCCGCCAGCCTGACCACGGACACCGCCACTCGCCAGCTTCGCGAGCGCCTGCGTCTCTCCGAAGGTCTCGGCTCCATGATTGGCCGGTCGGCAGAGATGGAGAAGCTCTATCGCATTCTGTCCAAAGTCGCTCAGAGCACGCATCCGGTCCTGATCCTCGGCGAGAGCGGAACGGGCAAGGAGCTGGTGGCGCGCACCATCCACGCCTACGGGCCCAACGCGCAAAAGCCCTTTCTGCCCGTCGATTGCGGCTCGCTGGTGCCCACGCTCATTGAGAGCGAGCTTTTCGGCTACGTGAAGGGCGCCTTTACCGGAGCCAACCGTTCCAAGGACGGCCTCCTGGTTTCAGCCGAAGGCGGCACGGTCTTTCTCGACGAGATTGGCGAGCTCTCGCTTGACCTGCAGGCCAAGCTGCTGCGCGCGCTGCAGGAGAAAGAAGTGCGCCCGGTCGGTGCCACGCATCGCATCCCGATCAAGGCCCGCATCGTAGCCGCAACCAATCGCGATCTCGCTGCCATGGTTGAACGCGGCACCTTCCGCAAAGATCTCTTCTACCGGCTCAACGTCGTCAACCTTCGCCTGCCCGCGCTGCGCGACCGGCGCGAAGACATTCCTCTGCTGGCCGCGCACTTTCTCGACCGCATCAGCCGCGAGCACGGCGCCAAGTTCACCATGAGCGACGAGGCGCTGCGTACCATGATGCGCCATGACTGGCCGGGCAATGTACGCGAACTGGAAAACGCAATGGAACGGGCATGCGCCATGTCCTCCGGCCCGGTGCTGCATCTGGGCGACCTGCCCACGCAGTTGCAGCAGCAGGGCCTGGCGGCGCACCGCGCAGCCGGCGCTACCGGCGACGCGCAGTCCGGGGCTGATACGCCCGGGGTCAAACCTCTGGCGGACCTCGAACGCGAGGCCATCCTTGGCGCCATTCGCGCCCTCAACGGCGACAAGCTGCAGGCCGCAAAGCTGCTGGGGATCGGCAAGACCACTCTCTACCGCAAGCTCAAGGAATACGGCATCGCCGATCCGCTGCAGGACGAGTAGGCCGGGCAGTATTCGCCCCTGCACCGCCCGCCGCGCAAAGAGCCGGTCCGCCCCGCATAGCAGGGCGTTGCATCGCAAACAATCCACCCAGGACCCGGCCAGACGCGCCGGGCACGAACCAAAGGAGCATCCGATGAGCATTCTGATGGTGACGGGCATTGAAGGCGCGCGAAACTGCGCAGAGGTCGTGGGCAAGCAACTGGGCAAGACGGTTGAAGTCGCCGAGGGCCGCAAGGCCGCACTGGCCGCGCTGCGCCGCCGGGAGTTCACCGCGGTCGTCGTGGACGAGACGCTTGCCGAGTGCGATCCGGCCGCCGCCGAAGCGATCTGGGAACGAGCCGGGCTTGCGATTCCCGTGCAGATCAACTTCGCACTCTCCGGCGCGGCCCGGCTCATCCGCGAGATTCGCGCCGCGCTGCATCGCCGCGAACGTGAGCAGGCGCTGGCTCGCCGCGCCGCCGCCACCGCCATGGAAGCCGAATTGAAGGCCACCGTCGCCGGACTGCTGCTTCACTCCCAACTGGCTCTCTCGGGCGAGCTCTCCGCGCCCGCGGCGGACCGACTGCGCGTGGTCGCCGATCTCGCATCGCACCTGCGCGCCCAGCTCAGTGCGCCGCTGCCAGGCCGTGCAGAGCCCGCAGCCTGAGCAGGGAGCCGGCAGGTTTGCTGCATGGATCCGTGAGGGAGAATTCCTCCGCTATGTGCGCATGGCCGGGGCAATCCAGCCTCGGCCCTTTTTAGAGATGCGCGCAAAGCCGCTCGAACGCGGGGATGCCTTACTCTGAAGGAGCATGAAAGATTCGGCAGTTCTCCTGATTGATTGCCCGGACCGCAAAGGCCTGGTGGCCCGCGTAGCCGGGATGCTCTACGAACACAGCGCCAACATCCTGCACGCCGACCAGCACCAGGACCACGATCTGGGCCTGTTCTTCATGCGCGTGGAGTTTGCGCTGAACGGCTCGGCCGGCGCGCCGCCGTTCCATCTCGACCGCTTCCGGCAGGCCTTTGGCCCGCTGGCAGCGGAACTCGACATGCGCTGGAATCTTGTCTCGAACGCCCTCAGGCCGCGCGTCGCGCTCTTCTGCTCGCAGTACATGCATTGCATGGCCGACCTGCTCCACCGCTGGCGCTCCTGCGAGCTGGACTGTGAGATACCCGTCATCGTCTCCAACCACCGCGAGGTCGAGCCGCTGGCCGCCTTCTATGGCATTCCCTTCGAGCACATTCCGGTCACCGCCGCCACGCGCGGCGAGGCAGAGGCACGGCAACTCGCGCTGCTTGCAGAGCACAAGATTGACCTCGTCGTGCTGGCGCGCTACATGCAGATCCTTCCGTCAGCCTTCGTCGCCCGCTATCCGGCCTCCATCATCAATGTGCACCACTCGTTTCTGCCCGCCTTTACCGGCGCGCGGCCCTATCACGCGGCCCACGCGCGCGGCGTCAAGCTGATTGGCGCCACCAGCCACTACGTCACTGAGGTACTGGACGACGGCCCCATCATCGAGCAGGACGTGGCCCGCATCTCGCACCGGGACCAGGTCGAGGATCTGGTCGCACGCGGCAGGGACCTCGAACGCCTGGTACTGTCGCGCGCCGTGCGCTGGCACCTGGACCGGCGCATCCTTTGCTACGGAAACAAGACAGTTGTCTTCGACTGATAGAAGCACGTGCCCGGATCAAACGGGCATTTCGCTGGCGCGCGAGCCTCCGCCCGACGCCTACAACTCCACCAGCGCGTCGGCAATGCCGAGGTGCCGATCCAGCGCTGCGATGCCCAGATCGAGTTCTTCCCTGGTGACGATGAGCGGAGGTGCGATGACGAAATGGCTCACCCATGCCTGGATGGAGACACCATCGGACATCATCTTCGCCGCAATCTGGTCCACGACCAGCGGCTTGCCCTCGACCTTGTCGCGCATGGTGTTGAATGGCTGCCTGGTCGCGCGATTCTTCACGATCTCGACCGCAAAGAAGAGGCCGAGCCCGCGCACGTCGCCGACGGACGCGTGCTTTGCCTTGAGGGCTTCGAGCTTTTCACGCACATAGGGCTCTAGTTCCGCCGCCCGCTCCACGAGTTTGAGCCGCTGCATCTCCTCAATGGTGGCCACGGCGGGGCCCAGAGTGATGGGATGCGCCTCATACGTATGCCCATGCGAAAAGTAGTGATCCTCAAAGTAGTCCGCGATCTGCTTTGTGGTGGCGCAAAGGCCCAGCGGCACATACGCCGAGGTGATGCCCTTCGCGGTGACCAGGATGTCCGGCTTCACGTTCCAGTGATCGACGGCAAACCACTTGCCCGTACGGCCCCAGCCGGCCATCACTTCGTCGGCGATCATCAGCACGCCATGCCGGTCGCAGATTGCGCGCAGGCGGGGGAAGTATTCCGGCGGCGGAACGAGCACGCCATTCGTGCCCACCACAGGCTCCAGAATGATGGCCGCCACGTCGCTTTCGTTGCGAATCATGTGCTCGATGTAGTCCGCGCACGCGATGTTGCAGCCTGGGTAGGTGTGCCTGATCGGGCAGTCGTAACAGTTGGTCTCCGGCGCGAAGACAACGCCTGCGGCCTTGCCCGCAGGCTCCATCGCCCAGCGGCGCGGGTCGCCGGTGGCTGCAATCGAGCCCATGGTGGAGCCGTGATACGAGCGGTAGCGCGAGATGATCTTCGTCTTGCCGGTGAACATGCGCGCGATTTTGAAGGCCGCCTCATTGGCCTCCGTTCCGCTGGTGGCGAAGAAGAATTTTTCGAGGCCCGCGGGAAGAACTTCGAGCAATTTGGCGCTAAGCTTTGCGCGCGCTGCCGTGGCATAACCCGGCGCAACATAGGCCAGTTCCCTGGCCTGCTCGGCAATCGCCTCCACCACACGCGGATTCTTGTGCCCCAGGTTCACGCACATTAATTGCGCCGAAAAGTCGAGATAGCGCTTGCCAGCGCCATCCGTGATCCAGCATCCCTCGGCATCGGCGATGTAGAGCGGCTTCCAAGTCTTTTGAAATCGCCATGTGCCGTAGTTGGTCTGGCGCGTAATCGTGGAGACTTCTTCCGATGTGAGGACATGGGGTTGGGAAAATTCGCTCATGGTTTCGCTCTCCCGGTTCAATGTTGAACCATGCTATCACTGCACGTTGAAGCTGAATCTGCGCGGAAACAAAACCCCCGGCGCAGGCGCCGGGGGATGAGGGTGTGGCCGCATCGGGTTCCGCTCAGTTGCTGAAGAGCAGGATGCCAGCCGCCTTCTCTTCGCTGCCGCCTTCCTCTGCCGCACTCACCGGACGGTAGAAGAGCTGGTTCTGGTCGAGATAGACCTCGAGGAAGGCTGGGCGCGCGGTGATTTGTCCGGCGATCAGCGCCTCCGACAGAGGGTCCTCAACGTAGCGCTGCAGGGCGCGGCGCAAGGGTCGCGCACCGTAACTGCGATCGACGAGCGTCTTCTCCAGAATCCACTTCTTGGCATCTTCGGTCACAGAGATGGTGATGGCCTTCTGCGCCAGGTTGGCGTTGAGCAGCTGGACGAGCAGCTCGACAATCTGCAGCAGATCGGCATCGTTGAGCGACTGGAAGAGAATCACCTCGTCCAGACGATTGAGGAACTCGGGGTTGAAGGTCTTCTTGACCTCCTGCTTGACCAGTTCCTCGACCTTCTCGGTGACCAGGTCTTCGCGGTCGCTCTGGAAGCCGAGACCCTGCTTCTTCTGCAGGTGTCGCGCGCCGATGTTCGAGGTCATGATGATGATGGTGTTCTTGAAGTCGACGGTATTGCCAAGTCCGTCGGTCAACTGGCCATCTTCAAAAACCTGCAACAGAAGGTTGAATACATCGGGGTGCGCCTTCTCAATTTCGTCGAGCAGGACTACCGAATATGGAGACCGCTTGACGCGCTCGGTCAACTGGCCGCCCTCCTCGTAGCCCACATATCCCGGAGGCGAACCGATCAACTTGGAGACCGAATGCTTCTCCATGAACTCCGACATGTCGAAACGGATGAGCGCCTTGTCCGACCCGAAGAGGAACTGGGCCAGCGTGCGGGCCATCTCGGTTTTACCTACGCCGGTGGGGCCCAGGAACAGGAAGCTGCCGATGGGCCGCGCAGGCGACTTGAGTCCCGCGCGCGAGCGGCGAATGGCACGCGCCAGCGCAGAGATGGCTCTCTCCTGCGAGATCACGCGCTTGTGCAGCTCTTCTTCCACGCGCAACAGCTTCTGCGTCTCTTCTTCCTTGATGCTGGTGACAGGCACGCCCGTCCAGCGACTGACCACATCCTCGATATCTTCGCGGCCGACGATGCCGGCAGCGGAGTCATCGAGATGATATTTGTCGCGCAGGGCGCGCAGGTTTTCGCGCTCCTTGCGCTCCTCGTCGGAGTAGAAGCGCGCCTTCTCAAACTCGTGATTGGCAATCGCCGAGTCCATGCGGTGCACGATGAATTTGATCCGCTTCTGCACCTCGGTGATCTCTTCGGGCAGCGAGGTCTGGCGCAGCTTGACACGCGCGCCGGCTTCGTCGATCAGGTCGATGGCCTTATCGGGCAGAAAACGGTCAGGAATGTAGCGATTGGAGTGAGAAACCGCAAACTCGATGGCCGCATCGGTGTAACTGACGGCGTGGAACTTCTCATAGCGGTCCTTGATGCCGTTGATGATCTTGATGGCATCCGCTTCGTTGGGCGGCGGCACCTTGACGGCCTGAAAGCGCCGTTCCAGGGAACGATCTTTCTCAATGGACTTGCGATATTCGGCTGGCGTGGTAGCGCCTATACACTGAATTTCGCCGCGCGAGAGCGCCGGCTTGAGGATGTTGGCCGCATCGAGCGAGCCCTCAGCCGAACCAGCGCCGACCAGCGTGTGCAGCTCATCGATAAAGATGATGGAGTTTTGATTTTCCATCAGCTCTTTCATGATGGTCTTCAACCGCTCCTCAAACTGACCGCGGTACTTGGTGCCAGCCACAATCAGCGACAAATCCAGCGCCAGCACGCGCTTGTCTGCAAGGAACGTGGGGACTTCACCATCCGCGATGCGCTGGGCGAGGCCCTCTACGATTGCCGTCTTGCCGACGCCGGGCTCGCCAATCAGCACGGGGTTGTTCTTTGTGCGGCGGCAGAGAATCTGAACGACACGCTCCAATTCGCCGTCGCGTCCGACGAGCGGATCCAGCTGTCCATCCATCGCGGCTTGCGTGAGGTCGCGGCTGAACTCTGCCAGCAGGCTGGATTCGCGCTGGCGCTGTTGCTGCGGCGCTTTCTCCTGGGTCACGCGGGTGAGCTCGTCCCGAATCTGGGCGAGCTTGAGGCCGCGCTCCTGCAGAATCTCCGCGGCAAAGCATTTCTCTTCGCGCAGCAGGCCTAGCAGCAGATGCTCAGTGCCGATGTGCTTGTGGCCAAGCCGCTCGGCTTCTTCCGCGGCATAGGCCAGTACCCGCTTGCACTCGTTGGAGAGCGGCAGATCGACCGAGGTGGAGACTTTCTCGCGGATGGTGGTGTGCGCCTCAATCTGCTTGCGAATGGACTCGACCGAAGCATGCGAGCGTAAAAAACGATTGGTTAACGCCTTGTCCTCGCGCAACAGGCCGAGCAGCAGATGCTCAGTCTCGATATAGGGCGAGCCGAACTGGCTGGCCTCATACCGCGCAAAGAAGATCACGCGCCGTGCCTTCTCCGTATAGCGTTCGAACATGATGTTCTCCCCTGCTTCCAGGCTTTCGGTGGGAGTGGCTGTCCAGTGCATTGCCGGCCTCAGCCCAACCCGCGCGCGCCCTTCCTTTTAGCTTCGCTGCCGGAGGCCTCTCATGGAAAAACCGTGCCAGCCCCGAACAGCCCTTGTGGATGGTTTCGGCAAGAAATCCGCCGGTCGTTCGAAGACCCACTGCATGGACCCGAACTGCCACCCTACGCTCGCCGGTCCGGACGGGAATGCCATCCCGGGTTCCCGGACCCCTTACTACAATCAGACTCCAAAACGGCCCGGAATGGTTCAATTTCCGGTACATCTTTGGGGTCAGGTTCAGCTTTGGGAGACGCTCCCCAAAGCAGCAAGGCGCCCACGCTCCAGGCGCAGAGTCCGCGCACAGCGCGCGGCTAAATCCGCATTATGCGTCACCACAATCGAGGTGAGGCCGTGGGAGACGTGCAGCCGCTCCAGCAGATCGAAGACGCGTCCTGCGGTGGTCTCGTCCAGGTCGCCGGTGGGCTCGTCGGCCAGCAGCAGGCGGGGATTGCCGACCAGCGCGCGGGCCAGCGCGATGCGCTGCTGCTCGCCGCCGGAGAGTTCGCCGGGCCGGTGCTCGCTGCGATCTTCCAGGTCGACCTCCTTTAACCATTTAGATGCCGTCTGCTGCGCTGCGTGACGGCTTTCTCCGCGAGCGAGCAGTGGCATGGCCACGTTTTCAAGCGCGGTGAACTCCGGCAGCAGGTAGTGAAACTGCCACACGTAGCCGACGATGCTGTTGCGGAAGGCCGCTGCCTGCCGCGAGTTCAACTCGGCCACATTGGTTGAGGCGCAGTGTACAGTCCCCGCCGTGGGGGCATCAAGTGCGCCCAGAATGTGCAAAAGCGTGCTCTTTCCAGCGCCGGACTGGCCGACGATGGCCACCAGTTCGCCGGGATAGACGTCCAAATCGAGTCCGTGAAAGAGCGTGAGGCTTCCGCGCGCGGTGCGGTAGGTCTTTTCAAGTCCGCGCACCTGGATGATTGCGGTGCCTTCCGGGGCGCATGCATCCGGGTTCCGCAGGTTGCGGGAGGCCGGGCTGGGAGCCGCTGGAAGGGTTTGTTTCATTCGATGAATCCTATTCTATCGTGTGGACACAAAATAACCTGCAAAAGTCGCACGTGCGCTAACATGCTTTCGATGGAGCAGTTTACATGCAATTCAATGCGGCTGGGGGCTTGACAACAAAATCGCCGCCGGGTTGAGGCGGGCGACTCTGCCCTGCGGGCCGACGACGAAGGGCAGTGACAGCGCATTCCAGTTGCCGTTGTCGAACGACTGCCAGGTGCGGCCATCGTCGCGGCTGATGTCGGAGCCGTTGGTGCCTACGGTAATCCAGGCCTTGAGAGAATCCGACCACTCAACGGAGGAGCGGTAGCCGTGGGGTGGTTTTTCAGACGCGGTCCAATGTGCTCCGCCGTCGACCGAGTAGGCGGCCGTGCCAGTGGAGACGTTGGGTTTGAGATAGTCACCGCCGACGGCGATGAAGAAGTACGAAACGGGGCTAACGCAGTCTGTGCACTTCGGGCGCGTCGATCTCATTGCGAATGCGAATGGACCAGCACTCTCAGTGTTTCCTGCCAAGGGCAACGGAACTCGACCCCAATTATCGAATGATGAATGGCGTTGGAAATAGTAGGATCCGTCCTTGCCGCCCACAACGAACCCGTACATATATCCAGACCGAGTTTGCGCAAGCAGGCTGTTGCTAGCAGCAAATCCGCCGATTGACATTCCATCGACTGACAACCCGGAGTTTGGATCGCTCTTCCATCTGGCGCCGCCATCCTCAGTTTCAAGAACCACGATGCGCCGATCGACCGGATCTCCTAGAACAATCCCAACTTTGTATTGTGGGTACATCCAAAAGCTGTCGAAAAAGCCATCCGGCGAGTCTGGATTCTTGAGCAGAAGCTTCCAAGTCCTGCACGCATCGGTCGTCTTGTACAGCCGGCTCTTGTCGCCCGGTCCTGACGCCATCACGATGGCCGTCTGCGCGTCGTATGCTTGCACGCCGCGAAAATCCAGCGTCGCCCCGTCTTTGTCGGCGTCGGGTGTGGCGCAGAGGGTCCAGTGTGCGCCGCCGTCGATGGTGCGCAGCACCGTGCCGCCGGTTCCGCTGGCCCAGGCCACCTTCCCATTTTTCGAATCGATGCCGCGCAGGCCGGCTGCGGTGCCTGAATCCTGCATCTGCCAGACGGGTTCTGCCGACGTGGCGCTCTGGCCGACTGGGACAGGCAGGCTGGGCGTGGATTGCGCGAAGAGCGCGGCCGGAAAGAGCGAAGCGGCCAGAAGGCTCACATAGCCAACGATTTGCATGGCGGAAGTATAGACCGGACGCGGTGTGGTGCAGACAGCAAGGTTTGGTGTCTGCGGTCACTTTGCGATATCGCCAAAAGACGGGATAATTGATTTACTGGTGAATTTTTTTCAATTTATCTATTGGGTGGTGCTCGCCACAGCCCTCGCAGTAAACGTGTGCTCCGCGCAGGAGTTTTCGTCACGCTACGAGCTATTTCGCGAGCACAACGCCGAGATGGCGAAGGTGCAGCCCTCGTGGATGGGGCCGCTGATTCAATCCGATGCGCGGCTTTCGCAGGCGGTCCGCGTGTCTGTGTCCAAATCCACCTGGCCGAACGCGCAGACCATCAGCTACGGCAACAACCACGGCATCAGCCTGCTGGCGGGCACGCATCTCCAATTTGACATGGACCCACCTGCATTCTTCCGCAACCACTCCAGCACGCTGCACGACGGGTTTGGCAATGCCGGCACGCAGGTGAAGTGGCGCATCGCCTCAGGCAACGCGGAGCACGGCAACTTTGCGGTCACGGCGCTGCTCTACCATGCCTTTGCGCCGCGCGTGGAGCAGAACCAGATGCTCACGGCGTTTTACGTGCCCGCGGTTGTTGTGGGCAAGGGATTTGGGCGCTTTGCGGCGCTGTCAGAGATCGGCGGCCTGCTGCCTACGGGCAAGATTGCCCAGCAGGGGCGCGGCATTGAATGGAACCTGACCGCGCAGTTGCATTCCACGGCAAGATTCTGGTTCGACGTCGAGAATAATGCGCTCTTCAATTACGCAGGGCCGTTTGACGGCAAAACGCAGAACCTTCTGACGCCTGCGGCTTTCTACATGGTGAAGCGCAAGGACTGGGGCCCGGCACACTCGGCGGTGATTTTTGATGCGGGTATGCAGATTGCGACCTCGGGATTCTACTTTTACAACCACAATCTGATCACCGAGATGCGCGTACTGTTCTAGGTTCACACTACCGGGGCGGATGGCGTTGCAAGCGAAAATGGGACCATACTTCATTCTCGCCCTTGACGGTGGACCCGCCACAGCCTTCGGGCAGTGTGAACAGGCCCTGGTGCGCGGCTAATACTCGATCTTGTTCTTCGACGCGATCCATGCGTCAAAACTGGCCTGCGCTTCTTCGCGAAGCATTTGTGTTGTGGGCAGCGTGCGCGCGGCGTGGTCCCTGCGGAGTTCCTCGTAAAGGAAAGCGTCGTCGAATCCGGCGCGTGCCGCATCGGCCGCGCTGCATCCGAAAAAAATCGCATCGAGGCGCGCCCAGTAAGAGGCCGCCAGGCACATTGGACAGGGTTCGCAACTGGTGTAGAGCTCACAGCCGGCCAGCGTAAATGTGCCCAGGGCGCGGCAGGCGTTGCGGATGGCGTTCACCTCGGCGTGGGCTGTGGGGTCGTTGGCTGAGGTGACCGAGTTGGCGCCCTCCCCTACGATTCTTCCTTCGCGCACAACGACTGCGGCGAAAGGGCCTCCTTTGCCAGCGCGCACGTTCTCAGTCGCGAGCGCAATGGCGCGGCGAAGGAACTCCGGATTCGGCGATTGCGGCCTATTCGCTTGCAGATGACCTCCCCTTGCGCGAAAGTAAAGACAGTATGGCACAGGCGTTCCGCTCAACCCGCGTGGTAACCCCGGACGGGATGAAGCCCGCCACGATTGCGGTCGAGGATGGACGGATCGCGAGCGTACGCGGCTGGAGCGATCTTTCATCCTCAGACGAACTGCACGACTTTGGCGATCTGATTATGCTGCCGGGACTCGTGGATACACATGTGCACATCAACGAGCCCGGACGCACGGAGTGGGAAGGGTTCTGGTCGGCCACGCGGGCAGCGGCGGCGGGCGGCGTGACGACGCTGGTGGACATGCCGCTGAACTGCGTGCCCGAGACGATTGACGTAGCTTCTCTGGAAGCCAAGCGCGCGGCGGCGCAAGGCAAGGCATGGGTGGATTGGGCCGCGTGGGGCGGCGTAGTGCACGGCAATGCAGAGGCACTGCAACCGCTGGTCGGCGCGGGTGTGCAGGGGTTCAAGTGCTTCCTGATTCACTCGGGGATTGACGGTTTCCACTGGGTGGATGAAGCAGATCTGCGGCTTGCGCTGGAACAACTACGCGGTACCGGGCTGCCGTTGCTGGCGCATGCCGAGGTAGCCGGCCCTGTGACGGCAGCCACGGAAGCGCTGAACCGGGCGGGTGCGAACTGGCAAGCGTATTGCACCTACCTGGCATCGCGACCGGATGATGCTGAAGTGAAAGCGATTTCCCTTTTGACCCGGCTCGCTGATGAGTATCAAACCCGGATTCACATCGTACATCTGGCCAGCGCGCGGGCGTTGCCGTTGCTTGTGAGAGCAAAGCAGCAGGGTGTCCCCATCACGGTGGAGACCTGTGTGCATTACCTATGGTTCAGCGCCGCTGCGATTCCCGACGGCGCAACGGAGTACAAATGCGCGCCGCCGCTTCGCAGTGAAGCCAATCGCGAGGCTTTGTGGGGCGCACTGGCTGATGGCGTCGTCGACATGATTGCAACGGATCACTCACCTTGCCCGCCGGCTATGAAACGCCGCGAAGAAGGCCGCTGGGACCGCGCATGGGGCGGCATTGCCAGCCTCGGGCTTGCGCTGCCTGTAATTTGGACGGAGATGAGCAGACGCGAGATTGACATCCACCATCTGGCGCAGTGGATGGCAACGGCTCCTGCGCGGCTTGCCGGCTTCGCCTTGCGGAAGGGTGTGCTGGCCGCAGGCGCCGACGCGGACTTCGCGGTCTTCGATCCGGACGCCGAGTGGACCGTGACCGCGGAAGATCTGCATTTCCGGCACAAGCTCTCGCCGTATGTTGGCGCGAAAGTACGCGGACGTGTCATGGAGACCTGGCTGCGGGGTGAGCGCATCTTTGCGCGTGGGCAGTTCGGCGATGGTCCGTGCGGCAGAGAACTGGTGCGCTCATGAGAGATCGAGCACTGCGAGCGATGGAGGAATGTCTGCTGCTTGCCGCGATGACCGAAGAGCCTGGACGCATCACACGCCGCTTTCTGACTGCGCCGATGCATCCTGTTCACGCCCATCTGCGCGCACGCATGGAAGCGATGGGGCTCGCCGCGCGTGTGGATGCGGCAGGCAATCTGCGCGGCCTGCGGCAAGCTCAAGGCGCATCGGGCAAGAGACTATTGATCGGCTCGCACATTGACACAGTGCCGGATGCCGGTGCATTCGATGGGGTCCTCGGCGTGACGATGGCGCTTGAACTGGCGGCGCTGGCGCAGGAGCGCGGCCTTGCTCTTTCGATTGAAGTCATCGCATTCTCAGAGGAAGAAGGCGTGCGATTCGGCGTTCCATTCCTGGGGAGTCGCGCGGTCGCGGGACGCTTCGACAGCGGACTGCTCGCCCTTGCAGACCGGGACGGCACAACCGTGGAGAGTGCGATTCGGGCCTTCGGCCTCGATCCGGATAATATCGGCGAGGCCGCCGCGGGCGACGAAGCCATGGCCTTCTTCGAGATGCATATCGAGCAGGGACCGGTGCTGGAGGACGATGAATTGCCCGTTGCAGCGGTGACCGGAATCGTCGGCCAGACGCGGCTCACACTCGAGTTCATCGGCCAGGCCAATCACGCGGGCACAACGCCGATGGCGCTTCGCCGCGATGCGCTGACCGCAGCCGCAGAGTGGATTGGAGAAGTGGAAGCATGCGCCAGGCGGATTGAATGTCTGGCCGCCACTGTTGGCAAAATCGCCGTCAAGCCAAACGCCGCCAATGTAGTCGCCGGGAGCGCGGAGCTAAGCCTGGATGTGCGCCACATGCTCGACACCTCTCGTCTGGCGGCAACGGAGGAGTTGGTCGCCGCAGCCGGCGCTGTCGCGGAGCGCCGTGGGCTGACCCTCCGAGTTCGCAAGCTGTCAGAGACACCCGCGGTGCCGATGGATAAGCGACTGACGGCCTTTGTGTGCGATGCGATTGAAGCTGCAGGCAAGCCGGTGAAGTGCATGAACAGCGGCGCGGGCCATGATGCCATGGTGATGGCTGCGCGCATGCCCACGGCCATGCTCTTCCTGCGCAGCCCCGGTGGCATCAGCCATCATCCCGCGGAAAGTGTGCTGGCCGACGACGTTGAGACCGGGCTGAGAGTGGCGTGGAATTTTCTTGAACGGCTCGCAGCGGACGTCAGATAGAATCAAGCAACGGTTTTTGCCGTCTTATATTCCTTTCTTTACGCGAGGTCGCGATTGCAGCATCTGGGTGCAACACGAAGCAGTCTGAAGCACGACCATCTGCTCCAGACACCGGACACATTTATCCGTACGCCGCTTCCGGGTGCGGATGGCGTGGAGTTCATCGTTCATGCAGGGCCGCGGTTGGGTGCGGGATTTGTGCAAATGACCGCGGAGTTCACCGCATTTGGCAAGCTCGGACCTGCTCCGGCGCAGCGATTCATTTATGTGCTCGAAGGTGAGCTCGAGGTCGCAGCGGCGGGGCAACGGCATTTTTTGACCGCGGGCGGGTTTATATATCTGCCTCAAGGAACGAATCATGCGGTGCAGGCTTCCTCGATTGCGCGGGCGACGGTGATTGAAAAGCCCTACGAGCCTGGCAACGGCAACGTGCCGCCCGGCATTGTGGTGGGCCATGAAGACGCTATCAGCGCGATTGCCCTGATGGGCGATGAAGGATTGCGCGTGAAATCGCTGATGCCTGATGGCCCGCAATATGACTTTGCCGTGAACACGATGACCTATGACCCAGGCGCTGCACTGAGCATGGTGGAAGTGCATGTGATGGAGCATGGCCTTCTGATGCTCGAAGGCAGTGGCATCTATCGGCTCGGCGACCAGTGGTATCCCGTGCAGGCAGGGGATTTTATCTGGATGGCGGCGTATTGTCCGCAGTGGTTCGGCGCGCTTGGCAAGCGCCCCGCGAAGTATCTGATTTACAAGGATTGGCGCAGGCATCCGCTGGGAGCGTAGCGATGGAGTCATCCGGACTGAAACTCGGATTCGACGGGTTACTTGCTGAGCTTGCGGCCCTGGCGAAGATCTCAGAGGCCGAGCCTCCGGTCGTCACACGGGTGGTCTTCAGCGAAGCAGATCTGCACGCACGCGCCTATGTAAAACGCCTCTGCATCCATGCCGGACTGACGGTGCATGAAGATGCTGTCGGCAATACTTTCGCGCGATGGGCCGGGAGCGATCCGGGCCTTGCGCCCGTTGGGACCGGCTCACACATTGATGCGATTCCCAACGCTGGCATGTATGACGGCTGCGTTGGCGTGCTGGGCGGGCTAGAAGCGATTCGCGTGCTGCAGAAGCTCGGATTCAAGCCTCGGCGCTCCATCGAACTGGTGATCTTTACCGCGGAAGAGCCGACTCGCTTTGGCATTGGCTGCCTGGGAAGCCGGATGATGGCGGGCGTGCTGACCGCTGCACAGGCGCTCGCACTGCGCGACAAGGAGGGACACGGTCTGGATGAGTTACGCGCGCGAGCCGGTTTTACAGGCTCTCTTGCATCCGTTGCACTGACGACTGGGCGCTTTCATCAGTTTGTGGAGTTGCACATTGAGCAAGGACCTTTGCTCGAACAGGATGGAATCGACATTGGACTCGTCACTCATATAGCGGCTCCGGCAAGCGTGCGCATCATGCTGGAGGGCGAAGGCGGCCATGCCGGCGGAAAGCTGATGCCGGGACGCAAGGACGCTTTGACCGCTGCGGCGGAGCTGATTCTCGCACTTGAGGCTGCCGCCAAATCCAGCGGCGCAATCGATACAGTGGCAACTGTGGGCGTATGCGATGTTTTTCCCGGCGCTGTGAATAGCATCCCCTCGCGCGTGCGCCTTGAGACCGATATTCGCGATACAGATGGGACACGGCGCGATCGCGTCCTTGCGGTCCTGCAGGCTACTTGCAATCAGGTTGCGCTACGGCGAGGAGTCGCGATTTCCGCGGAGATGGTCAATGCCGATCCGCCGGCCACATGCGACCCGGCGATTGTAACTGCAATGGAGGAGGCGGCAAAGGCGGCGGGCAAAACCTGCAAGAGAATGGTGAGCCGCGCCTATCACGACACTCTGTTCATGGCGCGCATTGCGCCGGTGGCAATGCTCTTCATCCCCTGTCGCGGCGGAGTGAGTCATCGCCCGGACGAGTACGCGTCCCCGGAGTGGGTCGGCAGCGGCATCCATGTGCTGGCACGCACGCTTGCCACGCTGGCGAGTTGACGCAACCGCTTTGCAACTGGGCCGGTTCGTTGTATGCTATCCCTCAACCCGCAGGGCCGTTCGCCCGTTCCTGAAGCATGCATAAAGACACGACAACTCGCGTTGTTGGCGCACCCGTCCCCCGAAAAGAGGGCATGGAAAAGCTGCTTGGAAAGGCGCGGTACCTGGATGACATCGAACGTGAAGGCATGTGGCATGGAGCCACGGTGCGTAGTACGGTACCACGCGGATTGGTCAAGTCCATCCGCTATGACGCGCGCATCGAGTGGAGCGAGTTCGCCATAGTGACCGCGCCGGACATTCCCGGCGACAATCACATCCAACTGATTTTCGCCGATCAACCGTGCCTCGCCGATGGGATGGTGAACCACTGCGATGAGGCGATTGTGCTGCTTGCGCATCCTGACAAGCACAAGGTGCGCGAGGCGGCAGCAGCGGTGCGGATCGAGTATGAAGAACTTCCGCCGGTTTTCACCATTGAAGAGAGCGAGCGGCAGGATGTGGTGGTCTGGGGCGCGGACAATCTGCTGAAGAGTTTTCTGCTGGAGAAAGGGGATGTAGACGCTGCATGGGCGGGCGCAGCGCACATCGTCGAGGGCGAATATCGCACCGGCGCACAGGAGCATCTCTACATTGAGAACAACGGCGCAATCGCGGAGTACAGCGCGGAGAACGGCGTCACGGTGTGGGGATCGCTGCAATGCCCGTACTACGTACACAAGTCGCTGCGCGCTGTCTTCGATCTTCCGGAAGACAAAGTGCGCGTGATTCAAACTGAGACGGGCGGCGCATTTGGCGGCAAGGAAGACTATCCCTCGATCATTACCTCTCATGCGGCGCTGCTGGCGATGAAGAGCGGTCATCCTGTGAAGATCGTGTACGACCGTATGGAAGACCTGGCTGCTACCACCAAGCGTCACCCGTCGCGTGTTCGGCATCGCACGGCTCTCGACCAGGCAGGCAAGTTGCTGGCGATGGACATCGAAGTAGCCACCGATGGCGGCGCATATTCGACGCTTTCCTCCACGGTGCTTTCGCGCGCCACTCTGCACGCTCCGGGCCCGTACGTTTGCCAGAACGTGCGGGTGCATTCCCGTGCGTGGGCTACGAATAGCGTTCCCTATGGGGCATTTCGCGGCTTCGGCGCGCCGCAGGCCATCTTTGCCATTGAGCGCCACATGGATGAGATCGCCGCTGCGATCGGGATTGAGCCTGTAGAGCTACGCCGCAGGAACTTTCTTCATGACGGAGACACGACGGCCACCGAACAGGTGATGCGCGAGCCGGTGATTCTGGATCGGCTGCTCGACAGCGTGCTTGCCAAGAGCGATTATCATTTGCGCCGAACGAAGTTCGCTCGGGAGAACCCAGGCAGCCCTGTGAAGCGCGGCATGGGGATAGCGTCCTTTTATCACGGGTCTGGATTCACAGGTTCAGGCGAGCGCACTCTGAATTCTCTTGCGGGCGTGGACGTAATGAAGGATGGCCAGGTGCGCGTGCTTGTCTCAAGCACTGAGTTTGGGCAGGGCACGAACACGATTCTTCCACAGATTGCGGCCGAGACATTGAACATTGATTATGCGCATGTGGTGATGGCTCCTGCGGATACCGCGATCGTTCCCAACAGCGGGCCAACCGTGGCCTCGCGCACGGCGATGGTGGTTGGGAAGCTGATTGAGCGGGCAAGCCTGCAACTGGTGGAGCGTCTGCGCAAGGGAGCGGGGCTGGCTGCCGAGTACAGCACCCGCGAGTTCTTCGAAGCTTGCGAACGGTATCGTGCGCTGCACGGTGAGGTGAGTTCACTTTGCCGCTATGAAGCTCCTCCCGGGATCTTCTGGGATGACCAGAAGTATCGCGGTGAGGCCTATCCCGCCTACGCATGGTGCGTGCAGGTAGCACAGGTTGCAGTGGACAGCGTCACGGCTACAGCGGAAGTGGAAGAGTTCTGGTCCGCGCAGGAAGTGGGACGCGTGTTGAACCCGGTGCTGGCGGGCGGACAGGTTGAAGGCGGGATTGCGCAGGGCATCGGGTATGCGCTGTATGAAAAGGTCATTCTGCAGAACGGGCACATGGCCAACAATCAGATGACGAACTACATTATGCCTACCGCAGAGGACATACCTCCCATCCATATCTATTTTGAGGAGATTCCTTTCAGCCATGGGGGTTGCGGTGCAAAGGGCATTGGCGAACTGCCGCACGATGGGCCCGCGCCCGCGATTCTGAACGCGATCAGGGATGCGACGGGCCTGTCCTTCTGCGCAATTCCATTGATGCCTGAAGAGATGATGGAGCGCCTTGAGAAGAAGGCGAACGTAGCGGAAACGGCAATTGCATGAGCACAGAGTGGCCCACAGTCCATCTCACAGTGAACGGAGAACGCCTTACCGTGCAGGCGCCGTCCATGAAGAGGCTTCTGGATGTGTTGCGGGAGGATCTTCGTCTGACTGGAACCAAGGAAGGCTGCGGTGAAGGCGAATGCGGCTCCTGCTCGGTGAGGATGAACGGCGACCTGGTGAACAGTTGTCTGGTGCCTGTTTTACAGGCTGCCGGCGCAGAGATCGAGACCGTGGAAGGCCTTGGGAAAAGCGGCGCACTTCATGCGCTTCAAGAAGCGTTCCTGCGCTGCGGCGGGGCGCAGTGCGGGATATGCACGCCAGGCATGTTGATGGCGGCGGCGCACCTGCTGGCAAATCGGCTGCAGCCTACGCTGGGGGAAATTCGCGAGGGATTGGCAGGCAACCTTTGCCGTTGCACGGGATTCGTTCGCATCTTTGAGTCTGTACTGCAGGCAGCATCCCAGAGCCAGGCACGCAGCGGCGATGAGGGCACCGATGCGCGGTAACGCAGAGATACATGCGCTTGTGGCGCCGGGCTCGCTGGCGGGCGTGCTAAGCCTGCTTGCGGCGGAGCCGGGGCAATGGACTCCGTTTGCAGGAGGGACAGAACTGATGGTGGCACATGCGGCAGGCCGCCTGCAGCCAGGCCGCTTTGTCAGCCTGTGGGGAGTACAGGAATTACGCTTCATCACTCCAGAGTCAGCAAGCATTGCTATCGGCGCTGGAACAACCTTCAGCGATCTGCGCGCCAGCAGCGACATTGCCGCGGATTTTCCGCTGCTTGCAAGGGCAGCAGGGTGGATCGGCTCCATCGCAAATCAATGCCGAGCGACGCTGGGCGGCAACCTGGTGAACGGATCGCCCGCAGCGGACTCATCCCCGGCCCTGCTGGTCTATGACGCAGAGTTGGAGATCATCTCGGCCCGTGGGCGGCGACGCATCCCGTACGGTGAATTCCATACCGGCTACAAGCGCACCGTGCTGGCTGCAGATGAACTGCTGTTTGCGATTCATCTTCCCCGTCGGTTTCAGCAGCATCGCCTCTATGCGCGCAAGGTGGGAACACGCCGAGCGATGGCGATCTCGAAAGTTGCGCTGGCGGCAACTGCATGGATACGCGATGGAGTTGTGCATGATCTTCGTCTGGCAGCGGCTAGCCTTGGTCCGTATCCCATGCGTTTGAAACAAACGGAGTCTGCGGTGCTCGGTCAGTCCATCAATACGTCAACGATGCTCGCCGCGCAGCAAGCTCTGCGGTCTGAAGCGCAGCCGATTGACGATATACGCTCTACCGCAGATTATCGCAGGCGCGTTGCGGCGAACCTGCTGCGCGAGTGCCTTGAGCAGTTTTCCACGACGGAGGCACAAGCATGAACGCAATGCTGGCGGCTTGGAACGCGGCGAGCCGCGCCGATGCGCTGGAAGCGATGCTGGCCTGCTGCGGTGCGCGGCGCTGGGCGGAGGCGATGGTGGAGAAGCGCCCCATGCAAAACATTGTGGCATTGAGTGAAGAAGCAGACAGGACCTGGGCGACGATGAAAGACGGCGACTTGATTGAGGCCTTCGCCTGCCATCCCCGCATCGGCGAAAGAACCAGAGGGCACATGGCCACACAGTCTGCGGTATGGTCGCGCCAGGAGCAGTCCTCGGCAGATGCGGCGGATGCGCACGTGATGACGGAACTCGCTGCGCTGAATGAGCTGTATGAGCAGCGATTCGGCTTCACCTATATCGTCTGTGCAACGGGCAAGAGCGCCGAAGAGATGCTCGCGATCTTAAAGCGCCGTCTGGAGAGTGACCGCGCCCTGGAGTTGCGTGAGGCTGCGGAGCAGCAGCGTTTGATCTTGCAGATCCGTCTGGGAAAGTGGCTGGCGCAATGAGCAGAATTTCGACGCACGTCCTGGATGTTGTGATGGGCAGGCCCGCCGAGGGTGTTGCCGTCCACCTTGACGCCCGAGAGGAAGATGCCTGGATCAGAGTTGGCAGTGGAACCACGGACCGGGATGGGCGCTGCTCTGATCTTCTGCGCGAAGCGTGCGCCGGCGAATACAGGCTTGTCTTTGCCACGGGCAATTATCTTGCGCGGATGGGCCGAAGCAGCATTTACCCGGAAATCATTCTCCACTTTCGCTGCGATGGGTTGGAGCATCTTCACCTTCCGCTTTTGTTGAGCGACAACAGCTACACAACCTACCGAGGAAGTTGACGCATGGCACAATTGGGCGAAAATCAGTACGGCAAAGCGCGGGTGCGCCTGTCGCGCATCATGCGGCAGGGCTACAGACATGAGTTCAACGAATGGACGATCACGGTGCTATTGCAGGGCGAGTTTGCGGCGGCGTTTACCGCAGCGGACAACAGCAGCGTTCTGCCCACGGATACCATGAAGAACACCGTCTACTCGATTGCTCGCGACTCCCATGCAGCCACAATCGAGCAATTCGCGCTGGAGGTTGGGGACTATTTGTTGCGCAGTAATCCTCAGGTTTCCGGTGCGAGGGTTGAGGTTCAGGAGAAATCGTGGCAGCGGATGCATACCGGGACGGAGAATGACGCGACAACCTTCAGAATGGGTGGGCCGGAGGTACAGACCACCGCGGCTGCAGGCTCACGCGAGAAGGATTGGGCGATCCAATCGGGGATTGACGGTCTTACGATTCTGAAGACGACGCACTCTGAGTTCACCGGCTACATCCAGAACCGGCATACGACGCTGAAGCCCTCCACCGATCGCATCTTCGGAACCTGCGCAAAGGTTCAGTGGGACTTTGAAGCGATGGCTCCGGACTTTGCGGGCGCCCGGCAGCGCATCACGGAAGCAATTCTGCGCGTCTTCACTGCGCATCACAGCATGAGCGTGCAGCACACTCTTTATGAGATGGCGGAGGCAGCGCTCGAAGCGGCTCCTGAGATTGCGCGCATCAAGCTCGCCATGCCAAACCTCCATCACATTCTTGCCGACCTTAGCCCGTTCGGGCAGGACAATCCGAACCATATTTTTGTGCCGATTGATGAGCCGCATGGTTACATCGAGGCGACGGTTGAGCGATAGCGGCTACTCAAGCAGTACTCGATCCGCAGGAAGATCAATGTCGATCTCGCCGCGCTCGAATGGCACAGGGATAATGGATGGAGTGCACTCGGCCAGTAACGAACGGGCTCCCTTGTCGCCGTTGAGCGCGTACAGCCCTGGGTAGGTGGAAGCTGGAAAGACTGCGGGGGTTCCAACGATGCCGGCGTAACTGGATGCAATGATCCGGGCGCCATCGTGGTCAAGAAAGAAGCGGATCAGCGTCTGAAGATGGAGGACGGTTAGGTGGGGCTGATCGCATGTCATCAGCAATGCGCCGGAGGCCAGGGGAGCAAGCTCCTCCATTGTGCGGAGGCCTGCCTGGATGGAACTGGCGATTCCCTGCTCCCACGCACGATTGATGACTTGTGTCGCCGGTGCGAAATCGATGGACTGGCGGATGCGCTCAGCGTGTGCGCCAAGGACGGCCAGGACCGGCATCGCTCCTGCTTCGGCAGCAGTGCGGATGGCGCGCGCAAGCAGGGTCTCACCGTGGAATTGGAGAAGTTGCTTGGGCTCGCCTAGGCGGCGGCTGGCTCCCGCTGCCAGAACAATGGCGCCAACTGACATGTCTTTACAGTGTACTCAATCGAGGTTACAGAAACGATCACGCATGACACGAGGAAGCATGACGTGCACGCTGAATTCAAAGGTCGAAGCGTGACGCACTCCGAAACTCCGCACTCGGCAACAGAAAACCACGCGCCTGCACGCGAAGAATATGGCCTGCACGCCGGCGTGCTGGGTCCAGTGGAAACTCTGGCTCAGTCTGTCTCGGCGATGGCTCCCTCCACTTCATCGTCGCTGACCATCCCGCTTGTCTTTGCGCTGGCAGGTAATGGCACATGGTTCGTGTATCTGCTTGCCACTGGTGCGACCTTGCTTGTCGGCTTCTGTGTCAGCCGCTTCGCTCGCATCTCTGCATCGCCGGGGTCGCTTTACACCTACACGGCTGAGGCCCTGCCGCCATTCTTCGGTGTCACTGCAGCATGGGCGCTGCTCATGGCTTACCTTGCAACTGGCGCTTCCGTCGCAGGGGGCGCACTTTACTATGCCGTGTTGTTATGCGAGCAGTTCCTTCACTGGTCGCCTAACTACCTGGCCACACTCCTGGCGGTGTGTGCGCTGGCCGCGACGATTGCCTACCGAGACGTGAAGCTTTCAGCCGAGGTGATGCTGTGGATTGAAGCCGCATCCCTGTGCCTCATTGTGCTTGTTCTCTCGGCGATACTGTATCGCGCCGGCTTTCACATTGATCTTCAAGAAGTGAAGTTGCGCGGCGTACATCCATCCGCGCTGGGCCCGGCGCTGGTCCTGGCGATGTTCAGCTTTGTTGGGTTCGAGAGCGCAACTACGCTCGGTGCGGAGGCCCGCGATCCGCTGCGCACCATTCCGCGCGCAGTCATTCAATGCGCCGTTCTGGCCGGGGTCTTCTTCGTGCTGTGCTCCTACTCCGAGGTGCTGGGGTTTCGTGGGGAGCCCGGCAACCTGAGCGAGACCACGAGTCCTCTGCATCTGCTGGCTGAAAAGGCAGACCTCGCGGGGGTGGGAGTGGCGATCGATTTCGGCGCGGGCATCAGCATGTTTGCGTGCGTGCTGGCATGTATTATTGCCGCGGCGCGTGTGCTGATGCGCATGGCGCATGGCGGACTGCTACCTTCAGTACTGGCAGGCACAAGCCGGCGACATGGCACGCCGGGATATTCGATTGGCCTGTCGGCAGTGCTGATGCTGGGCATGACGTCGGGGCTCGCACTCCGCGGGGTAAGGGGCGAAGAGATGTACGATCTGCTGGGGTCCCTCGCTGTCTTCGGCTTTCTAACTGCATACACCCTTATTGCCATTGCTCTTCCATTTGCGCGGCGCGCGGTCGGGCAACATTCAATAGTGGTTGCAGGCCTTTGCATACTGACGGTAGCGGTCATGATTCTCATTACTGTATTTGATCTGCGTTCGACAACCGACGCCGCTCATGCGCGGCTGCCCCTGATATACGTGTGCTATCTCGCCGTCGGGATTGGATGGTATGCGCTGGCAGGATGGCGGCTGCGTCGCGCACCTCGATGAGAGATCAGGGCTGCTTCTCCGCTTCAGGCAGAAGAATAAGCAACAGCACGAGGCCCACTTCCGCAAAGTTCCTGAAGGCATCTTCCTGACCGTTCCAGGTATGGGATTGCCACATCAGAAACCACTCACCGCCGACCGTATGAAATGCGACAAACCACATGAGCATGGACGACGTAAGCGCGATGATGGGCAAACGCTTGGCGGCGTTGAACCTGTCCGCTGAAGAGCCGAGCACACGGACCAGGCCGGCTGTTGCGATCCAGAGGAGAACTGCTGTCACAGCTTCCCAGGCAATGATGCAGTCGTAGAACGCGATATGAATCCAGGCGGCATGGAGAGCCCGCCCCATGCCATGATTCCCAGGGATCGTTGAATCCATCAGCAGCACGTGGCGCACAAACTCATAGTTCGAGTTGTAGTCGGTAAGGTTATTGAAGACCACGAGCATATAGAAGAAGGCAACGCCGGCCAGGAGCAGGATCTTTGCAACACGAGTCGTCATGCGGAGCGGTCTCCCGGAGATTGGGATCCAGCGCCGCACCACTGTGTCCTGTGCGGCGACGCTGTATGGCCCATCCTAACTTGAGTCGACGTGAAATCCCATAGCTGCTCCGCAACTCGTGCTACATTCGATTTCAATGACGCAGAATTTCACTCCCGAGCAGAAGCTGGCGGCGCTGGGCCTGGAACTTCCGCCCATGCCCAGGGCAGGCGGCAATTACCTGCCGGCAAAGCAGGCAGGTAAGACTGTGTACCTTTCCGGCGTGATCTCCTTCGGGCCAGAGGGGTTGATTTCCGGCACGGCCGGAGACGGACGGAGCACAGAAGAGGGTTACGCAGCAGCGCGAGCCTGTGCGCTGACGCAGCTCGCAGTGCTGCGGGAAACACTCGGCTCGCTGGACCGCGTGGCGGAGATTCTGACCGTCAACGGCTATGTGAATGCAGCCGCTGGATTCCCGGATTCGCCGGCGGTAATCAACGGCGCGTCAGATCTGCTGGTGGAGGTTTTTGGAGAGGCGGGCCGGCATGTGCGCGCCGCGGTGGGCGTGAGTGCGCTGCCGCGCAATGCGTTGGTCGAACTGCAGATGACGGTCCGGGTGAAGGAGCCATGAGGGAGCATACACTCAGCGCAGAGCCAACCCATTCCGTGTGGGACCGCGCGCTACAACCGCGGCTGCACATCCAGTCCGGCGACGAGGTGCAGATTGAATGCACAGATGCAAGCGGCGGCCAGGTACAGCCCGGCATGAATGTTGCGGCATATCTGAAGATTGACCGCACCCGCATTCATGCACTGACAGGGCCCATCTGGATCGAGGGCGCGGAACCGGGGGATGTGCTGCAGGTGGACGTGCTGGCAACGCGGCACAGCGGCTGGGGATGGACGAGTGTAGTTGAAGGGCTGGGCCTGCTCAAGGAGCGGTTTCGCGAGCCATACCTGTTTCATTGGCAGCTCGATGGCGAGTCCACGAGTTCACTGGCGCCTGCGATTGTGCCCGTGCGGCCGTTCCTGGGCGTGATGGGCGTGGCGCGCGCGGACGATGGAGCATTTCGGACGCGGCCACCGGGGCCCTTCGGAGGCAATCTGGATGTGCGGGAACTGTGCGCCGGCTCCACGCTTTACCTGCCTGTTTACAACCGAGGCGCGCTCTTCAGTTGCGGAGACGGGCACGCGGCACAGGGCGATGGAGAGGTCTGCATCAACGGGATTGAGTGTCCGCTGGATGTGACGCTTGCCTTTCGACTGCACAAGCATCAAGTGCTTCGCGGACCCCTGGTTGAAGCGCGGGAACACATTGCGCCAGATTCGATGGCTGACGCATGGATCGTGGTGGAAACAGGAACTGACCTGCTTGAGACATCGCGCAGCGCAACAAACCGCATGGTCGATCTGTTGATCAGCCGTTGGGACTTCAGCGCAGTTCACGCCTATCTGCTTTGTAGTGTTGCTCTCAAGCTGCGCATCAGCCAACTGGTGAACGAGCCTGTGCATACTGTTAGTGCGGCTCTGAGCAGGCAGATCCTGCCGGACCGGGAGCTCTTCCCATTCCAATGACGATCAATGACCCCGATGTTGTCGCGGAACTGAGTGAGCTTTACTCGCAGTATGAGAATGCGCTGGTCGCTAACGACGTTGAGACGCTGATCAGCATGTTCTGGTCAGGCGACCAGGTGATGCGCTTCGGCGCCACGGAAAACGTGTATGGACCGAGCGACCTTGCGGCATTCCGCAGGTCTCGGCCGACGCAGAACCTGGCCCGCACCATCCAGCGGCTGCACATCGTCAGCTTTGATCGCGACTTTGCCAGCATCACCCTGGAATTCGAGCGCGCAACGGAAGCGGGCCCGATCCGCGGCCGGCAAAGTCAGGTGTGGGTCAGGTTGCAGGAAGGCTGGCGCATCGTGCAGGCGCATGTTTCCCTGTTGCCGGCATCGTGATGCGGCGGACAAGACATTCCTTTGCGGCGCGAATCTTTAGATAAACTTTATGCGGTAATACTTATCTTACAAGTACTGTAGTCGCACCCAGACAAGAACAACGACCAGCTTCATTCGTTGCGGACCCTCTGCTCTCTTCTCCTCCGATTGATTTCCTTGTGCGATTGAACGCGCATTGATGCATCGAGTTACACGCAGCCTCCGTCACGCAGGAGTGTGAATTCCCATTTTCGAGGCCTATCCCTTTGAGGTATTCCATGCGATCAAGCTTCTCCCTGTTTCCCCGTCTATTCCTGCCTCTGGCAATTCTTGTACTGAACGGCCTGCCTGCGGTGGCGCAACAAACGCTGGGCGGAATCACCGGTGAGGTGACCGATGCATCGGGAGGTGTAATCCCCGGGGCGACGGTTGCAGTGCTGGGTGAGCAGACATCTTTCTCACGGACCACCAAAAGCAATGCAACGGGCATTTACACGTTTGTGAACCTGCCGATTGGCAGCTACACGCTCACGTATACAGCAGCGGGTTTTGACGTGCAGAAGACCCAGCACATTACAGTGCAGGCGGATCGCACCGCCACGGTCAACGCCGCGTTGAAAGTGGGGGAGACGACAACAACGGTGGAAGTGGAAGCGACGCCGCTGATGAATGCGGTCGACACAACGAACGGCTACGTGATGGACAAATCCCAGATTGAGGACGTGCCGCTGGCGACAGGTAGCTTCACGGGTCTTGCCACGGAGTCAACCGGCGTGAACGCAGAGCTGCCCAGCGGAACGGGAGCAGACTCCGGCATGGGCAATGTTCCCATCTGGGCCAATGGACAGCGCGACACGTCGAACAGCTTCCTGTTGAACGGCGTGGATGCGAGCAACCTGTTCAATGGCAAAAGCACCAGCCAGGTAGCCTCAGCGCGCGTCATCAACAGCACGGGCGTCTCCAGCAGCACGGGTGCGGGCGGCGTCATTCCATCCGCCGCTTCCATCTACCTCTCGATCGGCAATGCGCTGCCGACACCGGCGCCTGAGACCCTTCAGGAAGTCCGCGTGAATGCGTCGATGTACGACGCAGACCAGGGCAGCACCTCTGGCGCGCATATTGACATGAGCACTGCCTCGGGCACAAACAACATGCATGGCTCGCTCTATGCGCATCGCGGCACCAGCTGGCTGAACGCGGCGCCATTTTTCTTCAATCAGGATCCGGACATCCCTGCTTACAACAAAGTCCCGCAACTGCACCGCTACGAACTTGGCGGCACGCTTGGCGGCCCGATCCTCAAAGACAAGCTGTTCGGCTTCATCGGCTATCAACATTTGCATGTCTCTGACCAGGAGATCGGCGACTCCGTGCTCGATGTGCCCGTAGGGCTGAGCGATGATCGCTCGGCCTCCACGCTAGCTTCGCTCACGAACGGATCCTTTGGCACGAGCATCACTTCAGCGAATATCGATCAAACCGCGCTGGCGCTTTTCAATTCTCCGGCGCTACCCGGAGAACCGGGAAAATGGCTTATCCCAAATGATGCACTGAAGGGCAGCGCACCCACAGCAGCGCATATTGATAATGCTTTCATTCCCGGTACGGGACGCTTTACGGCCGACGTTGCCGTGGCTGATCTTGACTATGACGCGAGCAGTAAAGAGACTCTCTCGGTCAAATATTTCTATCAACATGACCCAACCCTCGCTCCCTTTGCCTATTCCAGCGTGCCCGGTTTCACAGAGCATCTGGACTCGGGCGCACAGGTCTTCTCCATCACAAACAGCTACATCGTCAAGTCGAATTTGAGTACGACCGAGACGCTGGGCTTCATCCGCGAGAAGAACTACGCCAACAATGAGCAGGCCTTTGGCCCCACGTCCATCCCAGGGGGCGCGGCAGGCACAGCCTCGATCAATATGTTCGGCTCAAGCTACTTCCCCGGCGTTTCTGTTTACAACGTGCTTGGCAGCGATCAGCCTGCCGGCGTCTCGACCGCAATCCTCAACATCGGCCCTAATGCCGAGGGGCAGGCATCGAACACGGGCATGTTCCAGAATCGCCTTGCGCCGTCTGGCAGCGCGGTATGGATGCTGGGCAAGCACACGCTTAGTTTCGGGACCAGCTACACGTACACGCAGCTCAATACCATTGACAAGCGCACAGGCACGGGCACCATCGCCTCAGACGACCTGAGCCAGTTTATGCAGGGCTTCGTGACGCCTGGCAGTTCGTCGACAGGCTTCTATGTCACCTCATTCCTGCAAGGAAATGCCAACCGCTATTACCGCGCGGACCAACTTGGAATGTATCTACAGGACAAGTACCAGATTCGTCCCAATCTCTCGCTCACCGCGGGTGTGCGCTATGACTGGGATGGCGGACTGAGCGAGAAATACGGCCGCATCTTTAACTTTGACTCGAGCCGGTATAGCTACAACGCCGCGACGGACGTCATCCAGAACTCCGGCCTGATTATTGCCGGCAACAACACCAACGGCACTCCGGGCGTAAGTGCCACCACATTGACCGGACGGCAGTGGGGCATCGCTCCGCGCCTTGGGGCCGCGTGGCAGCCTCAGATGTTCCATGACAAGGTGGTGGTGCGCGTCGGCAGCGGCATGTACTACGATCGTGGCGAACTGTTCAGCTACTTCTCGCCCGGTTACGCCATCGGTACGGTCACAGGCGGCCCGTTCGGTGTCAACCAGCAACTGCCTTTTGTAAATGTCTCAAGCTGCCCGGTCAGCTCCGTTACTTACCTTTACTTCTACATTCCCACTTGTGGCGGCGCAACGGATCCCGCCACCGGAGCGGAGATTGGAACTCCCTCCGCGACGGCTGGCGACCTGGAAAATCCTTACGGCACTTCCCTGTTGCCGGCTCCGAATAATCCCAAGGCATCCGACCTGAACAATTATCTTCCGAACGCAGTCGGCATCCTGAACTTCGGCCAGCCCATCTCGCTTGGCGTCTATGACCGCGCCAACAAGCTGCCCTACACGATCAATTACACGCTCGACATCCAGTGGCAACCGCGCAATGATGTTGCCATTGAGATCGGTTACGTGGGCAATGTAGGACGGCATCAGGTCATTCCTGTGCCATTCAATCAGCCAAACATTGCCTCGCCATCGAATCCAGCGCTGGCAGGTAGCGCAAATCAGCAAAACTACAGTTACGGATACAACGTGATTGGAGCGACGCTCCCGGATGGAACGAACTATCTGGCCAACTACGAAGGCGGCAACGTGGACCTTCGTGTCCCTTACATTGGCTATGCGGCGGAATCCATCACCTACAAGGCTGCCGGCGTGGATGCGTACAACGCCCTTCAGGCGCATGTGGACAAGCGCCTCAGTCATGGCATTCAGTTGAGCGCCTCGTACACTTATTCGCACGCACTTGATGAGCAGAGCGGGCTTGGTCTTTTCTACAATGGAAATAACCCGCTGAATCTGCGGAGCGCGTATGGATCAGCGGACTTTGACCGCACCCACGTCATCAACTTCAATTATGTATTCGATCTGCCGAAGATGGCTACGGAGCATTCGCTGGAAGGCAAGCTGATCAACGGGTGGTCCATGATTGGACTTACCGTTTTGCAGAGCGGTCAGCCTTACAGCATCATCGACTTCTCCGGCGCGGTAGGCAGCATCTACTACTCCACCGCCGACGGCATCACCAATCCCATCGTTCCGCTCGCTCCAGGTTGCACGCCGAAGTCCGCGGTTACCGGGCGTTCCGGCGCGTTCCTGAATGGCGACGTTGCGCTCAAGCCTGAATGCTTCACGATTCCTTTGTTGCCCGCCGGTGGCTTGAACGGCGCAATTCCAACGTCAGACCCTTTCGAGACGGGCTTTACCAACGGGCAGCGCAATATCTTTCGGCAAGCCTTCCAGCGCCGTGCTGATGCTTCACTCGTGAAGATGACGAGGCTTGGCGATCGCTATAGCGTCCGCTACACCTTTGACGTGTACAACCTCACGAACACGACAAGCTTCGACATCCCCGGCAACGAGGTTTCGCAAAACCAGTTCTACAACGCATTTCCCACCGCCGGGACCACTCCACTGCCAACCGGCTGCGCGGCCAACGGCTCCCAAACCAACTCAAGCTTTTATGCCTGCCCGTCGGGGCTCGGCATTGTCACTCACACCATCGGCAGCCCGCGCCAGGTTCAGATGTCTCTGCACTTTGACTTCTGATCTCAACATGCAGGCACAAAGACAACGTCTTGGGCGATAGATCTTTGAGCAGTGCGAACGTTAGCGCACGCGGGCGCTCAGGCGGAGAGCATGACACTGAGCGACTCCACCCCCGCTGCGTGGAACGCCGCCTCGAGTTCTGCCGCTGTCTTAAACTCCAGGCCGCGCACGTGGCGTGCTGGAAATGTGAACTGCATCTCTGCCGATGCGAAAGGCCAGGGCTTCAGGTGGAAATGGCGCGGCGCCACTGGTAGCACGTCAACGCGCACAGCAGAGCCATCCGTGCATGGCAACGGATGGAGGAGGTGGGCCGGCGAGGCGTAAGCAACGCATGTGAGCAGCGAAAGGTTGTCACATGCCTGCAGGAGTCTGAAGTGCTCCTCAATTGTCCCCTCCGATTTCTCAGCCACGGTCAGCGAGGCATCGGCCGCGATTGCGGAGAGCAACTCGGCCTTGTAAGCGCGCTGACGATCGAGAAATTCATCCAGCAGAGCCAGCCCCTCCGGCGCGATCGTCGACCGGTCAGCATGCTCCGTCAGCAGGTTACAGGTGTGCATCAGGATGAGCACACCGGCGTATGGATCCTCTTCGGCAATCATGCGCACGGCCCGGTCACGCACGGCGAGATACTCCTCGATGTCAATCTCCTCAAAGGCGGAGTACTTGCCCACGAGTTCGCGCGAAAAGGCGGAAGGCCTTCCCTGGCGCGTGATGACAGGATGCGCGTCGCGCACAGCCCAGCCATCATCATGACTCGCAATGCCATGCAGGACGCGGGCTCTTGGTTCCGGCTTGCGAAATTGCGCGTTGCCCCACGCTGCGGCGAAGGCCCCGGCCAGCCTTGCGTGATCGGGATGCGTTATCAGCCACCAGCCTGTTTCAGATTCCATGCGTAACATCGTGTCGATCCTCGATTACTCCACGGCTTGCTGTCTGCTGGACTCATGCCAGTTCCGCAGAAACAGCCATTCCAGAAACATCACAGTAAAGAAGAAGGCAAATCCAAGCACTGTGGCGGCAAGCACCAACGCAAAAAGATAATCAGTCTCCATCTGATTGCTTGCGTAGATGATGGCATAACCAAGGCCGCCTTCACCCACGCGCGTGGACCCGGCAAAGAGTTCTCCGGTAATGGCCCCGATAACGCTGATCCCCGACGCGATGCGAATGCCAGTGAACAGGTTGGGCAGCGCATGAGGCAGACGCAGCTTGAATAGAATCTGCGCCCGCGTTGCCTTATGCATTACAAACAGGTGGATCAGGTTTCTGTCAACGCTGATGAGGCCCTGCGTCGCGTTGGCGATCACTGGCGCAAGGCAGATGACGAAGGTCACAATCGATACAGATGTAATGCCGGGACCGGCCCAGTTGATAATGAGCGGCGCAATAGCCACGATGGGCACCGTCTGCAGGAGGATCGTGTAGGGATAAAGCGTCTGACGCAGCCAGTTCCACTGCGCAAAAAGCATCGCCGATGCAACGCCGGCCACGATGCTGGTTAAAAGACCTGCAGCCGCTTCTTCCGCAGTAATGCCAAGCGAGAGAAACAATGCGGGGAGACGCTCAACGACAACTCGCGCCACCCGCACTGGCCCTGGAAGGATGTATGCGGGAAGATGATTTGCCCATATCAGCGCCTGCCAAACGCACAGCAGGACTACAAACACCAGCAGACTATTGAACGCCAACACTCCTTTGGCTCTCACTGCGTGTATACCCCCCGCAGATAGCGTGATGTCTGCGTGACAAGTTCTTCGAATTCCCGCGACTCCCTGGTGGCCGTGGTCCTCGGCCATGCAAGACTAACCGGAACATCATGCGCCATTCTGGCAGGGTGCGCTGCCAAAATTACAATGCGTGAAGACAGAAACACGGCTTCTGCGATGGAGTGCGTGACAAAAAGAACCGTCCACTTCTGCTCTGCGTAAAGCCGCAACAGCTCTTCATTCATGCGATCGCGCGTCATTTCGTCTAATGCCGCAAACGGCTCGTCCATTAAAAGAATGCGCGGTCTGCTCGCCAGTGCACGTGCGATGGAGACACGCATTTTCATCCCGCCTGAGAGCTGCCGTGGGTAGCTTTTGGCAACATGACTCAGCCCAACCAGATCGATCATGCGCGCCACACACTCTTTGCGGAGAGGTCGCGCCGCATACTCCAGTTCCATGCCCAGGCCGACATTCTGCTCAACGGTTCTCCAAGGCAGCAACGTCGCGTCCTGAAAGATGAAGCTCATCAGTTCGCGAGCGTTCTCGGGCGTCATGCCGTTCACCTGCAAGGATCCAGCACTGACGGGGCTCAAACCGGAGACGAGACGAAGCAGCGTGGACTTGCCGCACCCTGACGGACCGAGGATTGAGACAAATTCTCCACGCTCCACGGTCAGAGAGATGTCTTTCAACACTGGCGCGGAGTCCTGAAAGCATTTGCCTACCTCACTCAACACAATCTCCGGTATGCGCCCAGTCTGCACGCTCACCATGCGGCACTCCCCTGCATCGGTAAATAGATTGCCGACGGATGCGTTGCAGTGTGCAGGATTCGTTGAGTCGAGCGAGTCCATGACCATTGGTCTGCATTTTGCGGAGGGGTACCAGTAGAGGGATTGCGATCGTAGAGCGGGAAGGCCGAACTGGCAATCTCAAGGCGCAACTTCTCACCGGGAAACAGCGCAACAGCGACAGGCTCCAAATCAAACCTCCACTCACGGACCTCATCCGCTTCATAGCGCGTCTCTCGAAAGAGCCACGAGCTGCGCGCAATGCCGATTGCAAGGAAAGCCGCCGATCCATCCGCTTTTACGCGTACAAGCTTTGCGGTGAAATCAGCAAACTGCGCCGAGGTACTTGCGAAGAGTTGCATGCGCGGCGTTCCAAAGATCTCGATTTCAGCCGCAAGAACCGGCGAGGTGTAAACCAGCAGATGATTTCCGAGTTCCAGCAGTGACTGGTCAAAACATCCACTCAGGCCCTGCGGCCCGCCCGGCGCTGCGACCGGCACTTCGGGATCATGAACAAACAGATCGTTCGGCTCCTCATCGGCTGGGGCTGCCCTGGAGAGCCACCCATCACCCTTGCGCGAATTCGCATTCCCATGACTGTGCAAATGGATCCTGCACGACCCCCTTGCAGGCCATTCACTGGCCGAGCGCCAGGCGTTTGCACCGAGAACAAAGTACCGAACACGCGGCTCCCCCTGGAAATCGCCTGAATCTTTGAGCCAGTGATCGAGCCATCGCAATAGAATCGCGTCCGTGTCGAGATTTGCACCGGGGCCGCAGTTCATCTCTCCTGCGCGGTCTCCCCAGGGAATATGCACCCAAGGGCCGGCAATCAGATACTGGCTCTCCCGTGCAAATGCACTGCCCGCGCCATCGCGCAACGCAAGATAACCCGCGATCGATCCCTCCAGGTACAAATCAAACCATCCCGCCATGTGGAGCGCAGGAATCGCGATGCGAGCCAGACGCATACTAATGTCCTGCAACGTCCAGTACTCGCCAGGCTCTCGATGCTGCATCCAGTCGTGGACGTAGGTGGGCAGTCCATCATCCTGCAGCGCAGGATGCTTTGTATAAGGAGCCGACAAAGCCTGGGTGCGAAGACTCGCCCAGGCGCTCTCCAACCGGACGCTCGCCTCGCGCAGCCCGCGCCGCCGCGCATCTTCGCGCAGCATCTGAATGCCCCAGCTCAGTGTCGCGCTCAGGCGGAGCGCGCCCTGGTGATAGAACCATCCGTGATAGAGATCGGCAGCGGTCATGTGCGGTGCAATGCACTGCAGCCCCTCCGGCTGCTCGGCCGCAGCTAGCAGCTGCGTTGCTCCCTGGTAGGAAAAACCGTACATGCCGATTCGGCCGTTGCAAGCAGCGTGATTGCCCAGCCAGGCGATGGTCTCCGCGCCGTCGCGGCCTTCGTTGCGAAAGGGATAGAAGTCGCCTTCCGACTCTCCGCGGCCGCGCACGTCCTGGATTGCGACGTGATAGCCGTGACGCGCAAACCACACGGGGTGCGCGTAAACGACTGACGATGCGATATCGCGCCCGTAGGGCTGGCGCATCAGCAATGTGGGCCAGGCCCCGGGCCCTGACGGATAGTAATGATCCGAGACCAGCGTAACGCCATCGGCAAGGCGCATCTTCACGCCGCGATCCAGCCGCACCCCGTTTCCGCAATCGACCAGCGCCATGCCTACGCTCCGTGCTTCTGCTCAAAGCTGTGCATCGCAACCAGAATCTCTGCAATGCGCGCTGCAGTCTCGTTTGACCATCGCTCCCCATTTTGCGCGGTAGCCGCGGACGGATCGCCCATCACGCCGCTCGGCGCAATGTCCCTGGTCATCCATGCAAAATTCGCCGCCGACCCCTCCGGCTTGAGGATCTCCGGTCGGTCAACATGTGCGATATAGCTCGAGGTGTAGGCCTCGGGATAGACCAATTCAGGTGTTGCATGGAGCAGGAAAGATGTTTCAATTTCGCCTGCGTGAAATCCGTAAGTGCGCTCCTGCCGGCTCACACCATCGAAGGCGGCGTCCGGCGAGCCGAACAGCGTAAATGTGCGCAAGCCAAATTCAATCCGCAGATCGCGAGCCAGCACATCGACGAGCGACGTATTGCCTCCATGCGTGTTGTAGAGGACGAGTTTTTTGAATCCGCCGGCAGCAATGCTCGCACCCAGATCGCGGACCACGGCAAGAAATGTCTGGGCACTCACTGACAGCGTGCCCGGAAAGCCGAGGTGCTCATTGCTCTTGCCATAGCACACGGGCGGCAATGCATAAATGGGAAGCTGTGGGGGCACTCGTTCGAGAGCCTTTCCAAGCAGAAGATTGTTGATCAGCGTATCGGTGGCGAGCGGCAGATGATGCCCGTGCTGCTCGATGGCTGCAGTGGGCAGAACCAGCAGCGTGCTGTCGCGCGGTAGTGCATCCACCTGTTTCCAGGTCAGGTAGGCAAAGTTGCGTGCGTCGGGAATCCATGTCTTCATCGAGTCACCGCCTTACGCTGAAAACTGATCATCTTCCCGGGATTCAGCAAGCCCGCTGGATCGTACCTCTGTTTTGCCAGCAGCTGAATGTGATCTGCGCGGAACCTGCCGGCATCCTCCAGATAATTCACGTGGGGATTGGCGACAAAGACTCCGATTGACCTGCAATAGGCGATCATCTCGTTCAGACGCTCCTCGCTGATGAAGCGAACCACCGGAATTGCGCCGGGAACCACCGCGCCGTCGCCATTCTTCATGAATTCGATGTGGAAGAGGATCTCGTCTCCAAAACGCTCGCGCAACAGGCGAAACTGCTCACGGCACTCCGTGGATGAGAATCCGCATTGCAGATAGGTGTATGCAGGATTGGCCTTGATCGCCCAAAGCGTTGTGTGGTTCCAGGTGTAATCACTCAGCAGGGGCTGCGTGCGCGGGCCATCGAAGGGTCCCGCAAATGTGATCTCGCCTTGCGCGCTCTCTGCTGCGGGTCGCAATCTGGCCAATTGCGCCGTAGCGATCATCGCCAACACAATCGCCTTGCCCTGGCGCATGAGCGGCTTAACCGGCGCAAAGAAAGATGGAATGGGCCATTCGAAGACAGTCACGAGACGTTTGATCCATGCGTCGCCCGCTGCGATGAGTTCACCGAAGTCAAATGCGTGTTCGTACGTGTCGAAAGCAATCGTCACCTGCGTCCAGTCCACTGCGGGTGTAAGGGCAAACCATATCCGCGCCAATACGCCGTTAGTGCCCCAGGCGTGGAGGATCTCGTGCACCGTTGCGCCTTCATGCAGCACCACCCTGGGCTCCGCTTCCATGGTCACGACCTCGAAGGCGCGCACGGTGTCAAAGTCGCGCAGACCGCCGTGGCGAACGGATCCAATGCCGCCCGAACCTCCGGCAAGAAATCCGCCCACAGACGCTTTGACCAGCGTGGATGGATACATGCGCAACTCCCATCCCTGCTTGCGCGCCTCCGTCTCCAGCACGCCAAGGCGCAGGCCGGGCTGGCACACTGCGACACCATCCGGTCGAATCTCTTCAAGCTTGTCCATCAGGGATAGGTCCAGCACGATGCCACCCTGCAGGGGCACACACTGGCCATAGTTTCCCGTGCCCGCGCCGCGTACTGTGACTGGAATGTCTGCACCGTGCGCAAAGCGCAGGATCGCCAGCAACTCTTCGCGATTCACCGGCTGAACCGCAACTTCACCGACCTTATCTGCAAGTTGTGGGCGCAGCACGGGCGAATACCAATAGAAATCATGCGAGAGGCGATCCAGCACGGCAGGCGCCGTGAGCACACGAGCCGCGTCGCCCACAATAGAAGACAACTCTGCGGCGATTCCGTTCACCATGTGATCTACCCTTCGTTGAACACTGCTGATTCAAAGGCGTCTACTTGCGTTTTCGTGTCGACCAACGGCGAAACGCTTTCAACATATTCGGGTGAGTAAACAGCGCGTAGCACTCGCAGCGGAGGATAGGCCCGTCCACGATGCAATGCATATCGCTGCGCGCCGCCACCTCCGCTGCGGGAATCTGAATTTGAGTGCAATGCCGGTTGGCATCTTCGATGGTCGCGCCAAAAACGACGCGATCTACACCAGACCACAGCGCAGCGCCCATGCACATGGGGCAGGGCTCACACGTGGTGTAGAGCGTGTAGCCCGCCAGGGATAGCCGCTTGAGCCGCTTTGCGGCCAGGCGAATTGCACGAACCTCGGCGTGGGCGCTCGGATCCGATTCGCCGGCTACATTGTTCAGCGCATGCAGCAATGCCGCCCCTGACGTCGTGTGAATGACAGACGCGCCAAACGGCCGCGGGCGCGCCGTGCGCATCGACCGCGCCGTGAAGGCGACGAGCGCAGTCATACGCTGCTCGTCTCGATCAAGGGTCGATTGGCGCCGCCGTTCGGGGCGAGGCGAGGTGGCCGGAACAACTCCCATACTCGAACTTAGCATGTCCGCACTTCGTCACGTTCGACAAAATGAGCCACACTTATACCGTCTTTATACGGTGGAGATTGCCAACTCGCGATTGCGCTTAGAATCGCTCTATGAGTTCAGTCGAATGGGCCGTTCATGGCCTGCGAACAGCGCTTGCGAATGGTCTTGCGACTCCGACCGAGTTGGCGCAGCAGGCCTTGGCGCGGTCCAATCGAAATGCCGGCCGCAACACGTATCTTTGGCAGAATTCTGCGTGGACCATGGCTGAAGCAACACGCATGGAAGCCATGCCGCGTGGGCAAGACGGCGCGTTTGGCGATGGCCGCGGCAATCTTTGGGGCCTGCCTATTTCAGTGAAGGATTGCTTCGATCTGGCCGGCGCGCCTACCAGCTGCGGGGTGCGCCTCTACCGCGATCTTCATGGCGCTGCGGCGCATGACTCATGGCTGGTTGAGCAGCTCCGCTCCGCGGGCGCCGTGATCATCGGCAAGACGCATCTGCATCCGCTGGCGTATGGCATCACCGGCGAGAATCCCGAGTTCGGCGATTGCGAGCAGCCGAGTCAAGCCGGTGCGCTCACCGGCGGGTCGTCGAGCGGCGCGGCGGCAAGCGTGCTGGAGAGCTCTGCCGTCGCGGCCATCGGTACGGACACCGGCGGATCGATCCGCGTCCCTGCTGCGCTCTGCGGACTCGCCGGGTATCGCGCTACGCTCGGCCGTGGGAACTGGCACGGGGCCGCGCATCTTGCACCATCGTTCGACACCATGGGCTGGCTTTTCCGGGATCTCGAAGACGCTCCGCTCCTGGCTGCGCCATTTGCGACCGTACAACCATCCACGCTGCACCGCTTTACACGCTTCGCTCTCCTGGAAGATAGTTTCTTGCACGATTGCGACCCGGTAGTTATCGCGAGTCTGCATCAGTTTGCCCGGCAGTTGGAAGTCATGGGCCTGCGCCGATCAACCTTTTCGGCACCAGAATGGAACGGTGCATTCAGTATCTTCGCGCCGATCCAGGCGTGGGAGGCTGCGCGGATCCATGCGGGCCGTTACGAGGAGTTTCAGGCGGCCATTCGCGAGCGGCTGGAGTGGGGTGCGCGTATCGCTGACTCTGAGCTCGCCGCTCTGCGCCGGCGCTACATGGAATTGTGCGAGCGGATGGATGCGCTCTTCGCCGAGCATGAGCTCCTGCTCCTGCCTGCTTCGCCCGTTGTGCGACTGGCAGCCGGCGCTGACCACAGCCAGACACGAAGCCGCCTGCTGCGCTACACAACACCCTTCAGCCTTGGCGGCGTGCCCGTTGTCACCGTACCCTGCGCGGCGGGCGGCGTACAGGTGGCTGCCCCGCGCGGCATGGATGAGTCTCTGCTTCAACTTGCAGCGCAGATTGGCGCGTGCAGAAAGAACGCCGTCCTGAAAGACATCTCGTGATACCGTTCCATTCAAGCACTCCACCTTTGTGAGGCGTATCTTGCGATTCACCGTTCCCTTCGCACTCTCACTTGTTGCCGCGCTTGCCGCCTTCGCCACGGGCTGCCG
Organism: Acidobacteriota bacterium; assembly: GCA_021805025.1. Taxonomy (GTDB): domain Bacteria; phylum Acidobacteriota; class Terriglobia; order Terriglobales; family Acidobacteriaceae; genus Telmatobacter. Next base: position 93,785 of record JAJZGF010000001.1, read on the forward strand.
CAGTCACTCTTCCGCACCTGTCAATGGACTTACGCCGGTTCGTCTTCAGCTCGACTGGTATCCACAGCCCGAGCACGGTGGCTTTTACACGGCGCTGCTGAAGGGCTACTACAAAGCAGAAGGCCTTGACGTCACGCTTCTGCCGCTGCCGCAGTACGGCAGTGTCGCCCAACTCATTGCTACAGGCAAGGCCGAGGTCGGGCTTGGATCGAGCGATCAGATTCTGGAATGGGATTCCAACGGATTGCCCTTGGTGGCCGTAGCCGCCACCATGCAGCACGACCCTCAGGCCATCATGGTGCACAAAGATTCGCCCATCCGCGACTTCAAAGATCTGGAGGGCCGCACCATCGCCGCGCAAACCGGCGCAACCTGGCTCAAATATGTGCTGCTGCGCTACAACCTGCATCAGGTGCAACAGGTTCCCTCCACACTCTCCATCGCCAACTTTCTTGCTGATCCCGGTTATGTACAGCAGGTCTTCGTCACCAGCGAACCCTTCTATGCGCAGCGGGCCGGCGTCCAGGTGCGCACGCTGCTGATCAGTTCCTCAGGTTACGACCCGTACCGCGTGCAATTCACCACGCGCGACTTTGCCGCGGAGCACGCTGACGCCGTCACGAAGTTCGTCCTCGCCAGCATCCGGGGTTGGGAGGAGTACCTGCGGGATCCCGCCGCAACCAACGCCTACCTGCTCAAGCTCAATCCGGCTTTGGACCCCGCGCAGGAGGCCTATACCGCACAGGCGCTACACGACGGTGCATTCATCACGGATGCGAACGCTGCGCATCCACAGACCGGCACAATGAACGGCGCTCGATGGCAAAGTGAGTACGAACAGTTGAAGTCGCTGGGCGTCCTCAAGGGATCGGTTGATCCCTCCACCGCCTACTCCCTCGCCTTTGCCCGGTGAGCGCAGCTCCGCGTCCCTGCGCTAGATCTGCGAGGCTTGCAGGGGGCTCAGAATCAGATTGCTGATGTTGTCGACGATTGGTTCAAATCCGAAACGCGGATCGGCGGAAAGCTTCTTCCACGCGGGATCGTTGCGAAAGACGTCCCACTTTGCTTCCAGCTCGGCCATGTCCGTGAAGCTCAGCATGTAAGTCAGGTTGGGCATGCGCGTGCCGATCAGCGTATCGCCGAAGAACACCGGGTGAAATCCCGCCGCCTGGAATATCTCAAACTCGCCGGAGTGGAACATCTCCACCTTACGCACATGGTCGCGGTCGCTGGGGCTCTCGTAGGTCCGCAGTTGAAAGATCCGCTTCCCTTTTGTTGGGGCTGCGGCAGGCGGCGTCAACTTTGGCCAGCCCTTGAACGCCTCCAGCAGCGAAATCTCCACACGCTCGAAAGCAGGCGAGCTCGCCGGAGCGCTCCAAAAGGGCTCAGCCACGCGCAAAAACTCCGCATCATCCTGAAGCCGCAAATCCAGCTCCGCCAGCGTACCCGCTTGCGTAGCGGGAATCAGCACGTAATAAGCGGGAGTCTGCGGCCCAATCTCGAGCCGGAAGGCGCCCACCGCCCCCATGCCCCGCCGAACCAGCGCCGGGATCAGCGCATTGTTCAGATAGTCTTCCGTCAGCTTCAACTGCGGTCCGGACCGCAATGCATAACGCCGGACCTGGTAGAACTCTCGCGACTGTGCGTCGGGTGTCTGCGCCTCTGCGGAACGCATCGCGGCAACAGCGGTCGAGGCAAGAGTTGCGGCAAGAAACTGGCGGCGATGCATCACGACCCCCCGATTGCGTCTCAACGCAACAATCGCATCTTACCGCATGGCGCGGTGCAGGCAGATGGTCCGACCAGTTGGCGTCGCACCATCTACTCCTCTCCAATGTCCTCGTTCCATATCTCCGGATGCTCGGCGATGAAGCCCTCCAGCAGCTCACGGCAGGCACGGCTGTCCAGGTCCACCACCTCCACGCCGTTTTCGCGCAGCCATTCCAGCCCGCCCGCAAAGGTCCGGCTTTCGCCCACCACAACCATCCCGATGCGAAACTGCCGCACCAGCCCGCTGCAATACCAGCACGGCGCCAGCGTTGTGACCATTACAAGGTCGCGATAGCTCTTTTGCCGTCCGGCGCGGCGAAAGGCGTCGGTCTCCCCGTGGATGCTGGGGTCACCCTCCTGCACGCGCCGGTTGCGCCCACGGCTCACCAGCTCGCCCGTGCGCCTGAAAAGCGCCGCGCCGATTGGAATTCCACCCTCCGCACGCCCCAGTCGCGCCTCTTCAAGGGCCACCGCCATCATGCGTTTGTAAAGCTCCAGATCTGCCACAAATTGCCTCTATTGCTGAGGATAAGGCATGGGCGCAAGAGAAATGCCACCTGGCAATAGAAGGCCGCGCGCCGCGTTAGCAGCCCGCCCCACCTGCGGCGCCTTGACTTTGAGTGCGCTCAAAGATGTACGGTGATTGTATGCAGGACGCGGGTTACACCATCCAGGACATGGCAGAGCGGTGCGGTATGACCGCGCATACGCTTCGTTATTATGAGCGCGTGGGGCTGATCCAGCCCGTGGGTCGCGCGCGCAACGGCCATCGCCGCTACTCGGAGGCGGACGAGGCATGGCTCCATTTTCTGCACTGCATGAGGGCGACAAACATGCCCATCCGCGAGATGCAGCGCTACGCCGAGCTACGCGAACTGGGCGACGCGACCTCGCTCGAGCGGCGCAAGATTCTTGAGGATCACCGGACCGCTATCGCAACACAGATCGTCGAACTACAACAGGCTCATGCCCTGCTTACCCACAAAATTGCAAACTACAAGAAGATCGAACAGCGCATTCGCATTGGCGGACCAATGATCGCCGAGCCGGAGCCTGATTGCTCTTTAGCGCCCGCCAGTTAGACTTAGACCTGTTTCTTTCACAAAGGAAGATGCCATGAAGTCACGCAGTTTGGGAACGAACGGCCCGATTGTCTCCGCGATGGGGCTGGGCTGCATGGGCATGAGCGACTTCTATGGCCACCGCGACGATCAGGAGTCGCTGGCTACCATTGATCGCGCTCTGGACCTGGGCATCAAATTTCTCGATACGTCCGACGCTTACGGCCCGCACACTAACGAAGTGCTGGTGGGCAAGGCGATCAAGGGCAAACGCGACAAGTTCTTTGTAGCCACCAAATTTGGTATCGTGCGCGACCCTGCTAACCCCGAGCGCCGTGGCGTAGACGGCAGTCCGGCCTATGTGCGCAGTTCCGTCGAGGGCAGCCTCCGGCGTCTCGGAATTGAGACCATCGATCTCTACTACCAGCACCGAGTAGACCCCAGGACACCCATCGAAGAAACTGTTGGCGCCATGTCCCGCCTGGTGGAAGAAGGCAAGGTGCGCTACCTGGGACTTTCCGAGGCTGCGCCGGCAACCATTGAGCGCGCCCACCGCGTGCATCCCATCACCGCCCTGCAAACCGAATACTCGCTGTGGACACGCGACCCGGAGCCCGAGGTTCTGCCTACTTGCCGAAAACTTGGCATCGCTTTTGTCGCCTACAGCCCTCTGGGCCGCGGCTTCCTCACGGGAGCGTTTGAGAAGCCCGAGGATCTGGAACCGGGCGACACCAGGCGCGTCTCCCCTCGCTTTCAGGGTGAGAACTTCACCCGCAACCTCGACCTTGTGAAGAAAGTAAAGCGCGCGGCTGCCGCGACTGGCCTGACGCCCGCCCAGTTGGCCCTGGCATGGGTGCTGGCGCAGGGCGAGGACATCGTGCCCATCCCCGGCACCAAGCGGCGCAAATATCTTGAAGAGAATGCAGCGGCCACTGAAGCTGCACTCACAGCAGAGATGCTCCAGAGTCTTTCAGAAGAGTTCTTACCGGATGCGGCGGCCGGGGATCGTTATGTCCCGGCAATGAAGGCGTTGATCAACCAGTAGCATTTCCCCGCGGGCCAAGTCGTTTTCTCCGCGATTCGGCCTGCCATGCAAGCTCCCGGCGCTTGCTCCGGGCCGGCACAACCATCAAACACGATCCGTTTGTACCCCGGATCGTCGTACAGACAACCCGGCGTCTTCCCGATTGGTTCAGTCCGCATGGACTCTCCCAACGCGCCATGGAGTCTCAACAATTTTGCAGAAGCACCTGTCCCTAGGAGGTCACCTGTGGCAGATAAGCCAGATTCGCACCTCAAGCATTCGTTCTCACATGCGCCGCAAATTTTAGCCGGCGAACTCGCGCCCGACCAGCAGACGCTGGACCTGGAGCCCTTGAGCGAGTCAGAGTCGCAGGCAAACAAGACCCGCTTCAGTCGCAGATCTTTTCTCTCCGGCCTGGGCGCCACCAGCTTGCTGGCCGGCGCAGCGCCACTGGTTGCGGCCGCTCCGGCAACCGAGGCCATGGCCCAGGAGGCCGACCCATCTGTGGGCAGCGGCACGCTGACTTTGCGGGTTAATGGCGAAGACCACACGCTGCGCGGCCTGGACCCGCGTGCCACGCTGCTGGACACGCTGCGCGAGCGGCTGTATCTGTCCGGCACGAAGAAGGGATGCGACCACGGCCAGTGCGGCGCATGCACTGTGCATGTCAACGGCCGCCGGGTGAACAGTTGCCTCTCCTTCGCCATGATGCACGAAGGCGATGAGATCACCACCATCGAAGGTATAGGCCAGCCCGGCCATCTGCACGCCATGCAGGCCGCATTTGTGCAGCATGACGGCTACCAGTGCGGCTACTGCACCAGCGGCCAGATCATGAGCGCCGTCGCCCTGCTCAAGGAACCAATCGGCCCCGGCGACGAAGAGATCAAGCAAGCCATGGCGGGGAACATCTGCCGCTGCGGCGCCTACACCAACATTGTTGCCGCCGTCCGGCAGGTCCGGACGCAAGCCTGAGCCGCAAGGAGAAATCTCTATGCAGACCTTCAATTACGTTAAAGCGCCGAACATTGACAAGGCGCTGACCGGCTTGGGATCGGGCAAGTTCATCGCAGGCGGCACAACGCTCGTCGACCTGATGAAGCTCGATGTCGAGCGGCCCTCCACCCTGGTCGACATCAACGTCCTTGCTCTCGACAAGATCGAAAAGCTGCCGGATGGCGGACTGCGCATCGGCGCACTGGTGCGCAACTCTGACCTGGCATGGAATGCCGATGTGCAGAAATCCTACGCCGTGCTCTCGCAGGCGCTGCTCTCCGGCGCCTCGCCGCAGTTGCGCAATATGGCCACCACCGGCGGCAACCTGATGCAGCGGACTCGCTGCGCCTACTTTCGCGAGCCCAGCGCGGGCACACCCGGCGGCTACGGCTGCAACAAGCGCACGCCCGGCACGGGCTGCGCGGCGATGGACGGCTTTAACCGCACCCACGCTATCCTCGGCACCAGCGAACACTGCATCGCCACCCACCCCTCGGACATGTGCGTGGCCATGGCCGCGCTGGAAGCAGTCATCCATGTCGAAGGACCGAAAGGCAAGCGCACCATCGCCTTCGCAGACTTCCACAAGCTCCCCGGCGATACCCCGCACATTGAAAATGCACTGGAGCCCGGAGAGCTGATCACCTTTGTCGATCTGCCCAAGCCGGTCGAGGGTGCGCGCAGCGTCTACCTCAAACTGCGCGACCGCGCCAGCTATGAGTTTGCGCTGGCCTCCGCCGCGGTGGTGGCCAAGGTTGAGGGCGGGCACATTCGCTACGTCCGCGTAGCCCTGGGCGGTGTGGGCACCAAGCCCTGGCGTTCGCATGAGGCTGAGGCCACGCTGAACGGTAAGCCCGCGCATGCAGCCGCCTTCCGCGCCGCGGCTGAGGCGGCATTAGCCACAGCGAAGCCGCGCTCTGACAACGCATTCAAAGTGGAACTGGCCAAGCGCTGCCTGACGCGCACGCTCAAGCTCGCAACCGCATAGAGCCGCAACAGAGGAGATTTATATGGCGATGGATACACTTCCCCACGCAGCCGGCATCATTGGCGCAGTGGTGCCCCGCATTGACGGCCCGCTCAAAACCACCGGAACCGCTCGCTACGCGGTGGATCACAACTTTCCCGGTCTGGTGCATGCGGTCGCCGTGCAAAGCACCGTGGGCAGCGGCAGCATTCGCACGCTCGACACCGCCGCGGCGGAAAAGATGCCTGGCGTGCTGCTTGTCCTGCACCACGGCAACATGAAGGGCGCCTACCGCCTCTTTCCGCATCAGGACGATGCCACCATCAGCGAGGCACGTCCGCCGTTTGAGGACGAAAAGATCTACTACTGGGGCCAGTTCGTCGCGCTCGTTGTCGCCGAAACACTGGAGCAGGCCGGCGCCGCGGCCAGCGCGGTACGCGTCGAGTATGACGCGCAGGCGCCGGACGTGCGCACGGACCTGAGCGCCGGTTTCACCGGCACGCGCCAGAGCAGTTGGAAGCGTGGCGACCCGGACCAGGCCCTCACCACCGCGCCCGTCGTTGTCGACGAGACCTATGCCACGCCCGTTGAAACCCACAATCCCATGGAGATGCACGGCACCGTCGCTGTATGGGAGGGTGACCACCTCACTCTCTACGAGAGCTCGCAGGGCGTTGTGAATCATCGCATTGTGATGGCGGAAGTGCTTGGTGTGCCGCGCGAAAATGTGCGCGTCATCTCGCGCTTCATCGGCTCCGGCTTCGGCGGCAAGCTCTTTCCCTGGCCGCAGTCCACGCTTGCTGCCGTGGCCGCGCGCAATCTCAACCGCCCCGTCAAACTCAGCGTTGATCGCCGCATGATGTTCTCCAACGTTGGCCACCGCCCGCACACCCAGCAGCGCATTCGCCTGGGCGCCGCACCGGACGGCAAGCTCACCGCCATTCGCCATGACTTCTTCACTGAGACCTCGATGCTCGACGACTTTGTGGAGCATTGCGGCGAGCAGACGCCGTTCCTCTACAGCTGCCCCAACCTTGAAGTCACCACCGGCATGGTCCGCCGCAACGTTGGCGCGCCCGCGCCCATGCGCGGCCCCGGCGCGGTTCCGGGCCTCTTCGCGCTGGAGTCCGCAATGGACGAGCTGGCCATCAAGCTCAAGATGGACCCGCTGGAGTTGCGCCTGAAGAACGACGCCGAACGCGACGAGGGCACCAATCGCCCGTTCTCCTCGCGCCATTTGAAGGAGTGCTATCTCACTGGCGCGGAAAAAATCGGCTGGAAGCAGCGCACTCCGGAGCCCGGCTCCATGCGCCGCGACGGCAAATATATCGGTTGGGGTCTCGCAGGCGCTTCGTGGGCCGCTGCGCGCATTCCCTGCACCGCCACCGTCGAGTTGTGCCCCAACGGCCGCATATGCGTCCGCTGCGCCACGCAGGACATCGGCACCGGCACCTACACCATCTTCGCGCAGGTGATGCAAGCCAAGACGGGCGTGCCGCTCGATCGGATTGACGTTTTCCTAGGCGACACCTCGCTGCCTGACGGCCCCACTTCGGGCGGCTCCATGGTCACCAGCGCCGTGCTGCCCGCAGCCACCAGTGCGGCAAATGAGGCCGTCACGCGCCTGCTCAACATTGCCACCCTCACCGCCGGTTCACCCTTCGCCGGCGCAAAGGCTGACACCCTGACCGTCTCGCACGCGCGCATTCACGCCAAGGATCAGCCAGCCTCCAGCGGAATCGCATTTGAAGAAGTCATCCGCATGGCCAACCTGAGCGGCATCACCGCGGCCGGCAAAACCATCCCGTCGTGGGAAGACCCCAAAGCGCGCGACTTCTCCATGCACTCCTTCGGCGCGCACTTTGCTGAGGTCGAATGGGAACCGGAGATCGCCCGCATCCGGGTCAGCCGCATCTTCTCCATTTTCGATTGCGGCCGCATCATCAACAAGGGCGCGGGCGCCAACCAGATCCTTGGCGCTGCGGTCATGGGCGTCGGCATGGCGTTGTTTGAAGACACAGTGCACGACCCCCGCACCGGCCAGCCCATCAACGGCAGCTTTGCCGACTACCTGGTCACCACATGCGCTGACCTGCCTGCGCTCGACGTCACCTTCCTCGACTACCCCGACCTCCTCGTCAATGAGTACGGAGCGCGCGGCATTGGTGAAATCGGCATGGCGGGCGTAGCTCCCGCCATCACCTCAGCCGTTTACCACGCCACCGGCATCCGTGTGCGCGAACTTCCCATCCGCATCGAGGACCTGCTGCAGTCGAAAATCCTGGAGGTTTGAGCGACAATAGAGAGTCATGACCGACCTTGAACGAATTCTGCCCCTGTGGCGCGCGCTTGAAGCCGGCGGGGCAGACTACGTGCTCGCCACCATTGTCGCCGTTGACGGGCCCAGCTACCGTAAGCCGGGCGCGCGCATGTTGATTGCGCAGGATGGCCGCCGCGCCGGCACAGTAAGCGGCGGTTGCCTTGAGGCCGAGGTCGCACAGCGTGCCTGGTGGCACACCGCATCCGGCCCGGTCGTCGAGCGCTACTCCACTGTTGCCGACGACGGCGATATGCCGTACGGCTCCGGCTGTGGCGGCGTGGTCTACATCCTGCTTGAACGCCGCCAGACCGCGCGGCCGCTGTTGCTTGCCCTGGAAACGGCGTTCCACGCGCGCACCTCGCTTGCCATCGGCACCATTCTCGAGGGGCAGCGGATTGCGCACCGAGTCTTCGCCGATCTGTCGCAACCCGCGAAGCAAACGGCACAACCCAGCGCACACCCCGCAGCAGATCCGTACGCGCCGCTTCACGAGCTCGCCGAGCGCGCGCTGCAATACCGCACCTGCATCGAGAGCATCGCTCCCATCGCAGGCGCGCAAACCCGCATTTGGGCTGACTATCGCCCCGCTCGCCCCGGCCTCTGGATCTTCGGCGCGGGTGACGACGCCAAACCGTTGCTGCACCTCGCGCGTGAACTCGGCTGGTTTGTCGCGATTGCCGATGGCCGCTCGCACCTGGCCACGCACAAGCGCTTTACGCAGGCCGACGAGGTGCATGTGCTGCCTATCTCCGCGCTGCCCGCCGCCGCCCCCGCGCACTTCCGCCCGTTGGCCTCAGACGCGGCCATCGTTATGTCACACAGCTTCGAGCAGGACTCACGCATCCTTGCTTCACTTCTCGCGCTCGATTTTCGGCTCTCCTATCTCGGCGTACTCGGTCCGCAGCGCCGCACGCGCGAACTGCTCGCGGAGGCAGCTCGTCTGCTCGGCCGCCCGGATACACCGGAGCCGGTCGAGCGCTGGCTCGAACAGATGCATGCCCCGACAGGCATCGACCTCGGTGCGGAAACGCCCGCCGCCGTCGCGCTCTCCATCCTCGCGGAGGTGCAGCAAACGCTCACAGCGGCAAGCGCGCTGCCCCTGCGCCAGGTGCGCGCCGTGCTACCAGCCGCCACCGGCACGGCGAAGTGAAAGTGCACTACGCACCCAGGTGCGCCGCCAGCACCTCAAGAAACTTCTGCAACCATGCAGGATGCGCTGTCCACGCCGGTCCTGTCACCAGCTTGCCATCTACAACAGCCTCTGAGAACTCCACCTTCACAAACGTGCCGCCCGCCAGCTCAACCTCCGGCGCGCACGCGGGATAACAGTTCAGCTTGCGGCCTTTCAACACATTCGCCGCCGCCAGCAGTTGCGCCCCGTGGCACAGCGCGGCAATTGGCTTGTTGGCCTTGTCAAAATGGCGCACCATCTCCAGCACTCTCGGATTGAGCCGCAGATATTCCGGTGCGCGCCCGCCCGGAATCACCAGCCCGTCATAACTCGCCGGCACAACCTCATCAAAACTCGCATTCAGCGTAAAGTTATGTCCGCGCTTCTCCGAGTAGGTCTGATCTCCCTCGAAATCGTGAATGGCCGTGCGCACCTGCTCGCCCTTCTTCTTGCCGGGGCAGACCGCATCCACCGTGTGGCCTACCATCTGCAAAGCCTGAAAAGGAACCATGATTTCGTAGTCCTCTACAAAGTCTCCCGCAAGCAGCAACAGCTTTGCTGGCTTCATCCCAATCTCCTCCTATTGAAAGTTTGTCACAGACCGCGGGCTGCGCGCCGTAGAATTCCGCCATGGGCTCTCTCGCCGCCTCGCTCGACGCGCTCAATGCCCGTATCGTTGGCTGCGATCTATGCCCGCGCCTGCGCGCCCACTGTGCGGAGGTGGCTCGCACACGGCGTCGCGCCTATGCCGACTGGGAATACTGGGGTCGTCCCGTGCCCTCTTTCGGCGATCCTGCAGCACGCGTGATGGCGCTGGGCCTGGCCCCCGGCGCGCATGGCTCCAACCGCACAGGCCGCCCCTTCACCGGAGACGGCTCCGGCGATTTTCTCTACCCCGTTCTGCATGAGGCCGGCTTCGCCTCACAGCCGCGCGCCGTCTCGCGCCACGACGGCATGAGGCTCACCGGCCTTTGGATCACTGCCGTCGCCCGCTGCGCTCCGCCTGCCAACAAACCTACGCCAGAGGAATTGCGCAACTGTGCGCCCTGGCTCGATCAGGAGTTCGCACTGCTCACGAGTCTGCGCGTCGTCGTCTGCCTCGGCCGCATCGCTTTCGACGGCCTGCTGGCGCACATGCAGCGCACCGGGCAACTCACCGCACGCACCGGCTTCCGCTTCGCGCACGGCGCAGAATATAGAATGCCCGGAGGCCTGCACGTTATCGCCAGCTTTCATCCATCGCTGCAAAACACCAACACCGGCAGACTCACGCGCGCCATGTTCCTCTCCGTCTTCCAACGCGCCCGCGAGCTGGCAACGCTCACGTAGCACGCTCGCTGAAAGGGAGTCTCATCGCATGTCTTGCCAATCCATCGCGCCGCAGCCTTCACGCATGCCTCTGCCACACGGCCACATCGCTCCTGCGCCCCGTATTCCGCAAAGAGCTCTGTCTTCTCTCGTCACCGCAGCATTTCTTCTCATCCCACTGGGGGTAAGCGCACAAACCATGCAATCCGATCACTGGTCACCCGCACAACTACTCGAGCGAGCCAAGCACCTGCAACAACTCGCCGCCGCAGGCGATGGATCTGCAAGCGAAACGCTCACACGCTATCCGCACCACTACACGATGCTCGCCTTTCGCAACCGCGCCGGGGGCGGTGAGCTGCACGAGCGCGATGCCGACCTGTTTTACGTTCTCGACGGCCACTCCACCATCATGACCGGCGGCGAACTCGTAAACCCAAAGAGTGTCGCGCCTGGCGAGGTCCGTGCCGACTCCGTAAAAGGTGGAACCTCGCAAGAATTGCATCCCGGCGACGTGGTGCATATCCCCGCTGGAATGCCGCACCAGATGCGGGTTGCGCCGGGTGATACGGTCACCTATTTTGTAGTGAAAATCGAGGAAAGCCTTGGAAGCACCGCGCACTAAGCCGAAAACCTGTGCGGCCTGCAAAGGGCGTGGGACCTACAAACGAATGGAGCGGGAGACCGGGATCGAACCGGCGACATTCAGCTTGGGAAGCTGACGTTCTACCACTGAACTACTCCCGCTTCGCAGATCGACGCGCGCTCCGGCGCAACCTGAGTATATCAAGCCCATCGCCGCTCCGCACGGCACGCTCTCCGTGGGCCGAGCGCTGCAGAGAACACCCATTTTTTGCCTGCCCGGCCGCTTGGCTGTTCTTACCTCGCACACCAAAGCTGGATGGGGTCCAGCGGCCAGGGTGCAACGGGCCTTGGGCAGAAGCGCGGTGCAGGGCGAATCTGACGTACAATTAGGCGGCTTCCGGAATACGCTTTCACGCTCCGGGAAAATCCGACCGCACCTTACAGGATCGAATCGAGATGAAGCTTTCCTACCGCAGCCTTGCCGCTCTTCCCGTGATTTTGCCTCTCTGGCTTGCCACCGTCACTGCCACGCCGGGCAGTGCACAGACGCTCATGGAAATCAACGGGAAGAAGCTTGTGACCCTAACCCGCGCCGTCACCAGCCAGGCCCGGCCGGAGTTCACAAGCATCACTCTCGCACCCGGCCGCGGCATGGAATTGATCCAGGTCACTGCAAACTTCCCCGGTAAGGGCAACGTCAACGTGCTCGCCTCGCCCAGCCTGGCTGAAGCAAAAGCGATGCTCGATGAAAAAGACGACGCCAACGGCGACCTGGGCTACAGGCTGGGCGCGGCGTTTCTCGTTCCCTACCCCAACCGCATCCGCGGCATGCTCTCCGCCGACGGCAAAACGCTGACCGCGGAGTGGGAGGGCCACACCCTCATGCTGCCCGCCAATAACATCGGTCAAAAGCCCGGCGCCGAGCGTCACGCCATGCACGGACTCATCCTCAAGGCCAAAGCAGACGACGTGCAGGTGAAGGATATTTCTGGCGGGCAGGAGGTGACCGGCATCATCCATGCCGGCAACTTTGGCGGTCACTGGCTCTCCAGCACAGACCTGTTGTACACGATCGCACTGACCGCGGATGCCGTCGATGCCACAATTGTCGCCAAAAACGTGGGCCCCGAAGCCGAACCCATCGCCATCGGCTGGCATCCGTATTTCAACCTGCCCTCGGGCGATCGCACCCAGGTCCGCCTGCACATTCCCGGCTCGGAACTGGCCGAGGTGGACAACTATGACAACGTCTTCCCCACCGGCAAGCTCGTTCCCGTCAGGGGCCAATATGACCTCCGCGCCCCCGGCGGTAAGCCCCTCGCCCAAAACTTCTACGACGACAACTGGAGCCACCTCGACTGGAAGAACGGCGCCGTGACCGTGCAGGTCATCGACCCCGCCGCCCACTACGCGGTCAACATCGAAGGCCTTTCGCCGGAGATCAAGACCATCCAGGCCTACGCTCCACCCACGGCCAAGTTCGTCGCCGTCGAAGACCAGTACAACTTCGCCGACCCCTTCGGCAAGGAGTGGGGCACGATGAACACCGGCATGGTCACGCTCAAGCCCGGTCAAAGCACCAAATGGCACGTTCGCCTGCACGTCTACGTGCCTTAAGGGCACCCTCTTCTGGCCGCTCCACTCCCAGCGGCTCCCATCTTTCTCGCGGATTGCTCCTCGGCGGGAAGGATGGGGATGCGCGAATCCGGCTTAATCCTCCGGCAGCTTCGTAAGCCTCACGGTCCGGCCGGTTCGCGCCGACTCCCGCGCCGCATCCAGAATCTGCATTACGATCACGTTGGTGTCGAGTGAGGTGAGATCGCCCCTGGGCACAAGCTGCCCGCGGAGCACAGCGGCCAGGAAGTTCAGCGAGTCGTTCTGCGGAGGGGCGAGCGGAGGAGCTGTTACGAGCCGCTCCGGCGCATCTTCGTTCATGCGCAGCCTGATCTGGTCCGCCGCCACCGTAATCGCATACCCCTTGGCTCCGTAGACTTCCATGTCCTTGCGCGCGAAAGGCCAGTTCCACGAGCCCATGATGACGGCCTGGGCGTGTGGGTAGGCCAGCACGACCGTCGAGTCATCATCCACCCTGGGATAGAGCTGCGGCTTGTCCTGGTTCACCACTGCCGTGACCGTAAGCGGCGTTTCGCCGTGCATCAGCCAGGTCATAAGGTCCACCCCGTAGCAGCCAAAGTCGTAGAGCGCGCCCGCCCCGTTCTGCGCCGGGTCCGTCAGCCAGCGGAGAAACTCCGGCGGCACGCCAATCTCCGCAGGGCCCTGGTGGCCGTCATGGACTACGACGCGGCGGATGGAGCCCAGTTGACCGGAGGCGACCTCGTCATAAGCTGCCTTGTTGCTCGCGTACCAGGTGGTCTCATAGTTCACCAGCACCTGGATGTGATGCTCCCGCGCCGCCCTGCGAATGGCCAGAGCGTCGTCGAGTGAGATCGTCAGCGGCTTCTCTACCATCACCGAAACTCCATACTGCGCTGCCGTCTCAATCACCTTGCGATGGTCGCCGATGGAGGTATAGACCAGCACGGCCTGGGGATGGCGCGCCTGAATCAGGCTCGCCGTGTCTTTGTAGAAAAGGCTCGCGGCCAGCGCATACTTCTTCTGGTACCTGGCCGCCAGCGCCTGGTCGGGCTCCGCAATGCCCACAAGTTCTACATAAGGGTGCTTCGGCAGTCGGCCCAAAAAGCCTTCTACGTGCCCATGCACCAGCCCCACAATCGCCACCCGCAGCGGTGCGGGCTGCTCCTGGGCCGAAAGCAAAGCGGGCACGGACAGCATCAGCAGACTTGAGAAGACGCGGCTCAAACGAGAAGTAAAACAGGCTTTGAAGCGATGCATCGACAAGAAATCCTCCTGGCAGGCGATTCTACGGGAAGAGGAAGACGTATCTCCTCTGGTACCTCTTCATGGGAGCGCGCGGACAACCGCATCGCATCTGCGGTCATCATGGAAAGAAGATCGACAGGCTGGCCAAAGCCGCCAGAGAGGAGCTTCATACCATGCCAGTCCCCCAACGGATGCAACTCATTCGTTATCTTTTGCTTGCATCTTTTGTAATGTGTCTGGACCTGCCTGCGGCCCAGGCACAGATCCCGAAAGGCGACCTCTTTTTCGGATACAGCCGCACCGGCTCTGACGTCTTCTATCCCAACGTAGGTGGCCTGAACGGCTGGGAGGCAGCCGGAAGCCTCAAGGTTGCGCCCTTTGTCAGCGCCGATGCCGACGTCGCCCATTACGGCCTGGGCGCAAGTTCGGCTGTTCCCCGGACGACGACATTTCTTTTTGGGCCGCGCATCACCGCAGGAGCCCTCGGGGTCAAAGTCTTCGCTCACGGACTCATCGGCGGCGAGCACTCGGCCAACAGCGCCTCCAACACCCCCATCTCCGGCGGCGCATTCGCGTATGCGATTGGCGCGGGGCTGGATGTGCCGATTGCACCGTTCTTTGGCTGGCGGTTTCTGCTTGACCGCATCAACGCACCGACGCTATCCCCATCCACGGGAACAGATATTCGCTTTTCCACAGGACTGGTCTTCCATTTTTAGCGAAATGACTCGATGCGGCGGCCGCGCGCTGTCAACCCCCGGGCTTCAATCGTCGTCCACCTGTTCGTGAACTCAGTTGAGACCCGCTTTCGCTGCCCATGCTGCGGCTGCCGTACCCTTGAAGCTCCCGAGGCCATGGGACTATGCCCGGTCTGCTGGTGGGAGGACGACGGCCAGGACGACGAGGACGCCTGCGAGGTCCGTTTGACCGTAAATGGCACCCTCAGCCTGACCCAGGCCCGCGCCCACTATGCCCAATGCGGTGCGGCTCATCCACGCTTCCTGCCCTATGTGCGCAAGCCGCAGGTCACTGAGCAGTAACGTAACTTTCGCGGTCCGCCGTCAGGGCCATGCCGACGGGCCGGTTTGACCCTGCCCGCAAACCCACTTACCATGAATTGAGGTATTTTCCGCCTCGCGGCGCTGGTCTGCCTCCAGGGCAGCAGTCTCGCACGGCAGTTTGTTTGGCGCCAAGGGCGCCTGGAAGGCGAAACGTTGAGTCCCACTGACACCGTCGAAAGCAACCCCCAACCTGAAACGGCTGAAGCTGCATCCGCGCACGATCACTCCCACGATGGCCACGACCACGGGCACGACCACCAGCAGGGGCCGGTACTGAATCCGGAATGCACCCGCGAGATGGTCATTGAGGCGCCCGCAGAGGAAGTTTCCAAGGCCTTCCGCAGGGTCACCCGCAACTATCAGAAGTACGCGCGCATCCCCGGATTCCGGCCCGGCAAGACGCCTGAGTCGGTAATTCAGCGCCGCTATGCCACAGAGATTCGCAAGGAAGTCATCGACTCCCTGCTGCCCGAGCGCTTCAACCACGGAGTGCGCGACCTGAATATCAAGCCGGTCGGCCAGCCGCAGGTGACGGAGCTGACCATTGACGACGGCAAGCCTCTGCATGTGAAGGCGGTGTTCGAGTACATTCCGGATTTTCCCATTGAGGGCTACCAATCCGTCACGGTCGAGAAGCCGTCCGTTGAGTTGACCGACGAAGAGTTCCGCCGCGAGATGGATGAACTGCGCGAGTCCCGCGCGACCATCGAGCCGGTAGAGGAAGACCGAGAGATGGTGGATGGCGACTGGGCGCAGATCTCCTACACCGGCGTCGTGACCGGCGAGGACGATGCTCCCCCGTTGAACGGCGAAGATGCCTTGGTTGAGATCGGCGGCAAAGACACCGTGGAGGCGTTTACCCAGGTACTGCGCGGAGCAAAAGCCGGCCAGGAGTTGAAGGCCGAGGTCATCTACCCCGCCGGGTATCCTGAGGCAAAGCTGGCCGGCAAGACCGTGGCCTACGACGTGAGCGTGAAGGCCATCAAGAAGCGCACCCTTCCCGAGCTGAACGACGAGTTTGCCAGGGAAATGGGCAGCTACGAGAGCCTCGCAGACCTTGAGACCCGCGTCCGCGAGCACATGGCCAGCCGCAAGCGCAACAGCGTCGAGTCCGAGACTAAAGACAAGCTCTTTGCCGCGCTAACGCAGAAGTTTCCCTTCCCGGTGCCGGAGTCGCTGGTGCAGGATCGCATCGATGCGCGCCTCGACCGCGGCCTGCGCGCCCTCGCCGCGCAGGGCATGGAGGCCGAGCAGATGCGCAAGCTGGACTTTGGCCGCCTGCGCACTGCACAGCGGGACGGAGCCATCGCCGAGGTAAAGGCCTACATTCTCATGGATCGGATCGCAGAGGCTGAGGGAATCACGGTAAGCGACGAAGAGGTGGACCGCGAGATTCAGATCGCCGCCATCCAGTCGCGGGAGCCCGTCGAGGCACTCCACAAGCGATTGACGGAAGATGGCGGGCTGGCTAGAATCCGGGAACAGCTTAAACGCGAAAAAGTTGCGGATTTGCTCTACGAGAGGCTGCCCGCTTAAGGGGCCTGCACGCGGTTCACGACGCCGCAGCGGCCAGAATTTATCGGCTTGCGCGGCCAACAGGAACGGGAACTCAGGATTCCCGAAGGAAAAGCGAGAGAATCACTCTATGGCATTGGTTCCCATGGTGGTTGAGCAGACGAGCCGCGGCGAGCGCGCCTATGACATCTATTCCCGTCTGTTGCGCGACAACATCATCTTTCTCGGCACGCCGATCGACGACCAGGTGGCTAACCTTATCGTCGCTCAGATGCTTTTCCTCTCCGGTGAAGATCCGGAAAAGGACGTACAGCTTTACATCAACTCGCCGGGCGGATCCATCACTGCAGGACTTGCTATCTATGACACGATGCAGTTCATCAAGAACAATGTGGTGACCTATTGCATCGGTCAGGCCGCCAGCATGGGAGCCTTTCTGCTGCTGGCCGGCACCAAGGGCAAGCGCTTCGCGCTGCCTAATTCGCGCATTCTGATCCATCAACCTTCGATGGGTGGCTTGAGCGGTCAGGCAACAGACATCGACATCCACGCCCGCGAGATTCTGCGCATCCGCGAGATCACGAACAATCTGATGGCGAAGCACACCGGCCAGTCGCTCGATCGCATTGAGCGCGACGTCGAGCGCGACTTCATCATGAACGCGCAGCAGGCCAAGGAGTACGGCATTGTTGACGAGATCATAGACCGGCCGCGGGTCTGAGCCGGGTGGGCCCCGCACAGAGGGGGGTCGCAATAAGATAGATGTAAAGAGGGAGCTGGACCATGAAAACGCGCACGGGACCTGAAGAAGCGCTTCGCTGTTCGTTCTGCCACAAGTCGCAGGACGCGGTAGCCAAACTGATCTCGTCGCCCAGCGACTATCCGCGCGCCTATATTTGCGATGAGTGCGTAGCCGTCTGCAACTCGATTCTCGAGGACGACCGCGGCGAGGCGCATCCCACGACTGCCGCCGGCCACCTGCCCAAGCCGCAGGAGGTCAAGAGCTTCCTCGACGACTTTGTCATTGGTCAGGACCAGACCAAAAAGAAGCTGGCCGTCGCCGTCTACAACCATTACAAGCGTGTGCAGATGAACCGCATGCGCAACAATGAGGTCGAACTCGCCAAGTCCAACATCCTGCTGATTGGCCCCACCGGCTCCGGTAAGACCCTGCTGGCGCATACCCTCGCCAAGATGCTCGACGTGCCCTTCGCCATTGTGGACGCAACCACCCTGACCGAGGCCGGCTACGTGGGCGAGGATGTCGAGAACATCATCCTCAAGCTGCTGCAGGCCGCCGACGGCGACGTGACACGCGCCCAGCAGGGCATTATCTACATCGACGAGATTGATAAAATCGGCCGCAAGGACGAGAACCCGTCGATTACCCGCGATGTCAGCGGCGAAGGCGTGCAGCAGGCGCTGCTCAAGATTCTTGAAGGCACCGTGGCCAACGTGCCGCCGCAGGGCGGGCGCAAGCATCCGCACCAGGAGTTCACCGCAGTCGACACCACCAACATCCTCTTTATCTGCGGCGGAGCATTCGTTGGGCTGGAGCGCGTGGTAGGCCGTCGCGTCGGCAAGAAGGCATTGGGATTTAAGGCTACAGATACCGAAGCCGAGTCAGCGCAGCGTTCCCATCGCGACACCGAACTGCTGCGCAAGACAGAGCCGCAGGACCTCATCAAGTACGGCCTCATCCCTGAGTTCGTCGGTCGTCTGCCTGTCATGGGCATCCTCGACGAACTGGATGAAGCGGCGCTGATCGAGATTCTCACCAAGCCCCGTAACGCCATCCTCAAGCAGTACCAGCGACTGCTCGAATATGAGAATGTCCGCCTGCATTTCACGCAGGATGCTATTGGCGCGGTGGCCCGTGAGGCACTGGCGCGCAAGGTGGGCGCGCGTGGTCTGCGCATGATCCTGGAAGAGTTGATGCTTGACCTGATGTATCACCTGCCAAGCAACAAACGAGTCCGCGATCTGGAAATCACGCGCGAAATGGTCGAGCGCCGCGACCTGTCGCTCTGCCTGCTCGAGAAAGCGGGCTGATCTCACGCGACCGTCGGTGAGACCGGCCCCCTTCCCTGCGGACGATTACAGCTTGGCGTGACTCCCGTCGCAAAACGGATGATTTCCGGTGTGCTTGCACCCGCAAAGATAAACTGTCTTTGACTCGGACGCTTCGAACTTCACCGGAGTCATGCCGGTACCTTTATGGCTTCCATCGCAGAAAGGCTGGTTGGCGCTGTGCCCGCATGCACACCAGTGGTAGCTTTTACCGGCCTCCACTGCGACTGGATACGGGCCTTTTTGAGCGATCTTCGGTTCTGACATTCCATTCTCCTTGAGAGGCATTCCAACCATTATCGCCTGCGGAAAGGCACTACCCCGCTGGAAAACAGGCCGGATGGCGCTCACCCAATAACCTCTCCGCGGACTATTCCGCTGTACAATCCCAACAAGACTTGTGAAAATCGCCTTGAAGCGCAGGAGGCATTCGCGAGTCTAACCTATCAGGAACCCTTATGACCGCGCCGCGCGAAAAATCCGAGCCCCGCAAGCTGCCCATGATGCCCATCCGGGACATGGTGATCTTCCCCTACATGATGACCCCTTTTGTCGTGGGCCGGCTGTCGAGCGTGCGCGCTCTTGAGGAAGCAATGAACGGCGACCGCAAGATCTTCCTCGCCACGCAGCACGACGCCTCCATCGACGAGCCCCGCGCCAAGGACATCTACCAGGTAGGCTCCATCTGCAACATTGTGCAAAGCGTCAAGATGCCCGACGGCAACATCAAGGTGCTGGTCGAGGGCGTAGAACGTGCCAAGTCTGTTGAGGTCAACGACCGCGATGGCTTTTTCGTGGCCACTGTCCGCACCGGCAAGGCAGATTTTGAAATGACGTCGGCGGTGGAGCAACTGATGCAGCGCGTCACCTCGCTCTTCGAGCAGTACGTCAAGCTGCAGCAGTCACTCAACTACGAGACCATCATCGCTTCGGTGCGCATGGATGAGCCGGCAAAGCTCTCCGACACCATTGCGGCCAACCTGCAGCTTGGCATTGAGGAAAAGCAGGAGCTGCTCGCGATCTTTGACCCCGCCGCACGCCTGGCCCGCATCGCGGATGTGCTCGATATCGAGATTGAAAAGCTGGATCTTGACCGCAACATCCAGTCGCGCGTGAAGCGCCAGATGGAGCGTGCGCAGAAAGAGTACTACCTCAACGAAAAGATCAAGGCCATCCAGAAGGAACTGGGCCGCGGCGAGAAAAGCGAGTTCGATGAGCTGCGCAAGAAGATCGAGTCAGCGGGCATGCCGAAGGATGTGCTCGACAAGGCTATCCAGGAGTTGAAGAAGCTGGAAGCCATGCCACCCATGTCGGCTGAGTCTACCGTGAGCCGTAATTACATTGATTGGCTACTGGCTGTGCCGTGGAAGAAGCGCTCTAAGGAAACGCGCTCCATAGACTTTGCGGAGAAGGTGCTGAACGAGGATCACTACGGCCTTGAGAAGATCAAGGAGCGCATTCTTGAGTTCCTTGCGGTGCGCCAGTTAGTCAAGAATCCCAAGGGGTCCATCCTATGCTTCGTCGGGCCTCCGGGCGTGGGCAAGACTTCGCTCGGCATGTCGATCGCCAAGGCCACGGGCCGCAAGTTCGTTCGTCTTTCGCTGGGCGGCGTGCGCGACGAGGCCGAGATTCGCGGTCATCGCCGTACATACATCGGCGCGCTGCCCGGCCAGATCATCCAGCATATGAAGCGCGCCGGCACCAAGAATCCCGTCTTCCTGCTCGACGAGGTAGACAAGATGGCGTCGGACTTCCGCGGTGACCCGGCATCGGCGCTGCTTGAGGTGTTGGACCCCG
Source organism: Acidobacteriota bacterium (assembly GCA_021805025.1). GTDB lineage: Bacteria > Acidobacteriota > Terriglobia > Terriglobales > Acidobacteriaceae > Telmatobacter. The sequence goes on from JAJZGF010000001.1 coordinate 114,271, forward strand.
AGCAGAACACAACTTTTCAGGATCACTATCTCGACGTGGACTACGATCTCTCCCAGGTGCTGTTCGTCGCCACGGCCAATGTGATGCACACTATTCCGGCCGCACTCCAGGACCGCATGGAGGTGTTGCGCCTGCAAGGGTACACCGAGCAGGAGAAGCTGGAAATTGCGCGCCAGTATCTGGTGAAAAAGCAGCGCCAGCAAACCGGCCTGAGCGAAAAGAACATCGTCATCCACGACGACGCGATTCTTGAGATCATTCGCAGCTACACGCGCGAGGCAGGCGTGCGCAACCTGGAGCGCGAACTCGGCAACGTGTGCCGCAAGGTGGCGCGCCGCGTGGTCAAGAAAGGCGCGAAGCACAAGGAAGAGCTGACTGCGGCAAACATTGCCGAATTCCTCGGCGTCTCACGCTACCGCGAATCCGAAGTGCACGAGAAGAGCGAGATCGGCCTGGTGACAGGCCTGGCGTGGACTGAAGTCGGCGGCAGCATTCTGACGACCGAAGTTCAGGTGCTCGACGGCAAGGGCAAGCTCACCATTACCGGCCAGCTCGGCGACGTGATGCAGGAGTCGGCGCAGGCCGCGCTCAGCTACATCCGCGGCAGGGCGCAGGCGCTTGGCCTCAGCCGCGAGTTCTATCGCAACGTGGACCTTCACCTGCACGTGCCAGAAGGCGCCATTCCCAAAGACGGCCCCTCCGCCGGCATCACCATGGCTACGGCGCTGGCCAGCGCGCTGGCCAAGATTCCTGTGCGCCGCGACATCGCCATGACCGGCGAGATTACGCTGCGCGGCAAGGTGCTGCCCATCGGCGGGCTGAAAGAAAAGCTTCTGGCCGCTCTGCGCGCCGGTATCTTCGAGACCATCCTGCCCAAGGCCAACGAAAAGGATGTGGCCGAACTGCCGGACAACATTAAGAAGTCGATGAAGCTCCATTTTGTGGACACGATGGATGAGGTGCTGGCGCTGGCGCTCGAAGGACCGCTGCCCGCATCGATCCCAGGTGAGTCTGAGGTGCTGGCTGCGGTGCCTGCACCGGAGTCTGCAGGTGGACAGGTCGCGCGGCAGTAGAACACTGCCCGCCATCCAATTCATCATGCGCTATTCAACCCAATTCCTGCTCTCGGCCCTGGCGACGGCTCAGTTCCCTCCCGCCGGCGTGCCGGAGATTGCCTTCCTCGGCCGCTCCAACGTGGGCAAGTCAAGCCTGCTGAATGCGCTCGTCGGCGACAAAGCAGCCAAGGTCTCTTCCACTCCGGGACGTACACGCGCAATTAATTTTTTTGCCCTGCTCGGATCAGACCAGAAGCAGAAAATAATCTTCGCCGACCTGCCTGGCTACGGCTACGCCAAGATTTCGAAATCCATCTCGGCGGGCTGGCCGGCCTTCATCGAGCCCTATCTTGCGGAACGGGCAACGCTCGGCCTCTGCATCTGCCTGGTCGACTCAAATATCCCCCCGCAGGCCAGCGACCGGCTGCTGGTGGATTGGCTGCGCGCCGCGGGCCGTGAGTTTGCGGTGGTGGCCACCAAGGCGGACCGGCTGAGTGGCAACGAGCGCACCCGCAATCTGGCGGCGATCAAAACATCTCTGGATCTCGATGCGGTTCTGGCTGTTTCAGCCAAGACAGGCTTCGGCGTTCGCGAGCTGTGGAGCCGCATCGACAAAGTCCGCGCAGACCAGAGCTAACCAGCCACCGGCTGAATCGCAGAGGCAAACAGGTGTTCCTCGCATCCCGCTGCGTCGCATACGCGCACGGTAACGGGTACGGCGATGTGCGCAACTTCGACCTGATGCCGCACCCGCTCCAAAAAGCGCCGGGCAAAGTCCGCATCGGCAACAACGAGACGCTCGCCATGCGCCAAGCGGCCCAGGTAACGTGGCGCCAGCCGCAGCCAGCGGCGCGCCGATGCGGCTTCCCCACTCAGACAATCGGCGGCAATCGCGTCGAGCCGGGGCAGCCACTGCGCGAGCGCCGTGGCAACGCGCCAGCTGACCGACACCCCGCCCCGGGCAGAAGAATTGCGGTTCCGCAGCACCGCATCCCGCAGCAGATTCGGCGCCACACCGCGCCCGATCATCTCGCTCTCCACCGCCTCCGGCGGAGCAGCCACACAGACGGCAACTGTCCCGCCTTTGCGGATTTCGTTCTTGAGAATGCGTAGCGCCTCGTCAAGCGCGGTCACCAGGAAGTCCACTACACCGTCGCGGATAGCCTGCTTCTGCGTTGACGGGTCAGATGCCGCGGCCAGTGTGGCGGCCCCGGCAATGTTGCCGGCCACGACCAGCGCTCGGCCTGCATCGTCCAGCTCTCCTGCGTAGAGCAGCCTGCCGCCAAGCCCAGGACCGGTGGCGGCCTCTGAAACGCCTGCATCCGCTGAGCAGGAAATGATTGCGTCGTACGTCCGCTCAACTTCAGTCATGAAGCCGAAAGCAGGCGCGAGATTCAGTCGTGGAGCCGTCACTGCCAGCCTCTCCCGGTAGACTTGCCTTTGGACTGGAGGAACTGTTCTTCAGTCCTGCTCGCGCCAGCCGCGGCGTCTAACATAGACGACGAACTCTCCCTGCTTTGGATCGATCCGGATCTTGTCTGCGATCTTTTCCTTCACGCAGTCGTTCGGCATTGCGATCCCCGATTTCAGTATGTCAGAGAGGGGATACCATGTGTCGCCTTCAGTGTTCTTCTGCTTCGCCACATCGCAATTGACGTAAAACTCCATCGCATTGTCATAGGTTGCATGGACGGAGATGACCACGGCGCCTGGCGGAATGTTGACCTGAACAGTGCCGTCGTCGTTCTGATGCGACCAGTTGCCATCCTTCTGTTGATGATGGTCGAACTGAACCAACACATTGGATGCGTCAACTTTGACACCGGTCTTTCCATCCAGCAGCCTGACGGTGATGGACATGCCCTGTTGCGCGTGGAGGAACAGGGAACACGAAATGAAACAAGCCGCCGCCAGAACCTTACGACTCACACCAGGCCTCATCAAACCTCCCGCCTACCATGCAGAGTAGGGTTGCCCGTCAGAACCTGTCTCTTGCGATCCGGAGTGCACATCGTCGATGCCCGGCTCGGTCTGGTCCAGCGAGTGGAGCGCATCGCTGGTGTCTGTCACCCAGGTGTCGGCGCTCTTGGTCATCGGATCCTCGGGGATGCTCCGCAGATAGCCCTCCTGCGTCAGATCGTCAAGGGTCTGCGGCGCCTTTTGCTTATCCATCGTATAGGAATCGATGGCCGCGCGCATCACATGGAGATCCTCTTTAAGCACTGCCTCCCTGGCGGACTTGATGGCGCCGATAAAGCTGGGGACGGCAAGCGTCGCCAGCACGCTGATGATGGCCATGACAATCATCAGCTCCATCAGCGTAAAACCCGCATCCTGTTTGCGATTTCCGCGCATGCCGCCTCTACCAGTCAGAATACTTGGTCCCGTCCAGCGCAATTCCCGTGGACTTTGTGTACACATCGAATACGCTTTGCCCGCCGTAGGAATCCGACGTTGGATCGTCCTGCATCGAGTGCAGCCCCCATTGGGTCGAACCCGTCATCGGATCCACGGGAATACGCCGCAGGAACTTCACCTTCTTGCCCTGCACATCCACGCCGCTTACCAGAGTCTCCAGATCCGGCGGATAGTTCTGGCTGTCCACTTTGGTCTGGAAAGCCCCCTTATCGGCGGCATCCTTGTAGTGGTCAATGGCGTCCCGCATCTCCCACAGGTCGCGCCGCAGTTCGCGTTCCTTCTCGCGCTTGACCTGAAAGCGGGCGACGGGCACAGCCGCCGCGGCGAGAATGCCCAGGATGGCCACGGTCACGATCAGCTCGACCAGTGTGAGCCCATCTTCAGCGGGCCTTCGTCCGATCTGCCTTCCGCGCAGTTGCATGGCAGCCCTACTTCACCACAATCGTGGCTTGCCCGCCTTGGGCCTGCACGGGCTTGGATGTCGTGTTCAGAGCGCCAGGACGAGAAATTGTGAGCGCAGACTCGCCCGGAGCCTTGGCCTGGAAGCTCAGCACGCACACCACGCCGGCGCCGTTGACTCCCGGCGCTCCCGGCGGGCGCGAGGCATTCACTGTCAGGTTGCCCGGACCGTCGTCGCGATGCACCAGGGCAACCGACTGGCCATCACGACCCAGGAAATCGCCATCGCTCACATTCACCAGCGCGAGCTTGGTTGCATCGTATTGGATCTGCAATGGCACTGAAGCGATGTCGGCGGCCCCGCTGATGACCACTGGAACCTGAAACTGCGCGCCATTTGCGACCGGCATCCGGGGAGGCACAAAAGCAAGGCGCAACGGCTCGCCCTGGGTCGGCGATGGACCGGCCGCAGGCGCAGTGGTGGGCGTTGGTGCAAGCGCAGCAGGCGGCGTAGGCTCTGCAGCAGTCCGCAACTGTTGCAGAGCGGCATCCCCGGCAGCCTGTGCGGTCGCCCCCGGAACTGTTCCCGTGTTGGACGCAGCATTTGCAGAGGCTGAAGTCCTATATGCCGTCGGCGCCTGAGCGGCATCCGCCCCGTTGGCGGAAACATGCCGCAGCTCGATGGTCTGGCCTGCGCCCGTGTCGATCGAGCGCAGGTTGACTGGAGTCAGATAGGGCGAGCGCACGATGTGCGGCACCAGCAGGAAGACAATCTCATCGTCCGTCTTGATGTGGTCCATCGACCCGAAGAGATATTTGAGGATCGGGATCGAGCTCAGGCCAGGTAGACCATTCCAGTTCTGCTGGTCCTCCGTGTTGAGAATGCCGCCCAGGATGCTCGCCTCGCCCTCGCGCAGGCGGATCGTCTGATCGCTCGTCTTCTGCGCGATGATCGGCTCCGTTACACCTTCAATCGTGGTGCTCCCGCTCTCTGAGCTGACCTCGATCTTCAGCTTCAGCGTGACATCCCGGTCGTAGTGCACGGTCGGCGTCATTTCGATATTGACGCCGACATCGATGTACTGGAACTGGGTCTCTGCCATCGGCGTAATCGCCGCCGCCACACCCACGCCGGACTGAAACGAGCCCGTCGCAATGGGAATGCGCGAGCCGATCTTCATCGTCGCCTTCTGCGCATCGGTACAGCGAATCCGCGGATTCTGCAAGATCTTCGTGTTCGAGTCGGTCAGAAGCATATTCGCCGTCGCCGTTCCCAGCGTCACGGCGAATTCCGTCGAATTCAGGTGCGCAAGGTTATAGAGGGTTGGGGTCGCTGAGGTCGTGGCGCCGGTCACAGGATTCGTCGTTGTGGTCGAAGTGCTTGTGGTGGGCGGCTGCAGCGTCACGCCCGCACTCTGCGGCCAGGAAATGCCTAGGTTCTGCTCCCAGTTCTTGGCCACCTCCAGCACCGAGATGTCCACCACCACCTCGGGGCGCGCCTTGTCCAGATCATTGATGAGTTTTTCGGCCAGCAGAAGCTCATCGGGGGTCGCACGCATTACGATGGCATTCTGGCTCGCCACGCCGTATACCTTTGCGTTCGGCAGCACGTTGCGCAGTGCGGTCTGCACGTCGTTGAGGTCATTCTGCTGCCACGCATTCGTCAGGTAAAAGGTCTGAACCGCCTGCTCCTCCAGCTCCGTCCGCTTGGCGCGGCTGTTCTGCGCGACAAAAATAGTATTCGCCGTGACCGGCCGCCAGAAAGTACCTGATAATGTCCCCACAATGCGCAGGGCATCGATCAATGAAACACTATTCAGATCCACCTGGATACGCTTGCCGGTGTAGTCGGGGTCGAAGAGCACATTAACGCCTGCCGCCTTGCCGACCGCCTGATAGACGATCTTCGAGTCCTCCACCATGTGCAGTGTGAGGGGCTCGCTCGACATGGGCTTCAATTGCGTGGGCGAGGCCATTGAATCGATGCTCGACTCTTCGCTCGCGGTTTCAGGAACGCCGCCGTTCCCGTTGCCCTGTACGGCCTGTTCGCCGTGGCGCGCCCGGATCTTCGCAATCTCCTGCTGTGCGGCCTCGTTGCCGGGATCAATTTCGGCGGCACGCAGCAGTTCCACCAGCGCGCCCTGCTCGTCCCCGGCGGCCTCCAGCTTGCGCCCGTTGGTCACATGCAGCGTCGATGCCGAAAGCCGCACACGATAGAGAGCGGTGCGGTAGCGCATGTCCTTGGGCGCCATCGTCCAGGCCTTCTGGTAGTCCTGGTAAGCGGCGTCAAAGTCCTCGCGGGACTCGGCCGCCTGACCTTGTTTGTAGAAGGCGGTTGCCGAATCGGCATGGATAGGCACGCAGATTGGCCCTCCACCCAGGAGAAGGACCAGGGCTGCCATCCAGAAAAAGGGCCTGTTCACCGCCAAGCTTGTCGCACAGCGCTGCTTCATCTATCTCCCATGAGTGGTTGCCGGTACAGCCTCATCGCCGCAACGGCCCGCGAAAATCGGGTCGTCCGCATCGCAGTGACTGACGCAATCTGCTTTCAAATTGAATTCCGCAGAGTGACGCCTCATTCTAGCAAAGCCCCGCTGTTGCCCGTGCGTCTTTTGCGCCAATGCTAGGATGAAGATGCACAGGTTTGCCCCTATGGCCCGCCAGACCAGCCACGTCATCACGCAGCCCAGCAGTACCGGGGCGCAAAAACCAGCCCGGCCGCGCGACCCCGTAGCCGCCGGCGAGCGCGACGCCGCGCAGAACCGCACCGCCAGCCACAATTACTTTCTGATCGAAAAGGTCGAGGCAGGCGTAGCCCTGCGAGGGACTGAAGTCAAGTCGATTCGCGAAGGCAAAGCCAACCTGAAAGATTCCTATGGCCTCATCAAGGACGGTGAGGCGTTTCTCCTCAATCTGCATATCGGCCACTACTCCCATGGCAACCTTGCCAATCACGACGAAACCCGGACACGCAAACTGCTGCTGCATCGGGACGAAGTCCGGCGGCTACAATCCAAGACGCAGATCAAAGGCCACACGCTCATCCCTACCCGGCTCTACTTTCGTAACGGCCGCGTAAAATGTGAACTGGCCGTAGCCAAGGGCAAACAGGATTGGGACAAGCGCGAAACTGAACGCCGCCGCGAGGCGGACCGGGAAGCTCGCGCAGCCGTAAACGCCAGCAAACACCGCATGGGGCGCTAGGGTCGAGATCCGCAACGCCGAATTGACAGGAAACACCCCAACTTTGGAGGAACGTGAATCCTTTGCCGACGGGCGGGGCCAGTCCTATGGCTCACTGCACTTTAAGGCTGCAGCCATTCTGTCCCCATGTTGTCGTCCGTGACCAGTCTTGCACCTTTCAGCCGCTTCAGCAGGCTGTTTCGCGACTCCAGCAGGCCATTGGGAACATCCAACTGATCCGCCAGTTGCAAGACCTCCTCAAGCCGGGCCTTTTGCATTGAATTTGCGAGATCGAAGACGGGGCGCCCGTCGATTCGATAGTGGGTCAGCGCAGTTCTCCATGTGCCTTTATCCAGCGCGAGTGGACTGTCGCTCACGGCCAGAAAGTTATGAATACGCAGCGCGTACGGAAATGCTGCAACGCCTGTTGCGAGCACTTCCCTGCTCCATGTGGTGTTGTAGTACGCAATTCCGCCCGTATTCAGATGCTCACGAAGCAAGCCCATGAACTCCGTCGATAAAAGATTGGAAGTGTTTGCGCGCCAGTTCCACGTCGTATTCATCAGAATGAAATCGTAACGGCTTTCCGGGTGGGCCAGCAGCCAACGCCGGCCATCGTCGATGAAAATATGCGCCTTGGGATTGCGAAGCAGACTTTCTACATCGGGATATTGCCGAATCAATGGCAGGTATCCGGGATTGATTTCAACGACCGTGACGTCCTCAACTGTCGAATCGCTGGCAACAACCTGCGCCCACGAACCAGAGGCCAGGCCAATGATAAGAACCTTCTTCGGTTTCGGGTCAAGACCGCAGATTGCAAAGGCACGAAATATCCCGTTTGAATCGCGCATTATGTCCGTATTGAAGCGCCCGTCGTAAACACCGCCGCTAAAAACAATCTGGGTCGGGTAGCCGTAGCCGGCAGTCGAAGGAAATACGGCAATCACGCCGTTTCGATTCTCCACCAAGTCGGAGAATCGCATGGCGGGTTTGTAGTGCGATTTGAATAGAAGTCGTTCATACATGTTCGAGAACAGCGGGCCCGAGTTCAAAGCGAGAACTAAGCAGACAACGGCGCCGGCAACAAAAAGAAATTTTGGAGCCCTGGCCTGGGCGAGGATTGAAAGAATAAACGCGACCAAAAGGCCCAGCGCCAGCAAGAGCAGGGACGTGGCCCGCGTGGACCAATGATCGAGAATCCAAAAGCCCACCACAAAGCTGCCGAGTGTCGATCCAACAATATTGCTTGCGTAGAGCAGGCTGAGATGTTTGCCTGACCCGTGCAGCGGATCGATCGAAGCATGAGAAAGCAAGGGAAACGCCGATCCCAGCAGCGCCGCTGCGATGAACACGAGTACATAGCTGACGTTGTAGCTGAGGTAACCCACCCAGATCGCCAGAGCTGGTCCGAGAAGGAAGGATGCGATCGTGCCAAGCATGACAACTGTCGCGCCTGCCCTTAGCGTGCCCCTGACATCGTTGCCCAGCTTCTTCAAACAGGCATCGCGTACCGCAAGCGAACCATAGGCAATTCCAAAGAGATAGAAGGCTAGTAATTCGGCAAAGCATGGAGCGGTCCCGCCAGAAACAAAGGTGTACAGGCGGAACCAGACGATCTCGTAAGCCAGCGCGATAAATCCGGTGACGCCGGCAAGAAGCATTCCGACCCGGAATGGAATGACCTCCTGCCGCACTGCCGGTTCTGCGGGTACTTGGGCTTCCTGCTTTGTTGGGGACGGCGTCGCAAATTTCGCATCGAGAACCAGTGCCGTAACCCCGACAAACAGGTTGAAGAAACAAGCAAGTCGAACCGTACCAGACTCGCCGAGCACCCGCATCAGCACAAGCGCTGCGGCAAGACACGCTGCTCCCGAACCAAGTGTGTTGACCGAATAAAGAAGGCCGACCGACTCTCCGACGTTTCCTGTGCGGCGCACGAAATACTCCACCAACAAAGGCAGAGTGCTTCCCATGAGCATCGTTGGCACAAGCAGTAGACCGAATGCGAGCAAGCCGGTCGTGCTGGTGGAGGCCCCGGCGGTCAATGCTCCAATGCGATGAAATATCCAAAGCGAGACAGCACCAAAAGTGCCCACCGAAAACTCGATCACACCAAATGCAAGAAGCAGGCGTATCCCGGAGCGCGAAGACAGCCAGCCTCCTGCCAGACTCCCAATCCCCAGGCCGAGCATGAACACAGTAACAATAATGGTTACCGATTCAATGTTGACTCCATACAGTGTGAATAAAGCACGCTGCCAGACAATCTGGTAAAGAAGCGCCGGAAAGCCGGACAAGAAGAAAAGTAAATAGTAGAACCTAGAACTTGTTTGGACTTTGCCCGACAAACCCATCAGGACTCCTCAATGGACCTAAACCCTATCATGTCGCATCCGAAGGCGAATAGCCGTCAGATACTGATTGGTAACGAGACGGACGCAAATATTCGTCACGTCTTGATCCCTGTTACTGTGGGCACGTGCGGCCCGGAATCTTCCCTTCAGCACCTAACCCTGTAGTGGAATAATAAAGGGCATGCGGACTCAACTAACTTTTGTGAACCTTGCCCAAGTCGAAGCCGAGCTGCTGGCGGTTCTGGCGGTCGACAGTCAAACCTCCACAGGCCCCGACGCCAAACCGGCACCGGTACTTTTGACCGACGATGAAGCCGTTATATCTGCAGCTGCACAGGTTCTCGGCAGCGGCGAATACAAGGCCGGCGTCAACGAGACTGTGCTGCTCCACGCACCCGCCGGGCTCAAGGCCAAACGCCTGCTCATCGTGGGCCTGGGCAAGCAGGCCAAAGTCAACATCCACAAAGTACGCGATGCTGCCGGCACCGCCGTCCGGTACGCCAAGCCACGCAGCATTCGCGAGCTGGCCTTCGCCCTCCCCGAGTCCGTCGTTCAGCCCTTCAACGCCTGCGCCCGCGCCGCCGTGGAGGGAGCCTTCATCGGCGACTTCGACCCGGACACCTACCGCAGCGATCGCAAGGATCAAAGCATCAAGTCCCTCACTGTTGCCGCGCCGGCCGCGGTCGACCAGACAGCCGTCCAGGCCCAGTTCGATGAGGGCGTCATCATCGGAGAGAGCCAGAACTTTGCCCGCGCCCTGGTCAACGAGCCCGGCAACAAACTCACGCCCACCGTGCTGGGCCAGCGCGCAGGCCACATGGCGGAAGAAGTCGGCCTCAAATGCGCTGTCTACTCCACCGACAAGCTGCACGAGCTCAAAATGGGCGCCTTCTGGAGCGTCTCGCAAGGCTCCGCTGAGCCTCCTGCGCTGATTGTCATGCGCTACGAGCCCGAGGACGTGACCGAGGGCCCCGTGCTCGGCCTGGTAGGCAAAGGCATTACGTTTGACACCGGCGGCATCTCCATCAAGCCTGCCGAAAAAATGGAGTTGATGAAGTACGACATGGCCGGCGGCGCAGCCATGATCGGCGCTATGCGCGCCATTGCCCTGCTCAAGCCCAGAGTACGCGTCATCGGCATCGTCTGCGCGGCTGAGAATATGCCCGACGGCAAAGCGCAAAAGCCCGGCGATGTGCAGACGGCCATGCCGCTCGAGGCCGGCAAGCCCGGCAAGACAATCGAGATCATCAACACCGACGCCGAAGGCCGCCTGGTGCTGGCCGACGGGCTTACCTACGCCCGGCAGCTAGGTGCAACTCACCTGATTGACGCTGCCACCCTCACCGGCGCCTGCGTCGTCGCGCTCGGCATGATCAACGCCGGGGTCTTCTCCAATGACGACGCTATCTACGAGAAGTTCGACGCGGCCCTCGCTAACTCCGGCGAAAAGTTCTGGCGGTTACCTGTCGGCGATGAATATGCCGAGCTGATCAAGTCCGACATCGGCGACATCAAAAACACCGGCGGGCGCTGGGGCGGCGCCATCACCGCAGCGGAGTTCCTGCGTGTCTTTGCAGAAGACACGCCGTGGATACACCTCGACATCGCCGGCATGGCCTGGGTTGAGGATTCGCGCCCTTACATCGCCAAGGGGCCCAGCGGTATCGCCGTGCGCTCTATTCTGGAGTGGGTGCGAAGCTATTAGGGTCAAGCTGGAGGGATGACGACACGACCGGTTGTCATCCCTCTCTGCCCCTCAGACACAGGTGATGTTTCCCTCATCGTCCACGTCAATGGAGAGAGCCCGCGGCGTGCGAGGCAGGCCCGGCATCAGCATCATGTTTCCGGCCACAGCCACCACAAAGCCAGCTCCAGCCGCCGGCTACATCGCCTCCGGGCTTTCGATGCCCAGCCATGCGAGCACCGCCACAAGCTCTCGCAGCGCGACAGCCGCGGTGGCCAGCAGCAGGATCTTCCGCGCCGGGTCTTCCTCGGTGAGAATATGGTGCTTGTGGTAGAAGTTGTTGAACTCCTGCGCGAGCTGAAAGGCGTGCTTGGCCAGATAGGCCGGCTCTGCGGTCGCAATGCACTGTTCCAGTACCAAGGTGCGCCGACCGGCCCGCAGCCACAATGCCCAGATGTCTTCGCAGCCCTCGGCTGCAAGATAGCCGCCCGCATCCGTCCCGGAAAAATCGCGCAGAACGCCATCCGGCGTCAGTCCCGCTTTGCGAAAGATGTTCCGCGCGCGCACCACGGCGTACTGGATGTACGGCCCCGTCTCGCCCTCGAAACTCAGCGCGTCCTTGAAGTCAAACGCGATCACTGAATTGCGCGTAAACTTCAGCATGAAGTAGCGCAGCGCGCCAATCGCGATCTGCTCGGCGATCCTCTGGCGCTCCGCCTCATCGCGGCCCGTCTGCCGCGCATCCACTTCCGCACGCGTCGCGCCAATCAGCTTGTCAATCAGGTCGTCCGCCTTCACGCCAAAGCCCTTGCGCCCGCTCACCTCAATGTACGGCCGCCCACGATCTTCCTCGGCGACCTCATAGCCCAGCTCCTCCGCGCAGCGCGGCGTCAGCGCCACCATCTCATAGCTGAAGTGCGTGTAGCGGTCGGCCTGCTCCGCATGGCCCATCCCCCGCAGAGCCTGAATCACGTTGGCCTGCGGGTCGCTCTGCCGGGAGTCGATGACGTTGTAGATCGCCTGCGCCCCGCCAAAGTGCGGATGCGGCTCCTCGCCCTTTTCACTTGAAATCCAGCACACGTGGCTCGGATACGTGAAGAACGGCTTATAGCCGAAGTCCTTGCCCAGCAACCCGAACTTCCACAAGTGATAGGCAATATCCTTGCCAACATAGGTCACCGTGCCGTTGGACCGCACAATCACCTTCGCGTCTTCGTCCGTCTCGCCGTCTGCAGTCTCTGCGCCGGGCCGCGTCATCACCCAGCAGCCCTTGTTCTTGCCCTCGTTTTCAAAGTACAGCACGCCGGTCTGCTTTAGTTGTGCGAAGGCCAGAGCCCAGAAATCGAGGTGCAGAATCTCGCTCTCGCGCGGCAGAAAGTCGTATTCAATCCCCAGCCGCACCATGGTCTCCAGATGCCGTCGCAAGACGGCGGTCGAGATCAGCTCGGCTATCTCTGCTGTTTCATGATTGCCCTGTTCAAGCTCGTGCAGGGTCCTATATCGGAGCTTCTTGCGGGCTTCGTTCTCCGCGTCCGTCCCGTTCGTATACCACTGTGAAGTCTTCGCATACAGATCCCAGCAGAAGTAATCGATGCGCTCGCCCTTGCGCTTCAGATCATCGAGCAGCGCGCGTACATCGGCTGCAGACTTGCCCTCCACATGAAGAAACCCCACCACCACATCCGCCACCTGCACGCCGGTGTTGTCGATGTAGTTCTGCACATCCACCTTTTGCCCGGCTGCGCGCAGCAGGCGCACAAACGTGTCGCCGAGAATCGCATTGCGCAGATGGCCGATGTGCGCGGCCTTGTTGGGATTGATGCTGGTGTGCTCGACCAGCGCATGCACTACGCCGGCAGCCGTCGCCAGGCTCTCCCCGCCGGCAACCATGCGAACCCCACCGTTCCGGTCCAGCCGCGCGTTGATATACCCCGCTCCTGCCACCTCAAAGGACACAAAACCATCGAGCGGGCCAAGCGCCGCCGCAATCTCCTGCGCAATCACCCTCGGTGCCTTGCGCAGCTTGCGCGCCAGTTCAAAGGCCACCGGCGTGGCCAGTTCGCCAAACTCGAGCTCCGGCGGAGTCTCCACAGGAATGCTCTCCAGCGAAAGGTCATAGCTGGCCTTGAGCACGTCGCGGAGACGCACTTCCAGCCGCTTCTTCAATTCCAGATACACGTCAGCAATGCCTCAGAAATACTTGATTTTCAAGGGCGATTCTACCACCTGCGGCAGGGCTGACTTTCTTCGATTCGGTTCCATGCGATACCGTAAAATGAAGAGAAGATTGCCTCCTGACCTGGTGCTTGCATCTTGGACGGGAATGGAAGGCCGCACCCCATCCATGACGAACCCATCCAGCCCAGCCCGCTTCTACCTGACCACGCCTATCTACTACGTGAACGCGCGGCCGCACCTTGGGCATGCATACTCGACCATCGCCTGTGACGCCATTGCGCGGCGCAAGCGCGCGCTGGGCATTGAGACCTGGTTCCTCACCGGCACCGATGAGCACGGGCAGAAGATCGAGCGCTCCGCCAGGCTGGCCGGCCGCACGCCGCAGGAGTTTGCCGCCGCCATCTCCGGCCAGTTCCGCTCGCTCTGGGACCAACTCGGCCTCACCTACGACGACTTTATCCGCACCACTGAAGAGCGCCACAAGCGCGGCGTGCAGCATCTCTTCGCCACCCTCCGCGAGCGCGGCTTCATCTACAAGGGCTCCTACACCGGCCAATACTGCGTCTTCGACGAGCTTTACGTCGATGGCCCTCCCGGCACGCCGTGCCCCGACTGCGGGCGCATCACGGAAACCGTGAGCGAGGAAAACTACTTCTTCAAGCTCTCGGCCTTTGAGCGCAAGCTGCTCGAGTTTTATGAGGCCAACCCCAGCTTCATGGGCCCCGAATCCACGCGCCGCGAGGTGATCTCGTTTGTGCGTGGCGGGCTCAAGGACCTGTCGGTCAGCCGCACCAGCTTCTCCTGGGGCATTCCTGTGCCGGGGGATGAGAAACACGTCATCTACGTCTGGCTCGACGCCCTCGCCAACTACATCACGGCCCTCGGCTACGGCTCCGGCGATGCGGCGGACCAGGCGCGCTTCGCCAAATTCTGGCCAGCGGACATGCACCTGATCGGCAAAGAGATCAGCCGCTTCCACTGCGTCTACTGGCCGGCGTTCCTGATGGCTGCCGGCATCGAGCCACCGCGCTCCGTTCACGCCAACGGCTGGCTCCTCTTTGATCAGGGCAAGATGTCGAAGTCGCGCGGCAACATTGTCCGTGCGGAAACGGTCCACGCCGTTCTCGGCTCTGACGCTCTGCGCTACTTCCTGCTGCGCGAAATCCCCTTCGGCCAGGATGGCAACTTCAGCTTCGATGCCCTGGTCCAGCGCTACAACGGAGACCTCGCCAACGGCTACGGCAACCTGGTCAGCCGCGTCGTCAACATGGTGCATAAGTACTTCGGCGGCGTGGTGCCCGAGGCGGGCGCAGAAACACGCACGGAAACCGCACTGCACGAAAGCGCACAGCGAACCCTTGCCGAGTTCGCCCCTCAGTTCGACAACCTGAACTTCTCCGATGCGCTGAAATCGCTCTGGAGCCTCGTCGCCGAAACCGACGGCTATCTCACCGCTAGCGCGCCCTGGAAGAAGCCCGCCGACCGCAGCGACGCCGACCACGCCGCGCTGCAGGCCCGCGTCCTCGCTTCGGCCGCTGAATCTATCCGCATCATCACCGCGCTCGTTTATCCCGTCCTGCCTGACGCCGCCGCGAAAGTCTGGCGTCAGCTTGGCCAGGGCGAGATCGCCGACGCAGCAAAGCAATCCTTCCTCACCCATCTCGCATGGGGCGGACTCAAGCCCGGCACAATCTTTGAGGCTCCCGCGCCGCTCTTTCCCCGCGCGGAAAAGGACGCCATCGAACGCATGGTTGCGATGGAAGAACAGAACAACAAATCCGTCATCGAAGCCGCTGGAGGCGTAGCGGCTGCCGAGCCACCAGAGTCCAAAGTACAGCGCTTCGCGGAACCCGCCCCCGCACAGGAACCAAAGAAGAAGGCAGAGAAGAAACCGATGGAAGAGACCAAGCCCACGCCCGCACCGGAATCCGCACCCTCATCCGCAGCGCCCACCGCGTTTGCATCTGCATCAGCCGCCGCTGCTGCTTCAGCACCGGCACCGGGCGAAGCGCCCGCGCAACCCGCCGCGGTAGAGCCGCAGTCAGCCTCACCGCAGGTGATTACCATCGACGACTTCGCCAAGGTCGAGCTGCGCGTAGCTCAGATCCTCGTCGCCGAGCGCATTCCCAAAGCTGACAAGCTCCTGCGCCTTGAAGTCGATCTGGGCTATGAAAAGCGTCAGATTCTTGCCGGCATCGCGCAGTACTATGAACCCGAGAAGCTCATCGGCCGCAAGATCGTCATCGTCGCTAACCTCGCCCCGCGCAAGATGCGCGGCCTGGAGTCGAACGGCATGTTGCTCGCCGCCTCGCTACCACCCGACGGCGCACCCGTTCTGGCCGGCTTCCTCGAGGATGTCCCGCTTGGCGCGCGGCTCAAGTAGCCGCGCTGCCCGTTCGTCTGCACACGGCAGGACCCCTTGCCAGGTGCATACCGGAGATTCGCATTTGCTCATCGATTCCCACGCCCATCTCGACAGCGCGCGCTATGCCGACGACCGGGATGCCATGCTCCGCCGCGCGCACAATGCCGGCGTGGGCGCGGTGCTCGCTATCGGCATCGGCGAGGGGCCAGCGCAGATGCATCAGGCGCTCGACATCTGCCGCCAGTTCAACGGCCAGCCCAACATGCCGCGCCTCTACGCCAGCGCGGGCGTTTACCCGCACAACACGCCCGAAATCAACGACGCCGTCCTCGCCCGTCTCGATACCCTGCTGGCCGAACCCGAGGTCATCGCCTGCGGCGAGATCGGACTCGACTATTACCACGACGGCGCGCCCCACGATGTGCAGCGGACTGGACTGGTTCGTCAACTTGAGATTGCCGCCGCCCGCAAGCGGCCTATCCTCATCCACTGCCGCCCCAGGGATGGCGCGACAGATGCATGGGACCACTTGTTCCTCACCCTCGACACCTACTGGCGGCACACCGGCCTCGGTGGCATCATGCACTGCTTTGGCAGCGGTTGGGAGCAGGCCCGCCGCTCGCTCGACATGGGCTTTCTAGTTTCCTTCGCCGGCAACCTGACTTATCCCAAAGCTCAGCCCCTGCGAGACGTGGCTGCAAAGATACCTCTGGACGGCGTCCTCGTTGAAACCGACGCCCCCTGGCTGGCCCCCGCGCCTGACCGCGGCAAGCGCAACGAGCCCGCATTTGTCACCCGGACCGCCCAGACGCTGGCAGACCTGCTGGGCATCACCGCGGAAGAGATCGCCGCAGCCACCACGAAAAACTTCTCCCGGATGTTTCACCTCCCGCCCGACGTGGGAAACTGATAGAGTTGCACCGGCCGCTAGGACCGGCAAATCAAGGACAGGAAGCCATGGCCCAGGACAATTCATTCGACATCGTAAGCAAGGTGGAAATCCAGGAAGTCCGCAACGCCATTGACCAGGCGCTCAAAGAGATCCGCCAGCGCTTTGACCTGAAGGACTCCCATTCTGAGGTCACTCTGGCTGAAGGCGACAAGGAAATTAACCTGGCCTCGGCCAACGAGTACAAACTGGAGGCGGTTAAGGAGATTCTGGGCCAGAAGCTGGTCAAGCGCGGCGTTTCCCTCAAAAACCTGACCTATGGCAAGATGGAGCCGGCCACCGGGCAGAGCGTCCGCCAGAAGATCACCCTCCAACAGGGCATCCCGACGGAAAAGGCGAAGGAGATTGTCCGTATGGTCAAAGATTCAAAAAAGAAGGCGCAAGCCAGCATTCAAGGCGATACTGTGAGAGTATCCAGCAAGGACCGCGACGAACTCCAGGCAATTATCGCTTTGCTTCGGGCCAAAGATTTAGGCGTGGATTTGCAGTTCACGAACTACCGTACCAACTAGAGGGATGCCGGCACGCTGCCGGAGCATCCAACAGGCGTCATCCGAAAATGGCTGACGAGAACGACCCGGAAAAAGTGAGAACAGACACACCTTGAGTACCTTGGCGATAGCGACGGCGAGAGAAGTTTTCGATCTGCTGCGAGAAGACCTCGTGGCGGTCGAGCAGGAGTTGGGCCGCGACGCCGCCTCCAGCGTCAGCACCATTACAGAAATCGCCGAATACCTGCGCGAGGGGGGCGGCAAGCGCATTCGTCCCTCCCTGCTGCTGCTGGCCTCGCATCTGCTCGGTTACACCGGCGCCGGCGCCATTCGCCTCGGCGCCGTGGTGGAGATGCTCCACACTGCCACGCTCGTCCATGATGACATCATCGACGGCGCCGATACGCGCCGCGGCCGCCCCTCGCCCAACACCACCTGGGGCAACGAGAAGTGCGTTCTGGCCGGCGACTGGCTCTACATGCAGGGCTTCAAGGTCGCTCTGGAAGAGAAGAACCTCCGCGTACTGGACCTGCTCATCGGCCTCACCCAGCAGATGGTCGAGGGCGAGCTTCTGCAGATTCAAAAGCTGGGCAAGGCCGTTTCCGAGGCGGAGTATTACGACCTCATCTTCCGCAAGACCGCCTGCCTCTTCTCGGTTTCCATGCGCCTGGGCGCAGTGCTCGCCGGCGCCTCTGAAGCCGAGGAAGCGAACCTGGCCGCCTATGGACGCGCCGTCGGTCTTGCCTTCCAGATTGTGGACGACGTGCTCGACATGACCGCCACAGAACAGGTACTGGGCAAGCCCGTCGCCAGCGACCTGCGCGAGGGCAAGGCCACGCTCGCCGTCATCCACTCCTTGGACCACGGCACGGTGCGGGACCGCCAGTCGATTCAGCGCGTGCTCGACGACCGCAGCTTTGAGCATGTAAGCCGAGGCGAGATTCAGGAGATTCTGGCGCGCAACGGCTCCGTCGCCTACGCCATGGCGCTGGCAGACCGCTATGCCGAGCAGTCCCGCCTGGCGCTGGCCCACTTCCCCGACTCCGACTTCAAGCGCGCCCTGCTGTGGGTGCCGGACTTCGTGGTCGCTCGAGAGAAGTAGATGGCTCCGCGCGGCTCCGGGTCCAAGAAATGGACCGCGGTCGATAACTACTTCGCTACCCTGCTCGCGCCGGAAGACGCAGTGCTTCACGCCACGCTCGAAGCCAACAGCGCGGCAGGCCTGCCGGCCATTGACGTCTCCCCTTTGCAAGGGAAATTCCTGCAGATTCTCGTCCAGATGACGCATGCCCGGCGCATCCTGGAAATCGGCACCCTCGGCGGCTATAGCACCATCTGGATGGCCCGCGCGCTTCCGCTCGATGGTTGCATCGTCACCCTGGAATACAACCCTGCGCACGCAGAGGTTGCCCGCGCCAACCTGCTCCGCGCCGGCCTGTTCGATCGCGTGGATCTGCGCATCGGCCGCGCTCTCGATCTCCTCCCCACACTGGCAGGACCCGATACAAGACCCTTCGACCTCGTTTTTATTGACGCTGACAAGCGCAGCAACGCCGAATATCTGGACTGGGCGGTACGGCTCTCCCGTCCAGGCACGGTCATCGCCGTCGACAATGTCGTCCGGAACGGCTCAATTGTGCAGGAAAAATCGAAAGACCCGGATGTCATCGGCATCCGCCGCATGGCGGAGCAGATGGCTGCCCATCCCTGCCTCAGTGCCACGGTGCTGCAAACCGTCGGCGACAAAGGCTATGACGGCATCGCTCTCGCGGTCGTGCTCCCGTAGGAACCTGATTCGCTACGACTCCATCGTCGCGCGCAGCGCCTCGGCATAGTGCTCGGGAAGAGGTTTCTTGCGCAACTGGTCATCGCACACCACGTGCACGGTCTCACCTTCAGCCAGCAGCGCGTTCTCCTCGCCATCGACCGCCTTGCGCAAAATCCGGTAGGCAAACTTGATCACAGACCCGCGCAGCAGCGAAGGCCGCGTCTCAATCAGAATCTCGTCATCGTAGCGTGCGGGTGACTTGTACCGGCAGGTCGCTTCCACCACGGGCAGAATGCACTCGTGCTCTTTCTCAAGCTGGCTGTAGGCCAGGCCAAGGGAGCGCAACAGCTCCACGCGGCCCAGCTCAAACCACACCAGATAGTTCGCATAGTAAACAATGCCCATCTGGTCGGTCTCGGCATAGCGCACGCGCACCTGATGCGTATTCACCGGCATCCGAAGGTCTTCCTTATCGCCGCGATCTCAGGGTTTGACCCTGGAAAAGACCGGCAGTTTCGTCACGTCGTTGAAGATGATGAAGACCAAAGACATCACCAGCACCACAAAGGCTGCCTGGTAGAGGCGCTCCTTGACGTTCATGCTGATGTCGTGGCGCAGGCCGCTTTCAATCAACAGCAGCAGAATCAGCCCGCCGTCCAGAATCGGAATCGGCATCAGGTTCACGATGCCGAGGTTCAAGCTGATTTCGCCGGCCAGATAGAACTTCGAGTACCAGCCCTTGGTCTCGGCCACGTCGCCGGCCATACGGGCAATACCCACCGGCCCGGTAAGCTGGTTGGCAGGAACCTTGTGCATGACAATGCGTTCCAGCATCTGCACAATCAGCATCGAGCCGTCCGCGCAGAACTGGCCGGACTTGCTGATCGCCTCCGCCAGCGGCATGGGTGCATTGCGAATCCGCGGCGGCACAGCGAGGAAGCCCAGCTTCCAACCCGTATCAAGCTTGGCGGGCGTGGCCACGATCGGGCCAATGGTCGCGCCGTTGCGTTGCACCATCAGCGAAAGCGGCTTGCCCTGGCCCTCCTGCATATAAGCCAGCAACGAAGTGACTGTGTGGAAGGGGTGGCCATCGACGGAAACAATGGCGTCGCCGCCCTTGAGGCCGGCCCTGGCAGCGGGCGTGTCGGGCGAAATCGCCTGGATACCGATGGGGCCGGTCATGTATTGCGGAAGCATCCCGGCCAGGTCATCACCGCTTACTTCAGCCGGAAGATGCATGGAAAGCGCAACCTCACGGCCATCCCGGTCTACTGTCACCGGGACCGTCTGGCTGCTGTTAATGGACATCGCCCCAAAGACCTGATCCCAAGTCGGGTTCGAGACCGTATCAAAACGCGCAAGGGTGTCCCCCGGCACAATACCCGCCTGAGCGGCCGCCGAATCGGGCACCACCCACTCCACCGTGGAGGTTTTCACATCGTGCGCGGGAACCTCATTGATCCAGCCGAAGTAGAAGGCCATGGCCACAAAGGCCAGGACAAAATTGGCCGCCGGCCCAGCCAGGCCAATCAGCATGCGCTGCCAGCGCGGATGGGCCATGAACGATCCGGGATCGTCCGCCACCGCGCCAGTGGCTCCCTGGGCGTCTGCCGCCTGCGCGACATCGCCTGGATTCTCTCCCGTCATCTTCACATAGCCGCCAATGGGCAGCAGGCAGACCTTGTAGTCCGTGTCGCCGCGCTTGATGCCGAACAGCCGCGGCCCAAAACCGACAGAGAACGCTTCGACGCGAACGCCGCAAAGCTTTGCCACCGCAAAGTGGCCAAACTCATGAACCACCACCATGATCCCGATCAGGACGATGAAGGCGACGGAGGAAACCAGAAAATCATGCATAAAGTGATGTGTAACCCTCAGACCCGCACCCAACGACCAACCGGCATCGCTGCAACTCAGGCCAACAACGCCCGAGCCGCCTCACGCGCCTTCCGGTCCGCCGCGAGCACCTCTGCAATGGTAGATGGGTGCGCCTCGGGGGTGGATGCAAGCACTGCTTCAATTGTACGCGGGATTCCCATAAACGGGATTCCACCTTGGAGGAATGCCTCCACGGCAACCTCATCCGCGGCGTTGAGAGCGATGCAGTGCGCGCCGCCCTTTTCCGCAGCCTCGTACGCCAGGCGAAGGCACGGGAAACGCGCAAAATCCGGCTGCTCAAAGTCCAGATGACGCAATGCAGCCAGATCAAAAGTCAGCGTGGAGGCCGGCCGTTCCGGATACGCCAGAGCATACAGAATCGGCACCCGCATGTCCGTCACCGAAATCTGCGCCAGGATTGACCCGTCCACATACTCCACGAGCGAGTGGACGGTGGACTGGGGATGCACCGTGACGCGTACCTGCGCAGGCGGCACGTCAAACAAACGGCAAGCCTCAATGATCTCCAGTCCCTTGTTCAGCATCGTCGCCGAATCGATGGTGATGCGCCGCCCCATGACCCAGGTGGGGTGCTTCAGCGCCTGCTCCGGCGTAATCGACTCGAACTTCTCCAGCGGATATTGCCGGAACGGCCCGCCGGAAGCCGTCAGCCAGATGGTCTTCACTTCGGCGTGTGCGCCCACCCGCATGCACTGGTGAACTGCATTGTGCTCGCTGTCAATGGGCAGGACGGGCACATTCCGCTCGCGCGCGGCAGCCGTCAGAATCTCGCCCGCCGCCACCATGCACTCTTTGTTGGCCAGACCCACCGGTTTTCCGGCCACAATCGCCGCGTGCGTCGCCTCCAGCCCGGCCACGCCCACAATGGCCGACACCACAAAGTCCGCCTCCGCCAGTGTCGAGCAGGCCACTGTCCCGGCCGTACCATGAACCACGTCCACGCCCGTCACTCCAGCCTGGCGCAGCCGCCCCGCCAATTGCCCGGCCAGCTCTTCGCTGGCCATCGACACCATCTTCGGACGCCAGCGAACTGCCTGCCTACAGGCCTCATCCACATTGCGCCCCGCAGCCAGTGAGGCTACGGAGTAACGTTCCGGAAACTGGTCCACAATGGAAAGAGTGCTCTGGCCGATCGAGCCGGTGGAACCGAGGATGGCAAGGCGTTTCAAGGCTGGCGCAAAGTCCTGTGCTGCATGTAGTTGGGAGCCGGAAGCCGCGCCCTGCGGCTGCCGGAACATGGACTAGTGAATAACCTGAGCGTACCACAGCACCGGAGCCGCCAGCAGCAACGCGTCGATCCGGTCCAACATGCCCCCATGGCCCGGCAACAGTCTTCCAGAATCCTTCACGCCCGCCGAGCGCTTCAGCGCAGATTCCGCCAGATCGCCCACCTGCGCGGCTACGTTGACCACCGCTGCCAGCAGAAGCCAGTACCACCACGCATCATCCGCAAATGAGAGCCTGGAAAAGTTCCACTGGGCCAACAGGTTGCCCAGTTCCAGCAGCAGGCCCGCGACAGCCACGCTGCCCAGCAATGAACCCGCCGCGCCCTCCCAGGTCTTGTTGGGGCTCAGCGCGGGCGCCAGTTTGTGCCGGCCCCACATTCGTCCCGCATAAAGGGCCAGAATATCCCCCGCCCACACAACGCAGAGCAGAAAAATCACCAGCGAAGACCCATTCGCCTGCTCCCGCAGAGCGGGCAGCGCCAGCAGGGTCAGCCCCGTGTAAACCAAGGCAAAAACCGCCGTGGCGGCATCCAGCAGAACCCGCTTGACCGGCGAGCGGAAGGTGCAGTAAACGAGGAGTCCGAGACCCAGGCCTCCAAGGAGGACCTGCGTCTGGTCCGGCCACTCAAAATTGCCCGCGAAGAGCACTCCCAGAGCCACCATAGCCGCCACCCGAGGCGGTCGCGCCCCACACTGTTCGGCCAGACCTAGAAACTCCCAGCCCGCCAGCAGGGACACGGCGGCGGCGGCCAATACAATCAGCCACTTGGGGCCAAAAAAGACAAGCGCCAGCACCGCCGGCGCCAGAATCAGAGCGGTAAGTACACGTTTCATCCAGGGATGAGAATACACCGCCAGGCAGGTGAGTGTCGGTGCAGGAACCCTGAGGTCACAGGAAGCTGCCGTAACCATCGTTCCAAATCATAGACTTAGGGCAAGCCGAAAAGCTGGGACATCCCAGGCCAAATAAGACCTGCTCTTCACCCCGCCGCGAGCTTGATCCGTTCCGGATCTTCTTCCACTTCGCCGCTGCCCTCGCCAATACCGCCGAAGCGGCGCTCCCGCCGCTGGAAATCGGCAATGGCCTCCAGCAGATGGATACCCCGAAAATCCGGCCAAAGGCGGTCGGTCACGTAAATCTCTGCGTAGGCAATCTGCCACAGCAGATAGTTTGAAATGCGCATCTCGCCTGAGGTGCGAATCAGCAGGTCCGGGTCCGGCATATGCGCCGTATAAAGGTGCCGGTGAATGTCCTCTTCGGTAATGCGGTCCGGAGCCATATGTTTCCGCTGCATCTCGGCAGCCAGGCCGCGAAAGGCATCCACCATCTCAGAGCGACCCCCATAGTTCAGAGCCAGGGTCAGCGTGGTGCCGGTGTTGCGGGCCGTGGTCTCCTCAGCCCAGTGCATCTTGTCCTGCACCTCTGCGGGCAACTCGTGGGTCCGGCCGATGTAGCGAATGCGGACATTGTTGTCCATCATGCGCTGCACGTTGCTTTCCAGGTAGCTCTTCAGCAGCCGCATCAGGAAATTGACTTCCGCGCGCGGGCGCCGCAGATTGTTTTCCAGCGAAAACGCATAGAGCGTAAGCCAGGGCAGGCCGATACGTGATGCCGTCTCCGTGACCAGCTGCACGCTCTTTGCGCCCTGCTGGTGGCCGAGGAAGCGCTTCAGTGACCGCTTGCCTGCCCAACGACCGTTGCCGTCCATGATGATGGCCACATGCTCGGGAAGGCATTCCTGCTTGAGCATCGCGTAGACAGAAAGCTCCTCCGGAGAGAGCTCATGAACCCGCGGCGTGCCCAATGGATACAAAGGTTGGCCTTTCGACGTCTTCTAGGTCGCCCTGCTGCTGCACGGGAGACAAGCGGGACTCAAGCACGGCCTATGAGCCCCTGATTTCTGCGGCGCTTGTCCGCGTCGTGACGCGCAATCACCTGCCGCAGACGCACTACTTCCGGCACCATCGAACCTAGCACAAGCGCCCATTACGCGCAAAGGCTTCTCGGCCCACAGGGCAGGCGAGTAACGTACAGGCGCGCAGGGCCACAACAAGCGCGCCCGCCGCACATGGCGAAATCCTCGATTAAGCTGTGCGCCGGCGGCCCGTCCCCGCGTCCCGCACCGCTCCATACACCAGCGTCCGGTGCAGAGAGTCCAGGTGCGGCAGCAAAGCCGCAATCTCCGCCAGAAACGGATCCGCGAGTATCTCTGCCACCTCTTCGTCACGGCGGCTGCGTGAGTCCCGCACCAGCTGATTCACGCCCACCTCCAGCGCGCTGGCCAGCCGCTCCAGCGAGCCCAGCGTCGGAATGGCCTTGCCATTCTCGATTTTGGAGATGTAGGTCCGCGGCACCTGCATGCGGCTGGCAAGCTGGCGCTGGCTCATGTGGCGGGCGCGGCGAATCTCCCGCACCTGCGCGGCCACCTGCAGCCCCGCTTCATCGGACGAGACGACGCAAGGCGACTTCACCAATTGTGGGGTTAAGGGGGCTGGCTCCTCGATGTCCAGGGGCCTACGGCACTTCCTGCACAGGGAGTCCCGTGTTCTGTATTGCACCAGGCTGCAGAAATCGCAGCGAACTACCTCGCGCATTTCAACGCTTACCAGGGTAGTGGCCATAGTCTGTGTGCGGAGTGCCAGAGCAGGGCCTCCGGGATGCTTTTTGCACCACGATATGTGCTACTTTGATGGGGATGAACCATAATTGTCAAGTACGAACTTAGGGTCAACCCAAAGTCTTCCCCATCATACCCCGGAAAACCCTAAAATTCACGAACCAAATGAAGCAACAGGGAGGTTCCTTCGCATGACCCAAAGCGCAAACGGAGAGGCAAAATACGGGCGCGAACAAGCCTGGAAACTACTCTGCGAGTGGACCCGGAGCGAGAGCCTGCGCAAGCATGCGCTTGCCGTCGAGGCCTGTGTCACTGCCATGGGCGAAGCTGAAGCCGGTCGGCTCGGCCTCGCCGGCGATGAACGCTCTGCCTTCGTCAACCTTTACACCACCACCGCCCTGCTCCACGACTTCGACTACGAGCGTCACCCGACGCCCGAGGAGCATCCGTACGTCGGGGTACGCGAGTTGGAGCGTCTCGGCTGGCCGGTCGAGCTGCGTACCGCCATCCTGGGCCACGCGCAATACTCCGGCGTGCCGCGGGTCACGCATCTTGATAAATCGCTCTTCGCCTGCGATGAACTCGCCGGCTTCCTCACAGCATGTGCTCTGGTCAAACCCACCCGCGCCATCGCGGAGGTGGAGGTAGCCGGTGTGCGCAGAAAAATGAAGGACAAAGCCTTCGCCCGCGGAGTGAATCGCGAAGACGTCATCCTGGGCGCGGCGGAGCTTGGCGTCGACCTCGACATGCACATTGGTTTCTGCCTGGAAGCCATGAAAAGGCGGGCCGGTGAACTGGGATTGTAAGTCCATGTACGCGCGCCGTGGAGCAGGCGCGTGCCCTTCGTCACGAGCATCGCGGCCCGGTGTTGCGCTACGATAGGCTCCGCCGGCATACCCGCCAGCCTGCACGCAGCCGCGGAAAAGAGAGGCATCCATGACCCGCTTCAACCACATCCTGGCCGAGTCCGCCAATAGCGTCAGAACTCTGACTCTCAACCGTCCCGACAAGCGCAATGCCCTCAGTCCCGAACTGATTCAGGAGCTGACCGTGGCCCTGCATGAGGCGGAAAGTTGCGAGTGCGGCGTGGTCATCCTGACCGGCGCAGGACCGGCCTTCTGCTCCGGCCTGGACATGGACCATCTGGAAACCATGACGGCGAGCACGCCGGAGGAAAGCCGCCGTGACTCGGAGAACATGGCCCGCGTCCTGCGCACCCTTTACGAATTCCCCAAGCCCGTCATCGCCGCTGTCAACGGCCCGGCCATCGCCGCGGGCATGGGCCTGGCCACCATTGCCGACTTCACCCTCGCCACGCCTGAGTCCAAGTTCGGTTACACCGAGGTGCGCGTCGGCTTTGTGCCGGCGATTGTCGCCTCATTCCTCCTGCGCCAGATTGGAGAAAAACACACCCGCGACCTCCTGCTCACTGGCCGCCTGATCAAAGCGCAGGAGGCTCTCCAGCTCGGCCTCGTCACCCAGATCGTCACCGCCGATGAACTGATGAAGACCGCCCGCGCCCTGGCCCAGTCGCTGCTGCTCAACAGCCCGCAGGCCATGCAATCCGTGAAGAAGTTGCTCGCCAAACACGCCGCCCGCCGACTCGATGAGGAACTCGCCGACGCCATCGACGCCAACGCACAGCAGCGCTCGACTGAGGACTTCAAAGAAGGAGTACAAGCCTTTCTCAACCGCCGCCGCGCAGAGTGGCCAAGCCAGCGCATCAAAGCATAAAGTGACCGGCATTCTGCATCCGCGGCTCGTCTGCAAACTCGCACGATGCCTTCCGTGCGCCTTGTGATCCAAATCACTGCCCACGGGACGATGCCGCTGAGATTCTTGGACAGATTGGCTAAAAAGGGAGGTTCATGAGAAATCTGGCAGTTTTGACGAGCGGCGGAGATGCTCCCGGTATGAACGCGGCAATTCGCGCCGTCGTAAGAACAGGGCTCTCGCATGGACTCAATTTGTGGGGCGTATATCAGGGGTATTCGGGACTGATTGAAGGCAATTTCAAACGCCTCGGCGCGCGCGATATGGGCAGTATCATCCAGCGCGGGGGCACCGTGCTGGGCTCTGCACGATGCCCGGAGTTCCAGACAGAGGAAGGCCGCGAACTGGCAGTCCGCAGGCTGCACGGTGCCGGCATCGAGGGCCTCATCGTCATCGGCGGCAACGGCTCGCAATCCGGCGCCCATGCCCTCAACCAGATGGGCTTCCCCGTGGTCGGCGTGGCCTCCACCATCGACAACGATCTCTATGGCTCTGACATCACCATCGGTGTCGATACGGCGCTGAACGTCGCTCTCAACGCCATTGACAACCTCAAGGTGACGGCATCCTCGCATCGCCGCGCCCTGCTGGTCGAGGTGATGGGCCGTAAATGCGGTTACCTGGCCCTGATGGCGGGCATCGCAGGCGGCGCAGAAGCCATTGTTCTGCCTGAAGTAGATGTAGCCCCCGAGCAGATCGCCCAGCGTATCCAGGATGGATATGAGCGCGGCAAGCCCCACGCCATCGTCGTGGTCGCAGAAGGCGCACGCTACAACGCCGAGGGCCTTTGCCAATACTTCAAGGAGCATGGATTGCTGATCGGCTTCGAGTTCCGTTCCACAGTGCTCGGCTATGTCCAGCGAGGCGCAGCGCCCACATGCGCTGACCGTCTGCTCGGCACGTGGCTGGGTTCGTCCGCCGCGGAACAGATCATCGCCGGAAACACCGGTGTGCTCGTCGGCACATCCAAAGGGGAGATCATCACCACTCCGCTCACCGAGGTCGCCGGCCGTCAAAAGCCCTTGCCGTCCTGGTTTCTCAAGGCTGCAGAAATGCTGGCGCGCTGAGCTTGTCCGCGGCCCTCAAGCCAGCGGATTCTTCGCACGCAGTTCGGCCACAATCTCCGCTGCAGCCGCCCGCGCCTGGTCCGCCTTGTCGGGAGGAAAACTGATGGCGCCTACCCGCGCATGGCCGCCGCCGCCGTAGCGCTCGCATACCTGCGCCAGATTCACCATCTTCGCCGGATCAGCCTTCGTCCACGGATTTGACCCCACCGCTACCTTGGTGCGGAAACTCGACTTCGACAACCCGATCGAATACGTCGCCTGAGGGTGCAGATAGTACGGGATGAACTTGTTGAAGCCTTCCAGCAGATGATCCGTGATGTCGAAGAAGATTGTCCCGTCGCGCTCTTCACTGCGCGCGCGAATCAACTCGATCGCCTCCCTGTGCCGCTCCAGCAGCGGAGGCAGCAGGCCGGCCACAAAAGGCTGCGCCAGCACCTCGGCCAACGGCATCTCGGTCAGCAGCGGAATCAGGCGCGGAATAAACTCCGGGTCCTGCGTCGACTCGATAATCAGGGTCAGCTTCATCGCCGGTGCAGCCATCTCCACCGCAGCCTCCGGGCTCTCATACAAAGCGCCATCCACAATGTTGGCCCATTGAATCAGATCGGACACCGGCGTTGTGTTGAAGGCGAAGCGCGTGGAAGCAATATGCGCCAGAAAGCTGGTGCAGGACGTGTACGTCGGGTCAAAGAACTTGCGCGCCGCGCAGGCTGGGTCGCGCTGGCAGGCCTTGAAGTTCTCCTGATCCTGAGGCGTCAGGAAGGCCGAAAGATGATGATCGAACCACCATGTGATCCTGGGCGAAGCGGAGTATTTGAAGTCCACGATGACGTTCTCGTCACCCGTGAACTCGCTCTCGTCAAACAGCGCGCCCGCGCGATGCACCAGCCCGTGATACTCATAGGCGGCATCGGCCGAGACGCACTCGCGATGGAAGCGCGTGAACAGCGAGGCTGAGCAAGCTCCGTCAAAGCATTTGTCGTGATAGAAGACGCGAACCCGCAAAACGCACCGCTCCCTGGACCGACAATTTGGACCGAAAACTTCGAAAAATCCGGAAAGTTAAGCATCAAGGGCCGCGCCCCTTGTGTCAAGGTGCTGAGCAGGCGGATCTTCCATCCCGCTCGCGCCATCGCGGGCATCCCGGCCTTTCAGGCTCGTCTCGATTTTCTGTCTGTGCCGTCAGGGCCGGGGTTAAGTACAATTCATTGCACAGGAAAGTCTGCATCGAACTGAGGAGCTTGCATGGAGCCTGACGATCACTCCCCTGCCCCGGAGCCGGCCCGGACGCCAGACATAAACTCCGGCGACACGCTGCAATGGCCTGATTCCGCGTCATCAGCGCCGGGCTCAAAGCCGGAAGGCAAGCTGCGCCGGGTTTTCGTGGGCGCACAGGGCCTTCGAGCCGGCTGGTCCATCCTGCTGTTCGCAATCCTTTTGATCCTGTTCACCTTCCTCACCGGGTCCATTCTGGCCAAAGTGAGCCATCATGATCGAAAAGCAGGCTTCACGGCTGTCGCGGCGTTCCTCAGCGAGCTGGCTCCATTTCTGGGAATGCTCGGCGCAGCCGCGATTGTCGCCGTGCTGGAACGCCGCCGTATTCTCGACTACAACCTCGTGGATGTCCGCGGCGCATTGCATTTCTTCTCCGGCCTGGTCGCGGGCTTTCTGGCCTTGTCCGCGCTTGTGGGCAGCCTTGCCGCCGGCGGATGGCTGCATTTCGGGCCCGTCGCGCTCTCCGGCGCGGCCATCGTGCGCTTCGGAGCCCTTTGGGCCGCCGCGTTTCTCCTTGTGGGCTGCGTCGAAGAGGGAACATTCCGCTGCTATCTCCAGTTCACTCTCACCCGTGGCATCAACTTCTGGTGGGCGCTCGCCATCCTCGGCGCTGTATGCACTGAGCTGCTGCTGCGCTCCAAAGGCAACGGAGTCTGGGGCGTGTATGCGGTCGCGCTGATCGGGCTCGCCCCCTGCCTCTTCCTTCACCTAAAAAGGGCGCCGAGCGCAGGCTTCTGGCAGGCTGCCTGGGTCTCTTCCACGCTCTTTGGCTTCGTGCATACCGGCAACAACGGCGAAAACTGGATCGGCATCTTCGCCGCCGCAGCCATCGGATTGGTCTTCTGCGTAAGTGTCCGCGTCACCGGATCTGCCTGGTGGGCCATTGGCTGCCACGCGGCATGGGACTGGTCAGAGACTTATTTCTACGGCACCGCCGACAGCGGCTTTTCGGCCCAGGGCCACCTGCTCACCACTGCCCCTTCAGGCAATCCGCTCTGGAGCGGCGGCGCGGACGGCCCCGAAGGCAGCCTGCTTGTGCTCGGGGTCGTCGCCGCCCTGCTTGTGGCGCTCCTGCTCCTCTACGCCCGGTCCCGCCCATCCGTCCTGGCCGCTCCCGTTTCCGCGGAACCCGCGCAATAGACCCTGGCGCCCGTTGCGCCCGCAGATTCTCGCCGCTGCCGCAAGTGGCGGTATCCTGTCTCTGACCGATGGCTCACCCCGATACCGCAAATCCCACCCCGGCAACACGGCCCCGCGCGCTCAGGCGTCGCTGGCTTCGCATCCTGGCGTGGTCATTCGCCTGCGCATGCACACTGCTCCTGGTGGCACTGGCCGCGGGCGTGCTTTGGCTGCGTGCAGCGGCACACGCTGCCCTGCCCACCCTCGATGGTGACCTGCATCTGAGCGGTCTCTCCGCGCCGGTTACGGTTCGGCGTGACACCCACGGCGTCCCTCATATCCAGGCCGCCACCCAGGCGGATCTATTTTTCGCCCAGGGCTACATCACCGCGCAGGATCGCCTCTGGCAGATGGACATCTTTCGCCGCAACGCCAACGGAGAACTGGCCGAAGTGCTTGGCCCTTCGCTCCTCAAGCACGACATCGCCCAGCGTGTCCTGGAATACCGCAACACCGCCCGCCGCATCGAGGCGAACCTGCCCGTCGACGAGCGCGCCCGCCTCGACGCCTATGCCCGCGGCGTCAACCTCTACATCGCGCAGCACCAGGACACCTTGCCGCCCGAGTTCCGCCTGCTCCACTACCGTCCCGCTCCGTGGACCGGTGCCGACTCCATCTCCGTCGGCGTCATGATGGTGGCGATGCTCGATACACACTGGGATGTGAAGCTGACCCGCGAGCAGATCGCATCCCGCCTGCACAATTCCAAGCTCGAGTCCGACCTCTATCCTGTCGGCTCCTGGCGCGACCGCCCGCCCACCGGCGAACTGATCGACCTGAGCAAGCCCCACCCCGAGCCGCCGCCCTCCACGGACGACGATGAGGACGACGACCGCAGCCAGGCCAGCGTTCTTCCCGATCAGGACCTTGCCGACCTGCGCGCGCAACTCGGCCTGCCCAACTGCGCAGGGTGCAGAGCGGGCTCCAACAACTGGGTCATCGCCGGCCGGCACACAGCCAGCGGAAAGCCGTTGCTCTCGAACGACATGCACCTCCCGCTCACCGTGCCCAACATCTGGTACATGGCCGACCTCAGTGCACCCGGCTACCATGCCGCGGGCGTCACGCTTGCCGGTTTGCCCTACGTCATCGCCGGACACAACGAACACGTTGCCTGGGGATTCACGGCCCTCTACGCCGACGTGCAGGATTTGTTCATCGAAAAACTCGACGGCAAAGGCCACTACCTTGCGCCCGATGGAAGCTGGCAGCCCCTCGGCATCGACCCCGAGACCATCCGCATTCGCGGGGGCCGCGACGTTACCGTCAATGTGCAGGTCACCGCGCACGGCCCCCTGCTCAATCCCATTCTCAAAAACGAAACGCGCCCCATCGCTCTCCGATGGCCCCTCTACGACTCGAGCCAGAATGCATTGCCCATCTACGCCCTCAACACCGCCGCAAACTGGGCCGATTTCTCCGCAGCCCTGGCGCAATGGTGCTGGCCTACCCAGAACGTCGTCTACTCCGACGACCAGGGCCACATCGCGTACCACGCCGTGGGCCGCGTACCGCTCCGCCCCGCAGGCCTGCAGGCCGTCCCCATCGCCGACGCGCGCCACGAGTGGCAGGGTTACATTCCGTTCGACGGTCTGCCCAACGCCTTCGATCCGCCCGCAGGCTTTCTGGCCACAGCCAACGCCCGCGTCACCACCGACAAGTCGCCCTACCCGCTCTCACTCGAGTGGGTTGACCCCTACCGCATCGAGCGCATCTACAAGGCCCTCCAGGGCCGCGACCAGCTCAAGCCCGCCGACATGCTCGCCATGCAGACCGATATTTACAGCGAGGTCGATCAGGAACTTGCCCACCGCTTCGCCTACGCCATTGATCACGCCGACAACGTAGACGATCGCCTGCGCGCCGCGGCTGATCTGATGCGCAGTTGGGATGGACGCCTCACCACAGACTCCGCCGCAGCCTCGATCGTCACGCAAACGCGCATGGCGCTCCGGCCCATGCTGCTGGAGCCCAGACTCGGCAAGGATGCCGCGCTCTACCGCTGGTCGGAGTCCAACTTCGCCGAGGAGGAAATCATCATGCACGCCTTTCCGGAGTGGCTCCCGCCTGCCTACAAGAACTGGGACAACCTGCTCGCCGCGGCCGTCCGCAAAGGCATGGAAACGGGCAAGGCGCCCGCCGACGTGAGCCACTGGACCTACGGTAGCTGGCACGTCGTCGATATCCAGCATCCACTCGCGCCCTTCCTGCCCATCATCAGACGCATCGCAGGCGCCGGGCCTCAGCCGCTCAGCGGAGACACCACCACCGTCAAGCAGGTGGGCCGCGACTTTGGCCCATCGCAGCGCTTCACCATGGACTGGAGCAACATCGACGGCTCCACTGAGGACATCGTGCTTGGCGAAAGCGGCAACCCTTACAGCCCCTACTTCCGCGACCAGTGGCAGGACTACTACAACGGCGTCACCTTCGCGCTGCCCTTCACGCCGGCGGCCGTCGGCGCCCAGACGCGGCACATGCTGCGTCTGCTGCCATGACAGCTCTGTCGCCGGCACGCACGCGCGCGCTCGCCGGACCCGCCATCATTCTTGTCGCAGCCCTCATCGCTTCCATGGCGCTCATGATCCGCGGCGCCTCTTGCGGCCACGACTTTGACTTCCATCTCATCAGCTGGATCGACGCGCTGCACAGTTGGCGTCAGGGCATCCTCTATCCGCACTGGGCGCCCAGCGCCAACTACGGCGCAGGCGAGCCGCGCTTTGTCTTCTATCCGCCGCTCACCTGGATGGCCGGCGCCATGCTTCGTGCCCTGCTGCCCTGGAAAGGCGTTCCCGCCGCGCTCACCTTCCTCATGCTATTCGCCGCGGGGCTGGCCACACGCGCCCTCGCGCGCCAGATTCTCCCAAGCGCGCCGGCAACATTTGCCGGCTGCGTGGCCATCTTCTCCGGCTACACACTCTTCACGGCCTACGAGCGTTCCGCATTCGGCGAGCTGACCGGCAGCATCTGGATGCCTTTGCTGCTCCTGTTCCTTCTGCGCGAATGCGGTCCCGCAGCCCGCGGCTGGCGG
>JAJZGF010000095.1 GCA_021805025.1 Acidobacteriota bacterium
GAAGTGGGTGAAGATGGAAGACTTGTCCGGTTACGAGTTCCTCGCGGCAGATCGCGGACTGATCAAAGATCTTGCTGCGGGCAAGCTTCTGTAGTGCTCTTGCGGGCTGCCATCAGTGCCCCGGCATCATCCCCCACAGCATCACCATCGTCATTCCGATGACGATGAGGCTGGTACCCCACGCGATGACATTCCAAAGCCGCGAGTTCTTGTGTTTGCCCATCAGGTCTTTGCGGTTGATGAGCAGCAGCATGAGGATGATGACCACGGGCAGCAGGACGCCGTTGAGCACCTGCGAGAGGATGGCGAAGTTAATCAACTGCGAATCGGGGAGCGCCAGCACAGTGGCCGCGCCACCCACGATGAGCAGCGTGTAGAGCCAGTAGAAAAACGGCGCCTCTTTGAAGTTTTTATCGACGCCCGACTCAAAGCCCATGCCTTCGCACACGGTGTATGCCGTAGAAAGCGGCAGGATGCTGGCTGCGAAGAGCGAAGCATTGAAGAGTCCAAAAGCGAAGAGGATGAATGCGTAGTCGCCGGCCAGCGGGCGCATGGCCTCTGCAGCGTCTGAGGCGAACTGGATGGCGCCCATGCCATGCACGAAAAGCGTGGCGGCACAGGCCACGACAATGAACCAGGCCACAATGTCCGTGAAGAAACTGCCGACGATGACATCGAGGCGCGAGGCGCCGTAGTCCTTGACGCGAATGCCCTTCTCGACGATAGAGGATTGCAGGTAGAACTGCATCCAGGGGGCGATGGTGGTGCCAACGACTCCGATGGCGGTGTACATGTACATCTTGTCGCGCCAGACCGAGCTCTGCGGCAACTTCACGGTGGCCAGCAGCGCATCGTGCCAACTGGGCTGCGACAGCACTCCGGCAAAGATGTAGGCGATGTAGACCACGGAGGCCACGAGAAAGATTTTTTCGGTGCTTTTGTAGTTGCCGCGCACCACCATGAACCAGACCAGCGCCGCGCAGAAGGGTACGGAGATGAACTTGGTGACGTGGAAGAGGTGGAGCGAGCCGGCGATACCGATGAACTCGGTGACCACGTTGGTGTAGTTGACCACCACCAGCAGCACCATGAGCACAAAGGTGAGGCGGAGGCCGAACTCCTCGCGGATGAGGTCGCTTAAGCCCTTGCCGGTGACAACACCCATGCGGGCGCACATCTCCTGCACGACGATCAGCGCGATGGTGATGGGAATCATGGTCCAGAGCAGGGTGTAGCCGTATTGCGCGCCTGCCTGGCTGTAGGTGAGGATACCGCCGGAGTCGTTGTCTACGTTAGCGGTAATGAATCCGGGGCCGAGGACGGCCAAAAACAGGAGTATCCGGATTCGCCAACGTTTCCACATGCCCGCGGGTTCCTATGGGGGATTCATCCAGAGTGCCTCATTGACCATAGCAGGCGAGGCGGCCCGGAGTGAAACCGTGGCGTATTTGCCGGGTAAAGGCTGTTTGACATGTCTGGCGGGGCGCAACTACAAAGCTCTTTTAGACGAAAACCGGCGTACGGGAGTTTGGGATGAATCTGCCTGGGACAAAATGCGCGTTACCGACACGGCGCAAGATGCTGGGAGCGATGGCCTCCATCGCAGGGACATCAACGGCGCTGCTGGGACTGGGCGCATCGCAGGCTGCGGCCGAGCCGCCTGCTCCGCAGGAAACGCAAGCCCCCGAGGAATTGTTCGCTCTTGCCCACCTGCGCGACTACAAGGCAAAGCGCTCGTCGAGCTGGGACCGCACCGGCGGCAACAACGACGCAGTACCCGTTGAGCCGGGATTGGCCGCGACGCTACTTGACATTAAATGCGCGGGCGTTGTCACACACCTCTGGTTCACCATCAACTCATCCGACCCCATGCACCTGAAGAACCTGGTGCTGCGCGCATGGTGGGATGGCGAGACCTCACCCTCTGTTGAAGTTCCCATCGGCGACTTCTTCGGCCTGGGGCTGGGTGAGTATTTCAACTACCAGTCAGAGCTTCTCGCCGTCGCGTCCATCAAGGCGCTGAACGCGTACTTCAAGATGCCTTTTTCCACCTCGGCGCGGATGACGCTGACCAACGAAGGCAAGATCCGGACTGCCAGCCTCTACTTCGCGGTGGATTATGTGACACTGCCGAGCCTTCCCGCCCAGGTGGGCCGCTTTCACGCGCAGTACCGGCAGGCGGCTCCCTGCAAGGGACAAGTCAATGACTGGACCGACGAGTACAGCCCTGCGATCAACGACCGCAAGAACCTGAGCGGCGAAGGGAACTACGTCTTTCTGGAGGCCACAGGCAAAGGGCACTTTATTGGCGTGACTCATTCCGTGCTGCAAAACCAGGATGGCTGGTTTGGTGAAGGCGACGACATGATCTTCATCGACGGCGACACCGCGCCCACGATCAACGGAACCGGAACCGAGGACTACTACAATGGCGCGTGGTCCTTTGGCGATCAGCCTTTCGCCTACGCGCACAACGGCGCACCCTGCATCGTGGACCCCAACCGTATCGGTGGCCGCTACTGCCTCTATCGCTGGCACACGGAGAGCCCCATCGCCTTTGAAAAATCCATTCGCGTCACCATGGAGCACGGGCACGCAAATCACCGCTCTGACAACTTCTACACCACGGCCTACTGGTACCAGACCGAACCCCACGCAAACTTCCCCGCCCTGCCCGAGCCGGATGCGCGTGCACCGCGCATCTATCGCGTCGGCGGAGCCGGGGCGGCTGCCATTCCGCCAACCGCATAGCGATCTCTAAACAGGGAGGCAACCCGCGGCGGTGACTCACTGCCGCGGATTGCGCGAACGACCGGTGCGACGGAGCGGTCAATCGTTCTTCAAGCCGAGATCATCGCCCATTTTCCTGAACTCATTTTGATAGGACTTCATCTCGCGCTCGGCCAGCCTGGCCTCTTCGGCCACATGAGGCTGACTTACATTGTTTCCTGAGAGTTCCTTATCCATCTCCTGCAGACGATTCTGGATGCTGTCGTGCAGTTGCTGCATCGTCCTGGCGCGGTCCTGAACAGCACTCAGCTGGTCATCGCTCAAACCCTGCATCAGCTGTTCGCGATCCTGTTGCATCGTGCGCAACTGCTCCTGCAGTTGCTGGTGCTGTTGGCGTGCCGTGCTTGTGTCGAAAGTTGCACCTCTGGCCGCACGCGTCATTGCGCGCGCCTCTGTCCGGGTCTGCTGCATCGTCTTGTCGCAGGTCTGGTATTGATTGCGCTGCTGCGTGGTCGCCTGGCTACGGACCTGCGCACGATCCATCGTGCGTGTTCGATCCTGCGTCTGATCCCGTGCCTGACTTTGGGTCCGAGTCACGGTTCCCTGGCCAGCGCCCTGGCCGGCGCCAGCCGCGGAGCCCTGCCCTTGACGCTGGCCTCCGCCGCCTCCACCCGCTCCGCGTTGTGACACAAGAGTCATCGGGGCAAGCACAAGCACGAGAACCAATAAAGACGAAAGACTCCATTTCATCGCAATCCCTTTCCGGGGAGGGCTGAGATGCGGACCGTCCCCCCACTTGCGCTTCGTTGGACTGGCCCGGACCTCAAAGGTCCAGTGACCGCAATCACCGTGTAAGGATTTTTCGTTTCGCGTCTCAGCGATGCATCCCATGGGCTCTCTCGTCCATCGCAGGTCCGCCTCGCAAACGGAGTCGCGCCTCGAAGAATACTGAAGTATTTACTTGACAATCAAGAGAAGCTGCCTAATACTGAATCTGCCACTTCACTATTGGCGGAATGGAGACCCACCATGGCAGATCAATCGACAGTCCACAGCACCTTCGTTCTGGAGCGCAGCTATCCCCAGCCCCCCGACCGCGTATTTGCAGCCTTTGCCCAGCCGGCCCGCAAACGCCGCTGGTATGCCGAGGGGGACCACGAAATACAGGAATTTGAGATGGAGTTCCGTGTCGGCGGCACAGAGCGGTTCCGGTACCGCTTCAAGGAAGGCCACCCCATTGCGGGTTCCGAGATTGCCAACGAAAGCATCTATCAGGACATTGCGGAGGAGAAGCGGATTGTTTTGGCCTCGAAGATGACTTTGAACGGCAAGCCCATCGTCGTGATGCTGGCGACGTTCGAGTTTCTCCCTGCAGGAACAGGAACGGACTTGATCCTCACACATCAGGGAGCGTTTCTTGAGTGGCCGGACGGACCCAAGATGCTCGAAGCGGGTTGGCGCGCCCTCTGCGATCGCTTGGAAAAGTACCTGGCACAGTAAAGGACCATCGATGAAGGCGCCTCCCATTGACATCGACCGGCTATTTCACGCGCTAGGGGATCACACGCGGCGAGCCATTCTGGATCGGCTATGCGAAAGACCTATGTCGGTCTCAGCGCTTGCGGCACCGCTCGGGATCACGCTCACTGCAGTGGCGCAGCACCTGCAAATCCTGGAAATGAGCGCACTGGTACACACAGAAAAGCTGGGCCGCGTGCGCACCTGCAGGATTGAACCCGCCGGCTTCACTGCCCTGGAACGCTGGATAAGCGACCACCGCACCGTGTGGCAGCAGCGCCTGGACCGCCTGGGCGAGTTGCTGGCAGAAGGCGGCGACCAGCACTAGCCGCTCTTTGCCGCGCGTGCGCGCAAGTTAGAAAGTCATTCCCCTCGGGTCCGCGTGTGATCTCCAGTTACGGATGGAAGCTTCCGGCCTCGGAGACTTCAACGTCGGCATGGACGGGCAGTGTGTCGCTCGAACCGCCAGCCAGCACACGGACCGTTTCTTTTTCCACGCGCCACTGGTGATTTGGTGTGTCCCAGTAGGCCAAATCGCGGGCTTTCAGGTTCATCGTCACGTCCTGCTCGGCGCCGGCCTCGATCCGCACGCGTTTGAAGCTCTTCAGCTCCAGCTGCGGCCGCGTCACGACCGAGCCTTGGTGCTGCACGTACATCTGCACCACCTCATCGCCGGCCCGCGGGCCCGTGTTCTTCACCTTCACGGTCACCTGTACACTGCCGTCGGCATTCATTGCGGACGCGCTCAGCTTGATACCTTCATACGAGAATGTTGTGTAGCTGAGCCCATAACCAAACGGATAGAGCGGCTTCTGCTTGCTGTACATGTAGGTGCGCCCGTCAAGCAGGTTGTAGTCCATGATGGGCAGCAATTGCGCGTCGCCCGTGGGCCAGGTCTGCGTCAGCCGGCCTGCGGGCGAGTAGTCGCCAAAGAGCACATCGGCCAGCCCGTGTCCCTCCTCCTGGCTGTTGTGGACCATGTGCACAATGGCCGGCACGTTCTGCTCGCTCCAGACAATCGCATACGGAAAGCTGGACCGCAGCACCTCGATCGTGTGCGGATTGGCCGCGTAGACCTGCCTCACCAACGATTCCTGCTCCAGCACGATCGTCTTGCGGTCCACGTCTTCCTTGCCATTCGAGGGCGTGGGGCACTTGTCCCACCCGGCGTTGCACTCCGGATGATTGCCGACAACAACGATCGCAACGTCGGCGTTGCGCGCGAGCGCCGCAGCAGCAGCCTCGTCCGACCCATCCGCAACAATCACCTTCACATTCCTGCCCACCGCCTCGCGAATGCCGTCCAGGATCGTGACTGCGTAGGCCGGCGTTCCGCTGTACCAGTCCAGCAGCACCTGGTCAGTCCAGGGTCCGATCAATGCAATGGTCTTCAGCTTCGTTCTGTCCAGCGGCAGCGTGTTGTTGGAATTCTTCAGCAGAACGATGGACTCATCGGTCGCCTGCCGCGCCAGCACCCGGCTCGATTCCCTTTCCCACGGTGCAACCTCTCCGTCCGTCTTCCGCCCAATCTCTGCATACGGGTCCACGCCCTGCGGATCCATTTCGCCCAGGCGCAGGTAAACGCGCAGCAGGTTCTTGAGCGACGCGTCCATGTCCGCTTCGGTCACGTAGCCGTCTTTAAGCGCCTTGGCAAGATCGTCTTTGTAGGTATCCAGAAAATGATTGATGCCCGCCTTGACCGCCGCTGCAGAGCCCTGCTCCTTGTCAGGAAAACTTTTGTGCGCAGTGATCAGCAAGCCCAGTGCGCCTCCGTCCGTGCAGATCAGTCCGTCGTTGCCCCACTCCTCGATCATCACGTTTTTCAACACGGGATTGATCATCATGGGAATCCCGTTCCACGAGTTGTAGGCAGCCATCACGGCGCGTGAGCCCCCCTGTTCAATGCCCATGCGAAAGGGCACGGAGTAGTACTCGCGAAAGAGCCGCTCGTCGAAATCCGACGAGCTATGCGCCCGTCCATCCTCGTTTTCGTTGGCCAGGAAATGCTTCATCAGAGAAGCGGCTTGCCAGTGCTTCGGATCCGGCCCCTGTAACCCCTGCGCAAAGGCCACCGTCAGCGTACCCACCAGATATGGGTCTTCGCCGTACGACTCCTCGGTTCGGCCCCAGCGCGGATCGCGGCTCAGGTCCGCATTCGGCGCGCGCACCACCACGCCGCCCCTATCGATCACGGGATTCTGGTAGTCGTAGCGAGCCTCGTATCCCTCAAGCGCGGCAATTCTCTTCAACAACGCCGGATCCCACGTTGCTCCGAGGCCCTTTTCCTGCGGGAAGGTGGTCGTAGGCACCGTAAGCAGTCCACGACCGCCCCAGCCTGCCGGGCCGCCCAACGCCAGGCCGTGCAGCCCCTCCACCTGTCCTGAAAAGACGAGCCCCAGGCGGGGAAACTTTGGATGGTCCGACATCAGGTCGATCTTTTCCTGGAGAGTGAGCCGGCCCAGCAGGTCGGCAATGCGCTGGTCGTCGCTCAACTTCGGATCGCGAAATGGGAAGTCCGCCTGGGCCCTTGCCATCTGCGCACCGAGTGCCGCCAGCCCCACTCCAGCCATTACCGCCGCCCAGATGCCCGTTCGTAGACGCATCGCTTTCCCTCCGCTTCAAAGAACAACGCAGAGTATCACAACGCCGGGTTCCCTTGTCCTGAGATAAATCGATTGATTTCTCAGTGAAGACAAATGAAAAGGGCGAAGTGCAGGGGGAACCTGCGCTTCGCCCTTTTACATGCCACCCGCCCTCAGTAGAGCCTGAAGTTTACCTCAATGGAGATCATGACCGGCACGGGCGTTCTGCCGTCTTTCATGGCCGGCTTGAACTTGTATTTTCTTACCGCTTCAAGGGCTTTTTCGTCGAGCCCCATGCCCAGCGGCCTGACGACGTGGACATTCTGCGGGTTGCCCTGCGCGTCCACGATCAGCGAAACGATACAGACGCCCTGATACTTGGCCCTGCGGGCCTCATCGCTGAACTCCGCCTCGGGCTGGAAGATCGGCACAGGCGCTGATACACCGCCACCAATGCGGTAAAGACCGCCGCCCGTGTTCCCGCCTGTTCCGGGTCCAAACCCGTTGCCGGTCCCTGATCCGAGGCCGCCGCCGTAGCCGGTACCCATGCCGGCACCGCCGCCCTGACCGTTTGAGGCGAGCGCAACGTTCGGGGATTTCGTCACCCCGACGTTCGGCAGAGTCGGGTTGTCGGGCAGCGTAATGTCTTTCTGCACGGCGATCGCGGACTCGATGGGAATCTTGGGTTTGTCGAGCACGGGGATCTGCGGGGGTGTCATCGGCTTGTCTTCGATTTTCGGCAGTTTGCCTTTGATCGGGTCCACAATGTCATGCGAACCGCCGCCACCGCCTCCGCCCGCAGCAACGCCTGTCTTGGGAGCCTTCAACTCAAAGGTGCCTACGTCCACTGTGGTCGCCGTCAATGGAGGCTTCACCGCCTCAATGATCTTTTTCCCCACGAAAAACAGCAGCACGGCAAGAATGGCGAGGTTCACCGCAGTGGAAATGCCAATCGCCCACGGGTTTGGCTTGACCGCCATCGGATCAGGAACCGGTATCGGCGTGGATGTCAGTTCCAGCGGTGGGAGCTTGCGGGGAAAGAAAATATCACAGATGTTCTCGTAGAGCGTCTTCCAGATCGGGGTATCTTCAAACGCCTTGCCGAGAAAAGAGTCGAGCTCGTGCCCGGTCTGCAAGGCGACTGCAGCTTCAGTCTGAGAATCGGACTGTATGAGAAGATCGTTTGCCATATTTGCAGCAGGCCCTGCCGGGGTTGATTTCCCTGTGCGGGAATCGTCAGCAGGCAGGTCCATCTCTCCATTATGCTTGACAGCGCCCACCCTTGTCTCCCGGTCGCCGAACTGGATTTGCAGGGCTACGCTCTCCAGAGTCTCATATTTTTCCGGGGTAGAGGCTCCTTTAAATAGTAGACGTGCCAATTGTGTTGTGGTTACCGAAAAACTTGCTCGCCATTTACACTAGCGAATGAACGACTTTGCACCACCCAGGGAGTGACGATGTCTCCAGCGCCGGAGTTGAAGGCGACTTTGACCTTGCCTAATACCGCCTTCCCAATGAAGGCGAACCTGCCCCAAAATGAACCACTTCGCCTGGCACGGTGGGCGTCGCTGCATCTTTATGGGGAACTGCGCAAGGCTGGCCAGGGGCGTCCCGCTTATCTGCTCCATGACGGCCCGCCGTATGCGAACGGCCCCATCCACCTGGGCCACGCGCTCAACAAGGGGCTGAAAGACTTCGTCGTGAAGTCAAAGACCATGGCCGGCTATGACGCGCCCTACGTTCCGGGCTATGACTGCCATGGCCTGCCCATTGAAATCAAAGTGGATGAGCACCTGGGCCGCAAGAAGCTCGAGATGCCGGTTCCCGCTGTCCTG
The DNA here is from genome assembly GCA_021805025.1 of Acidobacteriota bacterium. Lineage (GTDB taxonomy): Bacteria > Acidobacteriota > Terriglobia > Terriglobales > Acidobacteriaceae > Telmatobacter. Next base: position 8,666 of record JAJZGF010000095.1, read on the forward strand.
GAAGCTTGCCGCGCCTATGCGCAGAAGTACGTCGACCTGCAAACATCGCAATTTGAGCGCATTGGATGTTTTGGGCGATGGGAACAGCCCTACAAAACCATGTCGCGCGACTATGAGGCCCGGACGCTGGAGGCCTTGTACGGCTTTCTGGAGAAGGGCTTTGTTTACCGGGGATTGAAGCCGGTGTACTGGTGCATCCACGACCGCACGGCTCTTGCCGAGGCGGAGGTGGAGTATGAGATGCATACCAGCCCATCGGTCTACGTGCGTTACAGGCTGACTTCCAAGCCCGAGGCGCTGGATCAGGGCCTTGCCGGCCGCGAAGTCTACACCATTATATGGACCACGACACCATGGACGCTGCCCGCGTCGCTGGCCGTCGCCTTTCATCCCGACTTCGAATATGTTGCGCTTGCCACGGATGAGGGCCCGGTGTATGTGGTGGCAGCTGAGCTGGCCGAACAGGTGACCCGTGCCTGCAAGCTGGGCGCGACCGTGGAACTGGCTCGCATCAAGGGCAGCAAGCTGGAGCACTCGACCTTCCAGCACCCGTTTCTGGAGCGAAGCGTTCTGGGCGTGCTGGCGAGCTACGTCACGGCCGACACCGGCACGGGTGCAGTCCATACGGCGCCCTCGCATGGCGCAGACGACTTCTACACCGGTCAGCGCTACAACCTGGATCCCACTTGCCGTGTCGATGCTGCCGGGCGGGTGCATGTTGACCAGGCAGCCTGGCCGCTGGCTGCCCCGCCTGCGTTTGAAGGCAAGAAGGTCTGGGACGCGAATCCGATCATCATTGCAATGCTGGAGGAGCGTCGCGCGCTGTTGGCAACCGAGCAGCTTGAGCACTCGTATCCCCACTGCTGGCGCTGCCACCATCCTGTCATCTTCCGGGCCACGGAGCAGTGGTTCATAGGCCTGGAGACTCCTGTAAAGCGCGCCGACGGCAGCGAGACGACCTTCCGCCAACTCACGATTGAAGAGATCGACAAGGTGGTCTGGGATCCGGCGTGGGGCAAGGAGCGCATCACCAACATGATTGCGACGCGACCGGACTGGTGCATCAGTCGACAGCGCATCTGGGGCGTGCCCATCGCGGTGTTTTTGTGTCACGGCTGCAACCATCCGATCATCGACTCTGCCCTGAATCGTACGGTCATCGATCTGTTTGAGCGCGAAGGCGCCGAAGCATGGCACACCACGGACACGGCGACACTGCTGCCCGCCGGCGCAAAGTGCGCGCACTGCGGCGGCACGGATTTCCGGAAAGAAACGGACATCCTCGATGTATGGTTCGACTCCGGCACGAGCTGGCTTGCCGTCTGCGAGAACGATCCTGATTTGAAGCCCGCTTATACCGCCTTCCAAAACGAGAACGGCACGAAGTGCCTATATCTGGAAGGTGGGGATCAGCATCGCGGCTGGTTCCACTCATCGCTGCTGACCTCCGTAGCCTTGCGCGGCCGTGCGCCCTACTCGCATGTTGCCACCGCAGGCTGGACGCTCGATGAGCAGGGCCGCGCCATGTCCAAGTCGCTGGGTAACGGCGTCGATCCCGTTGACATCGCCAACCGCATGGGCGGTGAAATCGTTCGACTGTGGGTCGCCTCGGTCGACTTCCGCGAAGACATGGCCGCCAGCGAAAACCTCATGGCCCGTTGCGCCGATCTCTACCGCAAACTGCGCAACACGTTCCGCTTTTTGCTGGGCAACCTGCACGGGTTTGAGCCCGCGCGCGACCGTGTGGCGGAGGCGGACTTGTTGCCGCTGGACCGTTACATGCTGGCCCGCACACGCGACCTGACCGAAAAGATTCTCGGCTGGTATGAAGCGTTTGAGTTCCATCGCGTGTACCAGGCCGTCAACGAATTCGCCATTGTGGATCTGAGCGCCTTTTACCTCGACATGCTGAAGGACCGCATGTACACCTTCGCCCCGACCAGCCAAGCCCGGCGCTCCGCGCAGACTGTGCTGTGGCAGATTACCGAGGCGCTGGTCCGGCTTGTTGCGCCGATCCTCAGCTTTACCGCGGATGAGGTCTGGGAATATCTGCCAGCGGTCGAAGGCCGCGAAGCCAGCGTGCATCTGTCCCTCTTCCCCAAGCCGGAAGACATTTTCAGCGAAGATCCCGCGCCACTGATCGAAGAGTGGAAACGGATCTTCGTCGTGCGTGATGCGGTTTTGGTGTTGCTCGAGAACGAGCGCCAGGCAAAGATCATCGGCAAGAGTCTTGAGGCGCAACTGAAGATTACAGCTTCAGGGGATTTTCTAAGCATCCTTCAGCGACACAAAGACGGTCTCAAAGAGATCTTCAACGTATCGGATGTCACGATTGTGGAAGGTCCGGAGTCAATCGTTCCGCTACCCGCTTCCGGCCACAAGTGCGCCCGCTGCTGGAACTACATGCCCCACGTCTCCGCCTACGGCATCTGGCAGAACGTTTGCACGCGCTGCCATGAAGCGCTGAACACGATGGGGGTCGAACCGCCGCGACAGGAGGCCGCGCAATGAGGCACGCGCCGCCGCGCCGTCTTCCCTGGCTGCTGCTCATCGCTGCGCTGGTCCTGCTGGCGGATCACGTGACCAAGGCCTGGGTCGCTACACATATCCGCATCGGTGGCGCAATCCCGGTGATTCCCGGAATTCTGCGAATCACGCACTGGACCAATGAAGGCGCGGCCTTTTCTCTGTTTGCGGAGTCCACTTCACCGCAGGCGGTCCGCTGGGGTTTAATCACGTTTACGCTGCTTGCCTCGCTGGCGGTTCTCATTGGGATGGTTCGCCTGGGCAGTCGCTTCACGTTCACAACCATCGCATTGGCGCTCATCTTCGGCGGGGCGCTCGGCAACCTCCACGACCGGATCGTCTACGGGTCTGTCGTTGACTTCATTGAGGTGCGGATCGTGCATTACATCTGGCCCGACTTCAATGTGGCCGATAGTTGCATCGTGGTTGGCGCCTGCCTGCTAATCCTTGGATCAATGCTGCGGGGGAATGAAGACGAAACGGACGAGACCGCCTGAAGCGCACGCCCCGAAGCTCTCGGCCACTTTAGGTGGCTCAGTGAACCCCGCCACGGGCAATCCGGATTGAGGAACCGCAAAGTCCTCTCCTTCGTACCCACACAACAGAAGTCTGTTGTCCTACAATGGCAAAACAAGTATTGCGCTTGCCTGACCGCCCAACTCTTGGGCAGGCGATCAACCGCAGGCTGGTGCATAAGTTCGCCCATGCACTACGGCCTACCGAGGATTGCATGAAAATTGAGTGTCTGCCTCTACCCGTGCGCGCGGCCGTGACCGCTGTCGCGTGTCTATGCGCTTTGAACCTTTCCGCAAACGCGGAGCGCTTGCCTGCCGATGTCGTCCCGGAACACTACTCACTTACGCTGGCTCCCGACCTGAAGGCCGCCACGTTTACCGGCGTGGAAACGATTGACATCGTCGCAAAAGTGCCTGTCCAGGCGATTACCTTGAACTCGGCGGAGATCGCGATCCAATCGGCCACCATCACTTCCGGCCAGAAGGAACAGACTGCCACTGTCTCATTCGACAAGGAAAAGGAGCAGGTCACGTTGACCGTTCCGCAGCAGATCGCAGCAGGCAAGGCCACGCTGAGCATCCGCTATACCGGCATTCTGAACAATAAGCTCCGCGGCTTCTATCTTTCCAAAACAGCCCGCCGCAACTATGCCGTGACGCAGTTCGAGTCGACCGATGCGCGCCGCGCTTTTCCATCGTTTGACGAGCCTGCCTTCAAGGCCACCTTTGACGTCGCACTAGTCATCGACAAGGGCGATACGGCCATCTCGAACGGTCCTATTGTCAGCGACACGCCCGGCCCCGGCGCAGATCAGCACACGCTCAAGTTTCTGACCACGCCCAGGATGTCAACCTATCTCGTAGCCTTTCTGGTCGGTGATTTTCAATGCACCGCGGGCGAGCAGGATGCAGTTGCCATCCGCGTCTGCTCAACGCCAGACAAGGTCGCGCTCACGCCGTATGGGCTCGATGTTGCCAAATTCGTACTCCATTACTACAACACCTACTTCGGCATCCCTTACCCGCTCAAGAAGCTCGATCTGATTGGGCTGCCCGACTTTGAAGCCGGCGCCATGGAGAACTTCGGGGCCATCACCTATCGTGAGACGGCTCTGCTGATCGATCCAAAGACAGCCTCCATTGGCGCAAAAAAGGAAGTGGCCGAGGTCATAGCGCATGAAATGGCGCACCAGTGGTTTGGAGACCTGGTGACAATGCAGTGGTGGAACAACGTGTGGCTCAATGAGGGCTTCGCGACATGGATGGAAAACAAGCCCGTTGCCGCCATGCATCCCGAGTGGAACATAGATCAGGATGTCGCCGAGCAACTGGACGACACGCTCAACCTCGATGCGCAGCCCACTACGCGCACCATTCGCGCCAAAGCCGACACCCGCGAAGAGATCGAGCAGATGTTCGACGGTATCTCCTACGGCAAAGCCAGCGACGTGCTGCTGATGGTCGAAAACTACCTTGGGGAAGAGACATTCCGCAAAGGCGTGCACGCCTATCTTTCCGCGCACCTGTACGGCAATGCAACTGCAGAAGACTTCTGGAACGCGCAGACGGCCACCAGCCACAAGCCCGTCGATAAGATCATGGACTCGCTGGTCTCGCAGCCGGGTGTTCCGTTGCTCACATTCGGTGACCCTGCCAACGGCAAGGTGACTGTGGCGCAAAGGCGATTCTTCCTCGATCCGAACTCGCACGCAGATTCCAACCAGAAATGGACCATTCCCGTCTGCTTCAAGGCCAGCACCGCTGAACCCGAGTGCAGGCTTGTCGCTCCGGAGACCTCATCGCTGCAATCGCCGTCCAATGATCTGTTCTTTGCAAACGCCGGAGGAAAGGGATACTACCGCAGCAAATACCCGGCTGATGTTTACGCAAAGATTGTGTCGCGGGTCGAATCCGACCTTACGCCGTCCGAACGCATCAACCTTCTCGGCGATGAGTGGGCGCAGGTACGCGCGAACACGGCCTCTGTCGGCGACTACCTGAACCTCACCGCGGCAGCCAGGTCCGATCAAAACGCTGCGGTCATCAATGAGAGCTTCCACTCCCTCGATGCAGTCTACACGCGCATCGCCGCCACGCAGGAGCAGAAGGATAAATTGGCGACCTGGATTCGAAAGACCTTTGCACCCGAATACGCCAGGCTCGCTCCTCCAGCAGCCGACGATTCCGCAAACACGCGCGAATTGCGGGCTCACCTGTTCGCCATCCTCGGTGAACTGGGCAAGGAACCCTCCGTAGTAGCACAGGCGCGCGAAATCAGCGACAAGTACATCGCCGATCCCTCGTCCGTCGATGCCACTCTGGCGCAGACCGCTCTCGTCATCGCCGCCCGCAACGGCGACGCGGCGCTCTTCGACAAACTGCAGAAGACCTACGAGACCTCCACCAACCCGGAAATTCAGATCGGCGCGCTGCGTCTTCTGGCGCTGTTTGAAGATCCTGCGCTCGAAAGGCGCTCGCTCGAATACGCAGTTTCAGGCAAGGTTCGCAATCAGGATGCTGCCATCGAGATTGCAATTCCAATGTTCGAGGGAGGATCACGCCGTGACATGGCCTGGCAGTTCACACAGCAAAACTGGGAGAAGATTCATGCGCTGCTGACGCCAGAACTCGGAAACGTCCTTGTCGAATCGACAGGGACCTTCTGCACGGAAGAGTCCAGCAA
>JAJZGF010000283.1 GCA_021805025.1 Acidobacteriota bacterium
TCCGCGTCATGCGCTGCCTGTTCAAATGCTGCAACGTCGGCAGTCGAAGTCTTGAGGCGCAGTGTCGTCTCATCAAACTCCGATTTCGGAATGACCTGCTTTTCATAGAGAGACTTGTCCCGTGTGTAGTCGCTCTGCGCCAGATCGCGTGTCGCTTCGGCGCGACGCAGAGATTCCTGCGCCTGCTGCCTTCTTGCGCGAAGATCCCGGTCATCGAGCCGGACCAGCAGATCACCGCTGTGAACATGCTGTCCGGCGGTAACCGGCAACTCGACAACATTGGCGGTGATTCGAGCAGAAACCGAAGTCTTGAATTGCGGCTGCACCGTCCCCACTGCCTCCACAACCTGAGGTTCGGTCACGGCGGCGACTGTATAAAACTCAATGCCCGCTGTAGATGTCTCCGCTGCCGTCACCTTTCCGGGATGAATCGTGCCGCGGTGGAAGGTCCCGCTCAGCCAGACCATCATGAAGATGATGAGTTGGATGGGAACGCCCCACTTCAAATAGTTCCGAAGGAATCGTTTCATGCCATATCCCTCCCGCAAGGCAGATGGAATGCCCCCAGTTCGGGCGGGGCATCCTGTTGGTCGCCGCTTCTATCCTTTGTCCTGGGCCATCGCTTCAAACACCGGCTCAGCGTCACCAATGATCTTGGTCGCCAGGGCAAGCCGCACAATGCGCACCGTCTCAAGTACCTTCTCGGGTGCGATTCCCTGCATTTTGGCTTTGTTGGCCATTGCCTGAATGCAGGCTTTACTGCTGGCGGCGAGTGCCGAGGCAAGATAGATCAGCGTGCGGGTCTCGTCGTCGAGCGCTCCCTCGGCCGGCATGGCGTAGGCCCTTGAGCGGAGATGTTCATACAAAAGGCCTTCATCCACGACTACTGCCTTTTCGATTGCTGAGGGAATCGACCCCATGGTTTTACGCATCATGCTGAAGACTTGTTCTACAGTTGGCTTCTGTTCCGGATTCATTTGATTCTTCCTTCCTTGATTTTTCCTGCGTATGAACTCTTCACAGGAATAAAGTCACATCGCGTGCTCGGTGTTACCCTAAACTTCTGCTTCTCACCTGTTGTCCTCCGTTAGGTAACAAGATTGGTCCAGCAAAAATAGATCCCGACTCCGACGAACACTGTTCCGGTGATCTTCCGCGCCCATGGCTCCAGCGCAGTCAGGCGCTTGAAACTGGCAGCTACCGATTTGGCGCCAAGTGCGATCAGGACTGCAAAGGCGAATACCGGTAAGGCAGTTCCCAGCCCATAGAGCGCGGGGAACACAACGACAGACTTGGACTCGATCGAAAGGGGAATAAGACTCCCAAAGAACAGTGCGGCCGAAGTTGGACAAAAAGACAGCGCAAACAACATGCCAAGGGCCCCTGCGCCCCATATGCCTCGCTTGCGCTCGGGGAGTTGAAATTCCTTGTCTCGTATCAGATTGAAAGCTGGCAGGCGAATGATCCCCAGCAGGACAAGCCCAACAAGGACCAGGATTGGTCCCATTGCCCTGCTCATGTAACGCTGAAGCCAAATAGAAAGATGGGGAATGGAAAGGATCGTAAATACTGAAAGTGCAGCCAGGAGAACATAGGTTGCCGTGCGGCCGAGCGTGTAGAGAAGCCCATTCGCAAGCACGCGATCCGTGTGTTCCGCCTGTCTGCCAAGGTAGGAAATCGCGGCGATATTCGTCGTCAAAGGACAGGGACTGATCGACGTCAGAATCCCAAGCCAGAGAGGCGAAAATCCGCCCAGGAGAAACGTGGTCATTGGACCCTCTCAAGGGCGGACTGTATGCCGCTCTTTACGTAGCTTCGAAATGCTGGCTCGTTGTTCACCAGCGTCCAGACATCCGTCAAATTCGTGTAGCCAGTCTGCTTCCCATCTTTGTAGGTCACAAGTACCAGCGACCACGTGATGAGCTTATAGTCGTCGAACAGGTGTTCGTTCCCCGACTGCTCAACATTGACGGACTGCCATTCCAGTTGATCTGTCTTGAGCTGTGGCCCGAACTCGGAGGTCACCACATCGTGGGAAAGACCCTCAATCTTCCTACAGGTAAAGCACCGCGTATTGCCATGAAAGTAGTAGGCAACGAGTTTGGAATCTCGCGTACCGCCGGAAGTTCCTGCTGCCGAAACGGCCTCTGAGCGATGCGTCCCGCTGTTTCGCGCCAGCAACGCGAAGGACAAGGCTCCCGCGACCACGATGAATGCGACTACGACCAGAGATCTACGTTTCATTGCTTCCTTCCTGAGCGCGCTCCGTGGGTGTGCTTGGCACTCTCTTCCCTAACAGGTGCAACTCAAAGGACGGGCAGTTAAGTCAGGCGCGTTGTTCCACGCCGGAGGTATATGCCCGTCACACTCGATGGTGGAAGAACCAAAGACTTGCTGGGCGGCATCCATAGCCACCCTTTCGATCGTTCGGCGATCTGCCTGCACGCCAAGTGCGCGTAGAGTAACCAGAAAGTCGCGGTGGGGCCGCGCTCTTCGGTACTCGGGTTCGCGCGGAGGATGCGGCAGAACTTTCTCCGCCAGGTCGAAATCGAAATCGACCAGCAGAGTGCCGTGTACGAGCAGGGACTTCCACCGGCGTGCTTGCGCATTGCCGGAGATCTTCCGGCCCTCAACCGCCACATCCGAAGCGCCCAGCGGCGCGCCAGTGATGCCAAAGGCTGAAAGTATGGCACAAACCACATTCGCACCCTGGCGAAAGCCGGCTTTTAAGTCGATGTGATCGGGCGCTGGCGTCACAAGCGAATAGTTCAGCACGCCGCTCGTCTGGAGCACTGTGCCGCCACCGCTACACCGCCTGAGTACATCCACCCCAAGCCGCGTGCATGCGGCCGAATCCACAACCTGCCCCTCGCGTTCATTGGATCCCATCACGACAGCCGACGGCCCTCCCCACCAGAAGCGGAGGAGATGTTGGCCGGTTGCCCACGCCGATCTCGCAAGAGATTCATCGAACGCGAGGTTCGCGGCCACCGTCGGAGCTGTCCAATACATGACTTCCATTATTTTGCCGGCTTTGTGCCGCTCCTGAACTCTCGATAAGCCTGAAGCAGCGCGTCGCGGTATTCAGCTTCCTCGTCCACTGCAACCGAGTGGTAAATCTTCACCGCTTCAAGCAAGGCTGCGCCGTCTTCGCTGTCGGCAGAAATACCATGCTCGACGCACTGCGCAAAGATCAGCGGCAGACCGGCGATGGTGATCAGCTTATCCCCGACGGTGATCTTCCCGCCTAGCAGCGGACTCGAACACGCGCATTGCGCTTGCCCTGCGCCGGACTCCTGCTTTCGGCG
>JAJZGF010000096.1 GCA_021805025.1 Acidobacteriota bacterium
CCTTTTACGATTCCATCTCCCCCATTGTGGAGGCCGACTCCATTGACATGAGCCGCGTCTACTTTGCCGCCCGCTGGGACAAAGGCACCGCCGACTACATCAATTGCCCCATGGACCGCGCCGAGTACGACCGCTTCCTCGACGCGCTGCTCGCCGCTGAAGCTGCCGAAGCCAAAGAATGGGAGAAGCTCGACTACTTCGAGGGCTGCCTGCCCCTGGAAGTCCTCGCCCGCCGCGGCCGCGACACCCTCCGCTTCGGTCCTATGAAGCCAGTGGGCCTGCGCGACCCGCGCACCGGCAAAACTCCCTGGGCCGTCGTCCAACTGCGCAAGGAAAACCTCCGCGCCGACAGCTACAATCTCGTCGGCTTTCAAAACCACCTGAAGTGGGGCGATCAGGCCCGCGTCCTGCGTCTCATCCCCGGCCTTGAAAACGCCCGCTTCCTCCGCTACGGTCAGATTCACCGCAACACCTACATCTGCGCCCCTGCCCTGCTGGATGAAAATCTCCGCCTGAAATCAAAGGAGCCGTGGCTCTTATTTGCGGGCCAGCTCTCCGGCGTCGAGGGCTACACCGAGTCCATCGCCACAGGCCTGCTCGCGGGCATCTACGCGGCCGCCCTCAGCCGTGGCGAGCAGCCCACACCCGTGCCGCGCGCCACCGCCCTCGGCTCGCTGGTCCACTACATCACCCACGCCGACCCCAAGGACTTCCAGCCGGCCAACATCACCTTTGACCTGCTGGAGCCGCTGGAAGAGGAACTTCGCAAGAAGATACGCGACAAGAAGGAACGCCATCGCATCCAGTGCGAGCGCGCCCTCGCAGCCTTTGATGCGTGGTGGGCCGCGACCGGTCACGCTCCGCAGCACGCCTGACGCGCCGCCAGTCGCTCTGCCCGCTGCTTACTTGTGTCCCGTTTTTGAGGAGGTCGCGGTCTGCGCCGGAGTCGTGTCCACCAGTGCCTGCTCGATGATCTGGTCCAGATCCTGGGCAGGGTGCAGCACCTCAATGAACGGCGCGCCTTTGCTGTGCGCGGCAACGACGAAGATGGTCGGCGTGTGGTGAAGGCCGGTCCGCTTGCTCAGCTCATTGTCGGCCTGGACCTCGGCGGCAAACTTGCCTTGCGGGTCCATATCGGACGGCAGCGCGACCCCGTGGTTCTGCGCGAAGGTCGAGTTGAACTGGCGCAACATCATGGGGTTGTAAATATACGTCTGGTTGGCGAAGACCTCATTGCGGTACGCGTCGCCAAGCGCGGCGCTCTTCGAGTCAAAGTAACGCGCCGTAACTGCTGCCGTCAGGCTCCACGTGTGATAAGGGATGAGGAAGTCGTGGCGAACCCACGGAATGTGATAGGTGGCTACCGCCTTCATCAGGACCGGGTTCGCGGTGGCGCATGCCGGGCACTGCAGGTCATCGAACTCCACTATCGCCACCCGCGCGCCGGCTGGCGGCTTGAGCGCGGAGGTATCCAGCACCTGCGTGCCGCCGGGAGGCGCGGCAAACTGAGCCCGCGCAGGGACAAGGACAGCGAGCGCAAGCATGGCAACGGCCAGAGGCAATGCGAGACGAGTGCCGGGCAGATAAGACATGAGAGTAAAGCTTCTCCTTTGAAAATCGGGTTCGCGCCTGTGCTGTTGCGGGCTGTTCATAGGGCAATGCATGTTCAGGATACGGGCCTGCAATCCTCCGGCATGCGGCGGCCGCTACTTGTGCGCGGTGCGGGTAGGCGTGTCTGAGCGTGTCTCGGCCAGCGCCTGGTCAATAAGTTGGAAGAGCTTGGTGCGGTCCACCACCTCCACAAACGGCGCGCCCTTGCTGCTGGAGGTGACCACCCAGATGGTGGGGGTGTGCTCGATCCCGATGCGCTGGCCCAGAGCGTAGTCAGCTCTGACCTCAGCAGCCAGCTTGCCCTGCGGGTCTATGGCAAAGGGGAGGGCTACGCCATGGCTTTGGGCAAACTGCTGCGTAAACTGCTGCAGGCCGTTCAGATCAACGATGGAGGGCTGGCTGGCAAAGACCGCGTCGCGATAGTCGTCGCCGAGCTTCTTGCTTTTGGTATCAAACCAGCGGGCGTTGATGGCGGCCTGCGTGCTCCACGCGTGGAAGGGCAACGGAAAATCGTGGCGCGCCCAGGGAATGTTGTACTTGGCTGCGGCCTCGCGCAGCAGCGGATTGGCATTGGCGCAGTCCGGGCACTCCATGTCTTCAAATTCGACGATGGCCACGCGAGCTCCGGCGGGCGGACGCAACGCGGCGGGGTCGTGTACCGGTGTGGTGGGCGCGCCAGCCAACTGGGCGAGAGCTGCGCCAGCGCCGGCCAGCAGAAGCACGGCGACAAACAGGCCCGGCAAAAGGCGGGCGGAGGGTCGGGTCGCGGGGAAGCGATGAGGCAAGGAAGGATGCATGACGATTGGACAACTCCCTATAGAGAATTGTAACGGCAACCATGGGGGAAAGTTGCCGCCGGGGCGGTATCGCTGCCCCGTTCACCTCCGGTCGCGACGACGGGCGGCCATCCATTGACGCCATTTGTAGTCGGCGATCAGGGAGAGGCCGACGACCAGGAGGATGCCGACGCCGAGGAGTATCTTCATACCGCATTCAGGATCGCATGAAAGCTGCGAGGGTGCCTACCCTTGCCGCCGCTGCACAGACGCGGCAAGGATGGGCACTCATCACGGTTGGTTTCGAGCCGGCTTTCAGCGGCCGATGACGAGGACCGTGAAGCTGCCCGGAATCATCGCCGGGCGCTTGTAAGGATTGTCCGGCGTTGCGGCTGCGGGGCGTGGACCAAAGTCGGCAGTCACGGTATAGATGCGGTCCGTGACCGGGTCATAGGCCATAGTCCGCGCGCCGCGCTGGGTGGGCAGGCTTTCGATCGTCTTGTAGGCCGGGGTAGACGCATCCACGACCGAGAGCACACCGTCGCCGCTGGAGGCAAAGGCCAGCTTGTGCCTGGCGCTCCAGCCGGCGGCGTCCGGGCCGTCGCCGATGGCCGCCGTGGCCATCACCTTGCCGCTCGTCGAGTCCACCACCGCCATCTTATTGCCGTCGCAGACCGGGAAGAGGCGGTGTCCGGGCACGTCAAAGGCCAGGCCGGAGGGCGATTCGCAGCCCGCTGCCCACGTGTCGGTCAGCTTCAAGCTATGCGCATCCAGGCGCACAATCTCGCTCTTATCCTCGATGTTGTCAAAGACGATGCCCGTGCCATCGACGGCCGGGAACTCCGGCTTGCCGGGCAGGTCGATGGTGGCCACAACCTTGTCCGAGGCGGCGCTGACCACGGTGGCATTCTTGCTGCGGCCGTTGAAGGCCCACACCGTCTGCGTTGCCGGCTCAAAGACAATGCCGTCCGGATTGGTTCCGGCAGGGATAGTGGCCACGGTCGCCAACGTTGCGCGGTCAAACTTGACTACGGCGTTGCCGCCGCCGTCCGAGACCCAGCCGTACTTGCCGGTCGCATCCAGCGCGATGCCGTGGGTGCCGTGCAGGCCGCCGATGTTGCCCACCAGCTTGCCGGTCCCGGTATCGAGCACGTCCACATGGTCGCCGCGCGTCAGGTAGAGGCGGTGAGCCGGGGAGTCGACCAACAGGTAGTCCCACCAGCCGGCATCGGCCAGCTTCCAGTGGTCCAGAACTTTGTAAGGCTGCTGCGCGACGGCGGAACCGGTGCCGGACCCAAGAATGCAGAACAGGGCGACGGCGAAAAAGGGCCGGGCCACAAAACAAAAGCTGCGCGGGATGTGCATGGGAGACTCCACGAGAAACTCGGCGAACCGAGGGATTCACCGGCGAAAGAATTGTTCCACAGCCGCATTAAGCCTTGCTGAAGGTCGCAGCCCGCTCACCATGATTCCTGCAGATTGGTTGCGTAAAACGCCTTGTTTCCGATCGGCAGGTCTTTGCCGCAGATGAAGACCTGGACCGCGGCGATCATTGTCAATCGCGCTCTTTCCCGGTAAGCCGGAGCGCCTCTGCCTTCTCAAAAAACCTTCGCTCTCGGTTCCTGCGTTGGGTCCGCTCGCTCCTCTTCATCCATCCATGACGGGCGCTGTTGCATCATGTGTGATTCAGCTTGCCTGGGTTCGGGCTCATCGGCCAGTTATGTTACTTCGATCTGTGACCCTGGATACAGAATCACTGCCGGCACAGCGATAAAGTCTTCCCGACAATACCGAGGGGCTCTGAACCGTTCGATCTTTCGCGCCCGGCTGGCTTATTGGTTGCCTCCGTGTTTTAGCCTGCCGGCAATCGGCGCTCCTCGGCACTCTCCGCGAACACAGCATGTACGCAGCTCGAACTGTCGCTTGCCTCTGCAGCGCTCGTGTCCGGGTGAGCAGGCAATTGGGCCAACCTTCAGCCGTGACACACGGGAGCTTCTCCATGCAGCGTTCTACCCTCTTATCCGTCATCGCACTGGCAGGATTTGCGGCCAGTGTGTGCATCCCCCCGTCCGCAGCAACCCAGGCTTCGCAGGAGCTTGCTTCCAATGGAAAGTATCTGCAGGTACCGGGCGCCAAGCCGGTCGGCTCCGACACATGCGCCACCTGTCACGCAGATGTGGCCAAAAACTTCCAGCATGCGTATCACGCGCAGCAGGGCGTGCAGTGCGAGGAGTGCCACGGCAATGGCAGCCTTCACGTCGAGGGCGGCGGTGATACCTCGAAGATCATCTCTCTGCAAAAGCGCTCCGCCGCGGAAGCCAATGGCGTCTGCCTCAGTTGCCACGCGCAGGATCAAAGCACCCGGCACTGGACCGGCGGAGTCCATGCGGCGAATGGCGTGCGCTGCGTCGATTGCCATCAGGTCCACGCAAGCACGGCAAATGCCGCGCAGCCGAGAGAAGCCCGGTTCGATACCGCAACGCGCGGAGCGGCGAATGCCGCATTGGTTTCGCCGGAGACCAACGTCATGGTGGAACCCCGCTCGGTCATCAACAACGCCTGCCTGAAGTGTCACCAGATCGAGAAGGCTCAGCTCAGCATGCCCTACCATCACCCGCTGCGCGAAGGAAAGATGAGTTGCGCGGATTGCCACGATGCGCATGGCGGCACTGCGGGCAACAATCTGCGCATGGCCAACACAAACGAGCTTTGCCTCAGTTGCCACGCGCAATATCGCGGACCGTTTGCCTACCAGCATCCTCCGGTCTCGGAGAGTTGCATGAACTGCCATAGCGCGCACGGATCGCCGAACACCAATCTCCTGCAGGTCAGCGAGCCTGCGCTCTGCCTGCAATGCCACGCCGGCCACCACAACGGGGCCAGCCTGCCGCTTGCCGATCGCTGCACCAACTGCCACAGCTCGATTCACGGCACGGATGTCGCCACCCCAAGCGGCGGCAGCAGATTCATCGACAAGGGACCGCTTGGCGTGCCTTCCGAACCATCGCAGACAGTTCCGGTCACTCCGCCGACTTACACCCGGCCCAGCTCCAAGACGCGCTCCGCTGCTGTCGGAGTCACCAGCGGCGCGCTGGGATTGATGTCTTTGCGGCACATCCATCTCGCGCCGGCCGGGAATCCGCCGAATGGGAGCGCCGGCTCACGCGGAGGCGAAGACGCCACGGCGGCGCAGCCGCAGGCCCCGCTGTCCGCTTCCTCCATCACTCCGGCCGCCTACAGGTTCCTTGATATATCCGGCTTCCCAGGCCGCGCGGGCGAATACGACACCCTCGAGCAATCGGCCGGATCCAGCGTCTCTTCCGCGTATGTTTTGCCCAGCAAACATCTCACTCTGGTCTCCCGCGGCACCGTCCTCACCGGCAACGACTACTCCCTTCGTTCGCAGCTCACCGTCGCCAACTGGCTCAAAGCCGGCCTTGACCTGCGCAGCCTGGCGCAACAACAGGACCACTACCTTTCCTACCTGGCACAGCTTTCCCCGACAGACTTCGGACTTCCCGGCGCCGTAACCGATCTCATCCCATCCAATGCGGTCTTTGGAGTAACCCGGCGGCTGGCCAGCGGAGCTGCGCGGGTCAAGCTGCCCAACCTGCCTGTTCACCTGTTTGTAAAAGGGGATATGCAGGCAAGAGCGGGAACCACGCAGCTCACTTATCTCGATGAGAATTCGACCCCGGCCGTGTATGTCGGCGGCGTGAACACCACGTGCGGCGAACTGTGCCACCAGCAATCCCAGTTCCAACCGGTAAACTACACCACGCGTAACGTAGGCGGCGGAATCGATGTAAGACTGCGTCGCATTTTCCGCTTTAGCGTGGAACACGATTTCAGCAGCTTCAATGACCGGCTGCCGCTGCCGACAGTTGCCTACACGGGGCCGTTCACACCGGAGAACGAAGGCTCCTCAATTCTGAATCCTCCTCCGTCGGGGCCGGCCCCTACCGATTTCCCGGCCGGCAACTACTATGTCGACCCTCCCTCTCCGAACCAGTATTCCGCGGATAAGGTGAGCATGAACCTGACCCCATCGGACCAGTTCAGCTTGAACGGGCAAGTCACCTATACTCGCTTGCGCAACACCTTTACGCACAATCCGCAAAACTGGTTTGACTCGGACGAGACGCTGAGCTGGCTCGCGCAACCGCGTCTGCGGCTGATCGCCGACTACCATCAGCAGAACATGATCAACGGCTTCACGCCCTACTACAGCTTGTATGGCAACGTGTCGTTTCACCGTCATTGGGAGGGCCTGCAGATCGAGGAAGCTTTGCCGGCCGGATTCAACCTCGAGGCTCACTACCGGCGCAGCGGAATTACCCGCTCGAATGCGTTCCTGTGGCCCCAGATCTATTCCATGGACAATACGGATTTGCTGACGGTCGTGCCATCCTCAACCAGCAATACGGCTGAGCTGGCGCTGCGTTATCACAACCGTCTGCTGAGCGCGCGAGCGGGCGATGAATGGATCAAAACCAACCATCCGGGTTTCCTCATCGTTCCGCAAGACGAGAATCGCACCTTTGCCAATCTCACCCTCACACCTGCCAACTGGCTGGTGCTTTCCAACGATGCCAGCATCATCATCCAAAATGCCTTCCCTGCCGTTCCGCTTCCCAATACTCCGAATGTTGCGCAAGGGTTTGGCGGGGATATCTCCGGCCTGCCCGCCGACTTTCAGCGGCGTGACCGTTTCTATACCGACGCGGCCAGCGCTACCATGCGATTTGTATCGGGTTGGGATCTCGGGGTTGGATATTCCTACCAGCAAAACAACCTGACAAGTTACATGGCGTTCCAGAACGATAGCTCGACCAACTATGTTGTCGATCAGACCAACGTGCCTTACAAACAACTCAGTCAGGTAGTCTGGGGCGACTCAACTTACCTCGTCAAAGAGCGTCTGGGACTGAACCTGCGGCTCACTCATAACGGGTCCAGCAGCGGCTACCGGCCCGATCTGAACCCGAATGATGCCGCACAGATGGGGAATGCAGCTCTCATCCAGCAAGGGGTCTTCGATCCGGGCATGTTTCAGTCCGCCCTGGGCAATCTTGCCCTCAGTTCAACCCAGATATCGGAGGTGCAGGTACCCCAGTGGATCGGCCAGGGAAAGGCATACTACATCTTCCCGCACAAGATCGAGGCCGGCACGGTCTTCTACTACGGCAGTTATGGAGACCACTGGAATCCGAATTTGAATGGCGTCCTGCGCACCTTCGACGTGTATCTGGGTCGAAGCTGGTAACCGATTGCTCCGCACAGCCGGCCACCCTTTGCGCACGCGCCGGCTCTGCTTACCACGTGCTCTGCAGAATCGTGGCATAGAAGGCGTTGTTGCCGGTGCGCAGGTCGCGGCCCCAGGAGAGCGCGACGCCCTCGCCGAAGACGCGGAGCTTGGCCTGCACGCCGGTGTCAAACAGCCACTGGTGCGAGCCGAGCGCGGTTCCCTGGTCGCTGATGGCGCCGATGTCGAGGATGGGACCGGCCTGCACAGCCATGATCCCGTTGCTATAGAGATTTTTGTTGATCTCCCAGTTCTCCAGCAGGTAATCGCGACCCAGAGGCGCGCTGCCTTTGCGTCCGTCGCGCGTACCGATGTGGGCGTGCATGGGCAGGTCGTTGTCGCGCTCCAGGCCGAGCATAAAAAGCTCGTCAAAGGGCGCCTGGCCGAAGGTCTTGCCGGCGCGAAACTGATTCAACGTCTCGTAATCGCCGCCATGAGCCTGAGGAAACCAGCGCCAGCCGAGCCCTCCCTGCAGCTTTTCAAAGGTCTGCGGGCTCGCTGACCAGAGTCGCGCAATCTGCCATGAGGCATCGGCGTGGAGCGTGAAGCGATGCTCGGGCATGCGCCATAGGTTCGCCCCAAGCTGCGCGACCTGCTTCAACTGGTAGCCCGAGGCGAGCATCTGCGTTGTAAGCACCGTCCCGGGCGCGATGTTGCGGTAGTCGCGATGCGAAATCTCCGCGCCTGCGCTCCATTGCACGCGATCCCGCGCGTAGCTGGCAATGTCCGTCGTGAGCCATTCGTGACGCAGATTCAGGCTGGCCAGAGCGGGCGCATTGCCCGTGAAAGAGTCGCGCAGAATCCAGTTCTCATTGCGCAGGTCAGTCAGGAACTCATAGCGCAGCCTCGCTGAGCGATGCAACGGCCCGGAGAGCTGTGCGAGGATGCGGCGCTTTTGCGCGTCCCATCGGACCATGGAGGTAAAGTTGATCGCCTCGTGATGGAAGTTGTCGTACTCGGGATTGACCTCCTGGAAGGGCAATCCGCGCAAGAAGAGAAAGAGGGCTTCGGCTTTCGTATCGCCGATGCCGTTGCGCTCCTGGTTGCGAAAGACCGCGTCGAAGTGGCCGTCGTCGCGGGCGCGCACATCCAACTGATACTGCGGAAAAATGCCTAGCGCACCGATGCGCTCGCGACTGTCCAGGTATTGCCGCAGCGTGAGTGTGGCGGCGGGGGAGAAGGCGAAGGCGCGGTCGAGCAGCGCAGGGGAGACGCGCGGGATGGGCTCCTGGCGCACCTCGGCGAGGTAAGGCTTGCCGATGTGATTCCAGTATTTGAGCGCCGCAGGCAAATTGTCTTCAAGAAAGTAGACGGTGCCGAGGAAGTCGTTGGCGTAGGTATCATCGGGCGCAAGGCGCAGGGCACGGCGCAAGTAGCGCGCAGCTTGCGGGTAGTGCTTCCGCTGAAAGGCGATGCCGGCGAGTTCGGTGGGAAAACGCGGATCGCGCGGTGCCAGTCTCTGCCCGGCCAGGAACGCGGCCTGCGCCTGCGGGCCCTGTTGCAGATGCGCCAGCGCCGTGCCGTAGTCGAAATCCATTTGCGCGGTGCGGGAATGAACGGGAGCGAGCCGATCCGCGACCTGCTGCCATTGCTGCGCGGCGACAAGCTGCTGAATTTCCGCGTCCGTTGCGGACTGTGCTGAGGGCTGCGCAGGCGGCGCCTGCGCCGGAAGACCGATGCAAGCGCAGAAGAAAATGAACAGCGCACAGAGGACAGGTCGCTGCGCGGTGCGCGTGAGAGAAGCGGAGATGGTGTGGTCGGCTGACAAGGGTCGTTAGGGCGTCGCAGGCCGCGGCACGACGAGCAGGGTCCAGTTGTGGGTGGCTTTCCACTCCTGTTCGAAGGTGGCGCGGTCCTCTTTCAGTAGTTTGCGCTGGGCGGGGTCGTTGAGCAGCACGAGCTGACGCGCGGGATCGATACCCGCAACAACGACATAGTGCAGCGAGCCGCTCGCATCCGGCTTGAGCGCGGCGATCAGCGGGCGGCCTTTCTGCAACTCGCGCGCAAAGTCATCCCACTGGCCGGCGAAGGCAAAGGCTCGATAGCCGTTCTGCTGAAAGTAGCGCACCATGGCCGAAGCGTAGATGCCATGAGCTTCGCCTGCATATAGCTCACTCAAAATCTTTTCCGGCGCGGCGTCCGGCGTCATGGACTCTCCCTGCTGCTTCTCCCAGTACTGCATGAGCATGGAGATCACAGCTGCGCCACAACCGTCTTTCTGCTGCTGGACGTACGGTACGTCGAGCCAGGCTCCCGACTGGGCGGAAGCACAGGCCGCAGCGCACACGGCTGCCATCAGAACAGAAGCTCTGAAGACGCTGCGCGGCATGCGGCCTCGCTTTTTAGTGCACGGCAACGATGATAAGCACAAGAGCTGCAATAGCAATAAGGATGATGAGCAGGTCGTGGTCAGAGAAGTTGCCCGCTGCAAAGTCCATCTGGGCTTTGTTTGCGCGGGTGGCCAACTGGGCGAGTTCTTCATCGCTCAGGCCGGAGACGGCCTTCTGCACCTGCTGGGGATTCATGTGCGCGGACTCAAGTGCCCGCTGCGCCTTGGGTGAGGAGAAGAACTGGTTCAGGCTGTCGATGTTCTGCTGTCTTTGCCGCGATGCATCGACGGTGGCCTTTTGCAGTTGGGAGGGGCTGACGAGATGGTTGGCGGCCTGTGCGACCATGTTTTGCGGAATGGCGAAAAGCGCCACAAGAGCAGCGGCCGAAAGAGACCGAACAAACTGCTTGAGATCAGAGTGCATACTGCTGCAACCTCCGTAGAATAGTGAAACGTACTGATGACTATTATATCTGCGTACTGACTTCCTCCCCCGGCGCAATCAGACTTGCAAATAGAAAAAAGTAACAGGCATAAGGGTTTGCGCGCGATCCGCAGGAGAGATGAATCGACCGGATATTCATTTGAAAGGCCATTGACTGCCCTACAATTGGGGCATCCGCGTGTATGCGGGTTTCTACAATTGAAACGCTCCATCCCTGAAAGGATGACCCGATCGATGCATTTTCCCCGGCGAATGACCGCTCATTGTGCCGCTCTTGCCCTCGCTGCAATTTGCTTCGCGGCCACATCTTCCTGGGCGCCGGTTACACTCGCGCAGTCCCCGGCGCGCCCCACGCCGCCCACGCGTGATCCGCACGCACCGGGCTACGTCGCGGCCACTCAGCTTCCTGACGGCACAGTTCCTCCGGCCGGCGCCGATGGCAACTTCATCCTGGGCCCCACGCATACGCCGGCCCCCGAGATGACAGCCCAGGCCGGCGTGGCGCAGGGCACAGTGATTGAATTCACGATGAGCTCTGCCGACAGCAATCTCTATCCCGGCATCGCGCGCGATCCAGGCACGTTTGGAACATCTGATCCATCGGACCCCGCGAAGCTCATTGTCAGCACCAGTCATCCCGCGCCCTACACGCGCCATGTGGCCGTGTACGTGCCGCGGCAGTACGTGCCCGGCGACACCGCACCTTTCATTGTGGGTGCGGATGGTCCTGACAAGATGCTCTTTACCGCGTTGGACAGCCTGATTGCCGCGCATCGCGTGCCTGTGATGATCGCCATCTCCATCGGCAACGGCGGCGGAGACGCGCAGGGCAGCGAACGCGGCCTGGAGTACGACACCATGTCGGGCCGCTACGCCGAGTTCGTCGAACACGAAGTGCTGCCGCTCGTTGAATCCAAAGCCCATGTGCGTCTCACACACGATCCCGATGGCCGCGCGACGATGGGCGGCAGTTCCGGCGGCTCCTGCGCGCTGATCATGGCCTGGTATCACCCCGAGCTCTATCACCGTGTCCTCACGTACTCCGGCACGTATGTCAATCAGCAATGGCCACCCGACGCGAAGACTCCGCACGGCGCATGGGAATTCCATGAAAATCTGATTCCAAATTCGTCGCCGAAGCCTTTGCGCATCTGGATGGAGGTCGGAGATCGCGACCTGCTGAATCCCAACGTGATGCGCGACGGCATGCACGACTGGGTCGCCGCCAATGAAGCGATGGCCAGGGTGCTCGCCGCCAAAGGCTATCACTACCAATTCGTCTTCGCACGCAACGCAGGTCACGTGGACCGTGCCGTCAAGCTGCAGACCCTGCCTGAAGCCCTGGAATATGTGTGGCAGGGCTATCCGGCTCAACCTGCCGGGCGATAAATGCTCTTCATCCACGAGAGCTGAACGGCCGCTGTCCGCCTTTCTGCCGGGACGCCAAAGGTTGCGTCGCCCTCAACCGGAAGGCGCATTCTGCGTCTACCTACATGCAGTGAGGTCGCTGCAATCCAGTTCATGCCAACCTCTGCGTTCGGCCGCAGACATGGCACTTGAACACGATTTGGCGAGACTCCACGCAAAGGAGAACAAAGCTATGGACTCAAAGCGCATTGCACTTGCCTTCAGCGCCGTTCTTGTTCTAAGCGCTGCCGCCATGGGGCAGACCACGGACAATTCCGCACCCCCGCCTCCGCAACAGCAGCAGGGACCTGCGGGTCAGAGCCCCAGACGCATGGACCCGGCAAGGCAATTGAAGATGCTGACTCGAAGGCTCAACTTGAGCGACGATCAACGCGCCCAGATCAAGCCCCTGCTGGAAGAGCGGCGGCAAAAGATGCAGGCTCTCTTCCAGGATCAGTCGCTGTCGCGCGATCAGGTGCGCGCACAGATGAGGACCATCCATGAGGAGACTCGCGGCAAGATTGAAGCCGTTCTGAATGACCAGCAAAAACAGCAGTACGAAGCGATGGATCAGGCGCGCATGAACCGGCGCAATAACCCGCCGCCTCCACCGCCGAATGCTGCCCCGCAGCAATAAGCGAACTCGAATCCTGGTTGCGCGGCTTTCTCGAGAGGCCGCGCAACTGCCTTGCTACCTCGTCAGCGCCGGCGCGGCAACGCCCTCATCTTTCGTCATGAGCCCTCGTGCGCGCAGCCAGGTCTCCAGCAGGCCCGGCCACTGGTCGAGCGCGGCATCGCCTCCACCCAGGCCCGTGCCGTGCGGCCCGTTGGCAAAGATGTGCGCCTCGGCCGGCACGCCCGCCTTCACCAGCGCAGCGTAGTAGCGCAGGCCCTGCTCTACGGGCACCGTCCGGTCGTTAAAGGTGTGATACCAGAAGGTCGGCGGCGTGTCTTTCGTCACGAACAGGTCAGGCGAGTAGGCCTTGCGCAGCGCTTCGCATTGATCCATCACATGAAACAGTTTGCAATAGCTCAGGTGCGACGTGTCGGAAGAGATCGCGCCGATCCACGGATAGCCCAGCACCGTGTAGTCGGGCCGGCTGGAGAAGCGGTCAATCGGATCCTCAGCATCGGGATTGCCCGGAACAAATTGCGTCGACGCCAGGGCCGCAAGGTGCCCGCCCGCGGAGAATCCAATGACCACAATTCGATTTGGGTTGATGAAGTAGTCGCGCGCCCGCGCCCTCACGGTCTGGATCGCGCGCCGCGCGTCGAGCAGCGGCACCGGGAGCAGATACCCGTTCGAGCTGAGGCGGTAACTGAGCACAAAGGCGCGAAATCCGCGCGCGGTGAACCAGTCGGCTACCTGCCGCCCTTCAAGATTTGCGGCCAGGTGCGCGTAGGCGCCGCCGGGAAAGATCACCACCGCGGATCCATTGTCCCATCCGTGCTGGGGTTCAAAGATCGTCAGGGTCGGAACATCTTCGCAGGCCTTGCCCTTCGCTTCAGGAGCATCGCCCGGCCACAGGCGAATCGTCTGCACGCCGAGATAGTTGTTGTCTTCACCCGGCACCGCGCAAGCATCTTTCTGCGCCTGCGCAGCGGCACACAGCAGCAGGCTCGCTGCCAACAGAAAGGAAAACGGCTTGATCAGGAATCCCCGCATCTGCATGGCGAGGATTATAACCAGAGCCCTGTGTGTCCCGTGCAGTCGCTCATCGCGGCTTCAGTCAGCTTTTCTGCCAGCTCAAATCCATAGCGCGCCAGGTAGTAGGCCGCTCCATGAACGCGCTCCTGCAGACCGCCGCCGGGATAGAGTGCCTGGCTGATGGCTTCCGCATGGCGGGCCAGCGCGGCCTCGCGCTGCAGTTCAAAGTTCGCGGCCAGACGGCGCAACCGGTTCATCTGGTAGCGCATCTTGCTCGCCGCCGTCTCCGCGGAACGCCCCAGTCCAGCATCCAGCGTACGCATCCAGTCCAGCAGCGGCTCAAGCTCCGCATCCAGCGCGTGGCCCGCAGCGGCCAGTTTGCGCTTGCCCTCCACAGGCATGGCGCGCGCGGCCAGCCGCTGGGCGAGTGAGTCCGTTGTCTCCCTGAAGACCTGCTCCAAACTCAGCTCATGGGTACGCAGCAGCTCACCGATCGCCGGCTCAATCAGCGTGGCGGAAAAGCGCGGTTGAGCGGGCGTCACGCGTCCCAGGATGCGCTCAAACAACACCGCAGACTGTGCAAAGTAGGCAATCTCCGCCGGCCCGCCGATGGTGAGAGAGGTAGACAGCAGCAGATCCTGAAAGACCGGCCGCAGCAGCGCCGAGGGTGAGATTCGCTGCGGCTCTGCTTCAAGAATTCCCACTAGATCGGCCGTGCTGTAAGTCTTGCGCCCTGCCTGCCACACTCCCTGCGGCTCCTGGACGCTCGGCGCCAACCTCTTCAGAGCCACGCGCGCGCCCGTCTTCTCGTCGATCAG
>JAJZGF010000097.1 GCA_021805025.1 Acidobacteriota bacterium
CTAGCCAAAGATATTTGAAATTTGCCTCCACCGGTTTCCCGTCCGATGATCTTGTTGTCTGGACGAGAACACAGGAGGGTTACGGGTGGAGACGTTCACAAAGCTGTTTGGCAGCCTGCTGCTCTTTGTATACCACTGTTTTGACCGGGTGGTGATCAACGGTTATTTGAGCGGCCTTTCTCGGCCAGGGCAGGTGGTTCATTTCTTTCAGAACGTCGTTGGCGAGCCGGTGATCGGCAAGGAAGTTCTGTCGCTACGAACCAACGAGTACCAGGCCTGGGTGGAGGCGTTTGCCCGCAACCACGCCCCCATCGAATGGGCTCAGCCGAAGGTGCGCAAGGAGGATTATGTCCGTCCCGCGCTGCGCCGCATGGAAAGGGCCGGGCAACACGGCGTGTATTTCATTCTGAAAAGCATGGAGCAGGGCCAGACCTTCCGCTCCACGGTTCCCCGCTTTGCCACCAACGATCCCAACTACCGCATTCTGGCTCGCCAGCGCAGCCGCTTCACACATTCTTACTTTTACATCCGCGACGAAACGCTTGGACCGATAGTCATGCGCGTGGCCTCGTTCTTTCCCTTTCAGACCACCTACTATCTGAACGGTCACAGCTTTATCGAGAAGGAACTGAACCGCGAGAAGGTCAGCTTCCGCAAGAACGACAACGCTTTTCTGGCCGTCTCCGATCCGCAGGCGCTGCAAGCCGCCGCCGACCGCTTCACCTCGGAAGTCATCCGCCAGCGGCTCGACTACTGGACGCCTATACTGGGGCCGAAGTTTTCCAAACGCGAGCGGGCGGCGATGAACCTGCGCCGCTTCTATGCCGTCAGCCAGATCGAATACTGCCGCAACTTCATCTTCAAGCGCAACTTTCCCATCCACAGGATCTTCGAACGCGGCTGCGAAATCGGCTTGTGGCGCATGACGGCCAACAAGATCGCCGAGATCTTCGGACAGCGCATCACCAGGAAGCTGAAGGGCAAGTTGAACACGGTCGTGGAACAGGTCGAGCACGGCCATCACATCTTCCGCGCCTACTACCGGAACGCCTTCATCAAGCAGTATGAGAAATTCTCAACCTATCTGCGCAACGAGGCCTGCTCCAACAACCTGGCCGATTTCGGCCTGAAGAAGGGACTGGACCATCTCGCCGCGGTGCGCGAAAAGTTGCTCGCCGTCACCGGCAGGTTCGCCGCTTGCCAGGCTCAATGGCTGAACGTACATGTCGATTTTCCACTGCTCCAACGGCTGGCGCTGCCCATCGCTGTTGGATCGGCAAAGTACCCCGGCATCAAGATCCACGACACCCGCATGATCCGCCTGATGGAAGTGATGCTGCACGGCGGAACGGTTGTATCCGGCTGGAGCACACGCCAGATCCACGAGGCAATCCTCACCAGTTTCCGCATCGGTGCGGACCGCTATGGCCTCAATCAACTCCGCTACGACCTGCGCAAATTAAAGGCTCATGGACTGCTCGCCCGCGACGGAAAGCGATACGCCTATCGCCTCACAGAGAAAGGAACCAAGGTCGCGCTGCTGTTCATCCTCTTCCATAAGCAGCTCTGCGGTCCCCTTGCAAACAGCCTATTTCATCATCAGCCCGCTGCCGCCCTACGACCCAACAGCAAACTCCAGACCGCTTTCCACAAAGCTGACCACTCTATCCAAAACATCATTCAACTGCTCGAAGCTGCCTGATATTTGTTGAAGTATTCTTGTTTACGAATCGGGCGGTAAGAATCTAAACCTGCGCGTCATGCGAGGAACTCGCCGTAAGGGGTCTATAAATTTCTTTTGATGTCTCTTATACGTTCTTCACTTCTTCCTTATGCGCTATCTGCGTTACTGGTGTTGCAACCCAGCGGTCGCAAAGGTAAAAGCCAACCTGCGTTGCATGTCCGCCCAGATAGACGCCAGGGAGGACTCAAGGATACAGAAGACAAAGGGCTGTTCGTCGTTGGTTCAGCATTCCGTTTCATGGCGAAATCCAACACATTGATTTTTTACGGGAGGACGAGTTCCGATGCATATGAGCCCACGCCTCATCATGAGGTCTATCTCTGGCGCCGCGCTTTGCGTTGCCCTTGCGGCGGGCGCACAAGCGCCTGCACCATCCGCACCTGCTCAGACGCCCGCTCCGGCGCCGGCTGCAGCGCCTGCCGCTCCTACCTGGAGCGTTGGGCCCATGGACCTCAGCGGGTTGATCGATGGCTACTACAGCTACAACGCCAATCGACCCAGCGATCTCGCGAATGGTCAGATCAACGATCTGTACAACTTTAACGACAAGACAGACCAGTTCAACCTGGCCGAAGCCCGGCTCACATTGAACCATGATCCGGATCCTGTCGGCGCACACGTTGACATGATCTTCGGGCGCGCCAACGATCTGATTAACGGTCCCGCCAGCGCAAGCAATGGGCGCTACCTCGAACAGGCCTTCTTGAGCCTGAAGCCACCCAAAGCCAAAGGACTCGAGCTCGACTTTGGAAAGTTTGTCACATCTGCGGGTGCGGAAGTGATCGAGTCCAAGGATAACTGGAATTACTCGCGTTCGCTGCTCTTTGCGTGGGCCATTCCTTACTTTCACTTCGGCCTGCGGTCGTCGATGCCGGTTTCAAAGACGGACACGATCGGCGTGCAAGTGGTCAACGGATGGAACAACGTGACCACCAACAATGGCGGCGTAACGATTGGCCTGACTAACGCCCTGGTGAAGCCGAAGTACACCTGGAACCTGAATGTGTACAGCGGCCCCTCGAACGCGAACACGCAGAAGGGCTACCGTAACCTGATCGACACGACCTTGTTGCTGACACCGAATGCGAAGTTTAATGCCTATCTGAATTATGACTACGGCCAGAACCGCGACGCGCTCACCACGATTGGCACCACAACCACGGGTGACAAAAACCTGAACCATTGGCAGGGCATTGCCGTCGCGGCGCACGAGCAGATGACGGGGACCCAGGCACTGGCTGGCCGGTTTGAATACTTCAACGATCCGCAGGGCTATCAGACCGGTACGGCGCAAGATGTCAAAGAGTTCACCGGAACCTATGAGTACAAGTGGGCCGAGGGCTTGCTGACGCGCGTTGAGTACCGGCGCGACTGGTCAGACAAGGCTTTCTTCCACAAGGGCGACAGCAATCTGGTGGACGCGCAATCGACGATGACGGCCGGATTCGTCGCGTTCTTTGGACCGAAACGGTAAATGTCCTGCCGCCGCCTGTCTGTTTGCGTTGAGTACGGGCAGCCAGACAGGCGGCAGGAGACAATTGCCGAGCAATCAACAGGAATGCACGGGGCTCTTCATTGCATCTTTATTGTCGGCCCCCTAGCGTGGATTTAACGTCCTTGCACACTCTGCAGCCGCCCCCGTGGGATCTTGAAGACGGGCGAACCAGACCATCTGCCGGCAGCCTTACTGCCGGACCAAGCGATCAAAACCTCACAAATCCAGGAGAACCCACATGGCAGAACAGAAAGCTCCTCAGATGCAGGCCACGCTCGGACTGACCGGGCTGACCAGCAACGCAATGGCGCTCATCGCTCCGGGCGCCTTTCTCTGGCTCACCTTCGTCATCCAGGCTGGAACCGGAACCACCGCGCCGACCATGTGGCTGGGCATCTTCGGGGCCCTGTTGCTCTGTCTGGCCACAGCCGTGGCCTATGCGGAGATTTCCAAGCTCTATCCTGGCACCGGCTCCAGCTACTACTACGCCGAGCAGGCGCTGCTCTCAAAGGACAAGGCGTTCAAATATGCCCGCGTCGCCAAGTTCATCGTCGGCTGGGGCTCGCACCTCTATTACTGGGTCTATCCCGGCGTGATGGTCGCGACCACAGGAATCTTCGTGGGATATGTAGTTGGCTTCCTGTATCCCTCCTTCCTCAGCGGCGGCAACCCTGGTCCTGTCTTCATGGGGCTCGTGGCCGTTGTCTTCTCGTTCTTTGTCGCCTGGATCGCACAAAAGGGAGCGGGTGCATCGACGGCCGTGAATCTGGCAATCAACATCGTGCAGATTTCCGCGCTGATCGTCTTCAGCGTGCTGGCGCTGGGTTATCGCGTGAACCATCCTTCCGGTTCCACGGGCTTCCAGTACGACTCGCAAACGCTCTCCACCTATACCTACCAGTTCGCCACGGCCAAGGACGGTTCGACGATCCGCGACGCAAGCGGCACCCCGCTTCCGCTTCTGGATTCGGCAGGCAAGCCGGTTCCTTACGTCATCACATACCCTGAGAAGGATGCGAGCGGTAACTTCCTGACGCATCCCACGGCTAGCTCAGTAGTTGCGCCGCACAAATTCAGTTATGTGTTTATCCAGGCGACGGTTGCCATTCTGATCCTGGTCGGTTTCGAATCGGTGACCTCGATGGGAGGCGAGGCCAAAAACCCTACGAAGCATATCCCGATCGCTGTCATCGCCTCCCTGCTGATCCAAGGCCTCGTCTGTTACTTAATCGAGTATTTTGCAGCTAACTACTTCCTTAACTCTGGTTACTCGATGCAGAATGCAGTCAGCTCAGCAGCTCCCATCGGCGATATGATGATCATCGTCGGAGATGCGCTGCTGGGCCAGGGACACGGTAAGTACTTCATGCTGGCCGAGGCGATTACCGTTTTCCTGGCGCTGATTGGCACCACGCTTGCATGCATGAACACCGGCGCGCGCGTAACCTACGCAATGGGCAAAGACGATGAAGCTCCGGAGCACTTCGGCATACTGCACGCAGAGTCGCTCACTCCTCGTCGCGCAATCTGGACACTGGCTGTCATTTCGGCGGTTATCGGAGTCATCGCCGTCTCGCTGGTTTTTGCCGATGCCAGTGCACCGACGGACGCCACCATCGCAGCACTTCCGCATGGCATCCTCTCCAGCTTCGGCTATAGCACGCATGACAAGCTGGCTGCGCTGCCGAACTCGCTGCTGACCGTCACTCTCACCTCAAACTTTGGCACCTTCATCCTGTACGCGCTCAGTTGTTTCCTATGCATCGTGGCCTTCCACAAGCGCCCCGACTACAACCCAATCCTGCACTTGATCATTCCCGGCTTTGGCTTGCTCGCCAATCTGGTCTGCATGGCCTTTTACCTGATCAGTCCAGTATTTGGGCTAGGAACCTTTAAAGAGCCATTGCTGGCCTTGGCAATCAGCGCAATCTGGGGCATCTACGGAGCCATTTACTTCCTGCGCTCGTCCAAAGCAAAGGGTAAGGCGGTTCTGCTTGAGGCCAAGTAGGCTCTCGGTCATAAAGTAACTTAACCGCAGGCGCTGGGTGGCAACCCTTACCGGTCTACTACTGGAGACCGCACCGGGGAAGCCACCCAGTAGCCTTTTCATCCTGATAGCGTCAAGAGCAGAACAACAG
The DNA here is from genome assembly GCA_021805025.1 of Acidobacteriota bacterium. Taxonomy (GTDB): domain Bacteria; phylum Acidobacteriota; class Terriglobia; order Terriglobales; family Acidobacteriaceae; genus Telmatobacter. The sequence goes on from JAJZGF010000097.1 coordinate 5,378, forward strand.
ATTCCGCGCACTGACGCGGCAAACCCTCAGAGGCGGCGGCGCCATGCTGGATGTAGTGTTCGGCCAGGCCAGCGATCCTGGCAAAGTACGTACCAACAACGAAGACTCGATGGCGTCGTTCATCCCCTCTTCGCGCAGCCAGGCGCGATCGCACGGCTTTCTGTTTTGCGTGGCGGACGGCGTCGGCGGGATGGATCTGGGCGAGGTCGCATCGTCAACGGCGGTGACAGTGATGACCGAAGAGTTTGGCAAAGCGCAGCCAGGCGCCATGCTCATCAGCCTGTTGCCGCGGCTCGTGCAGTTTGCCAACTCTGCTGTGCACGACCGCACCTTGGCTCCGGAATTTCGCGGAAAAAAGATGGCTACGACGCTGGTCGCATGCGCGCTTCGGCACGATCAGGCCATCGTGTCCCACGTGGGCGACTCACGCTGTTACCTGGTGCGCAGCGGCACGGCGCGGCAGATTACCCAGGATCACACATGGGTGAATGAGCAGCGCAAACTAGGCCTTATCTCCGCGGCGGAGATTGCGGCGTCCGAATCGCGCCATGTGCTCATCCGCTCCCTCGGCCCGGAAATGTTCGTCTCTCCGGATACGACGGCGATCACGCTGCAGCCCGATGACGTGCTGGTGCTGTGTTCAGACGGGCTGCACGATGAACTGAAGCCTGAAGAGATGGCGGGAATCGTCTCGCAGCACAGGAATATCGAAGAGATCGCGAACGAGTTGGTTGCGCGGGCAGTACAAATCGATGGCAACGACAACACGACGGCACAAGTAATCCGCGTGCGGTCAGTGGAACAGGTAGGCATGTACCGCGGCCGACCGTATAGGCTGCCGTCGTGACGCGCCGATCCTTGGGGCGATCCTTAGAGAGTCTTTACAAGAAGCTTGCAGCTTTTACGGTGGATTGCCGGTAGAGTAAGATCAGCGCCACGCATGGAGTATGGCCCACAATGGGTTTTCTTGACAGCATCGAAGCAGGATCGCAGATCGATTTCTATCGCATTGAGGCGCCGGTGGCGCAAAGCGGGATGGCATCCATCTTCCGCGCGGTAGATGTACGGGACAATCGCGTGGTGGCACTGAAGATTCCACACCCGGACATGGAAGCCGACCCCATTCTTTTCGACCGCTTTCAGCGCGAAGCCGGCATCGGCGAGAAGTTGCAACACCCCAACGTGATGCGCGTCTATGGAGGCGAAAAGCGTTCGCGCGTGTACATGGTGATGGAGTGGTGTGAGGGGCGCCTGCTGCGCGAGATTCTAAATGAGGGCCGGATCTCTCAGGACCGCGCGATTCGCATCGCGCTTGCCGTACTTGAAGCGCTGGAATATATCCACGAGCAGGGGGTGGTACACCGCGACCTGAAGCCGGAAAACATCATGGTGGTTGGCGATGACGTCATCAAACTCATCGATTTTGGCATTGCCGGCGATGCCGCGGCGCGCAGACTGACCTATGCCAACTTCACTGCGACCCTGGGCACGGCGGACTACATTTCGCCGGAACAGATCAAGGGCAAGCGTGGCGATGGACGCTCTGACATTTATGCGTTGGGCGTGATTCTCTACGAAATGCTCACGGGCAGGCAGCCGTTCAGCGGCTCCTCTCCGATGGAGGTGATGAACGACCGGCTGCTGAACTATCCCACGCCGCCCACCGTCGCGGAGCCATCGATTTCGCCACAGTTGCAGGAAGTCCTCTACCGCGCCCTGGAGCGCAACCCGCAGAACCGTTATGCGCGGGCGCGGGATTTTGCACAGGATTTGCAGCATCTGGATCAGGTTGGGGTGGAAGACAGGCCCGAGCTGCGGGAGTGGCGCAAGCGCAAATCCCATTTGCCGCGGAAGATTCTGTATTATTCTGCTCTCGCGCTCATCCCTGTTGTTATTCTGTTACTGATGGTTCTGGTTGCCCGGCACCGGTAAGCCAGTCCCTTCGCAATCTTCACGGGTTCCTTATGGCGGGAACCTTAAACTCTTCAGGAATATTCAAATCCCTTTTTCGTCAAGAAGGAGTTCCATGTCTATTGAGTATCGCAACTTTCTGGCTCTTTCGTATGAAGAGCTTGAAGAAAAGAACCTTGAAGCAAAGGCGGACCGTATAAGCAGGGTCTCGCCGGACGAAATCCGCGAGAAGCGGCTCAAGTACCTGACCGACGAGAAGCGGATCAAGGCCGTCACTGTTCTGTTCAGTGACCTGGAAGGCCGTCTTCATCTACTTGATTACGACAAGAAGTTCCTGCTTGGCTCGTATGAAAACCTGACGTTTGACGGCTCGTCGATCCGTGGCTTTACAGCGCAGAAGGAAAGCGATCTGCGCCTTGGGATCGACTGGAGCGCGTTCTACTGGGTTCCCGCGGACGTGTTCGGCAACGGCAAGGTTCTTGTCTTCGGCACCGTCATCGACAAGGACGGCACGCCCTATTCCGGAGACCTGCGCGGCGTACTGAAGAAATACTCCGACACACTCTACAAGGAGAAGGGCTACACGCTGAACGCGGCCAATGAGATCGAGGGCTTCCTCTTTGCGGGCCGGGACGCGGAGAAGCGCTTCCATGAGACAGGCAAGTTCGAGTTCATTAACACGGGCGGATATTACCATGTTCTGCCCCTGGACCCGCTTCGCCAATTCATCGACACTGCAGCGGAAGTACAGCGCGCGATGGGGTTCCAGAACGAGAAGGACCATCCGGAAGTGGCGCCCAGCCAGTTTGAGATCAACTACGGCTACGGCGAAGTGGTTGCTGCAGCCGATCAGATCCAGCTCTACAAGCTGCTGACACGCCAGATCGCGAACAATATGGGCTTCACGGCCAGCTTCCTGCCAAAGCCTGTGGTGGGCGTGAACGGCAGCGGGATGCACACAAACATGTCCATCTCGAAGGGCAAGACCAACCTGTTCTGGGACGAGCAGGGACAGGAGCAGCTCTCCGCACTGGGCTGGGAATTCATTGATCGCGTTCTGAGCCATGCCCTTGACATTTGCCTGGTGCTGAACCCCAGCGTGAATGCGTACCGGCGTCTGGATCCGCACTTCGAGGCTCCAAACCAGATCAAGGCATCGGCCACGGATCGCGGGTCAATGGTGCGCGTCCCGATCGGCAACTCGCGGTCGATGCGGGTTGAAGTGCGCTCGGTAGCTCCGGATGCGAACCCCTACCTTGCGCTCTACTCCATCTTCAAGACGGGGATTGACGGCAAGAAGGCGGAGATCGACAATCTGCGTCAGGCGCAGCGCTATCTTCCAGATCACATCCAGCAGGCGATCGATGACTTCAAGACATCGAGCTGGATTGCCGAGATCCTCGGCAGCGACGTGCAGGGACGTTTTGCGGACCTGAAGCAGGCTGCTGCAGACCGTTGCCCACGCGCCCTAGGCACATTCGTCAAGGGCTCCGAGGTGCAGTATCACCACGAGGTCTACAACCAGTCGCTTTGGAACCTCTTTTAAGCGAAAGTCTCGTCTATCCGGCCGGAGAGCGGCCCGGATCTAAAGTGCGGCGCAACCGGTAACGGTTGCGCCGCCTGCTTTCAGGGGCCGCAGGCATAAGCCAGTCGCAAAGGCCCGCATCGCGACCCAAGCTCGCGTCGCCGAGGACCGATCAAGTCCATTGCGGCGCGGACGTGCCGTTGGAGATCTCCGCGGGCAGGGTTTGGACTTCGAGATCGATGCTGGCGATCTCCGCCCCACATTCGGCGGCGTGGTGTCTTGTGCAGTGGCACAGTTCGGTAAAGCGCAGATGCGCATTCTGGCTAAGATCGAGTCCGGCGCCGACCAGCACGCTATAAATCTCCACGCATAATCGGCGCTCAAATTCAAACAACAGGTTTACAGCGCCGGAGTCATTTGCACCGCGACTAAGCACCCAACCGCCGCAGCCCAGGATCGCCCCGGTCAGCGACTTGACCAAATGTCCGGGCTCATCCACGGAGAGCGCCTTCATCTCTATGGCCCAGAGAACTGGCGCCAGGGGCATTACATCCTGCGATGGGGATTCCCGTCTCACGCACAGATTATCGGTATGCAGCGCTATGGCATGATTGTGTCTCAGCGTAAAGCGGGAAATGGCCGGGTTCTGGACAATCTTATCCTCCCGGAGGGCGGTTGATTCAGGCAAGGCGGGTGGAAACCCTGGGTTCATCGCGAGGATGAAGTCGCGCCTTACTTCGATTTCCCGCAGGCCCCAATCCAGACAAATGATGTAGTTTGAAAGACAGGATGATCGTAGGCAGCGGCATTGATCTGATCGAGATCCGGCGCATCGAAATGAGTATCGCCCGTTATGGCGATCGCTTTCTGAATCGTGTCTTCACGCCGGCGGAGCAGGCTTATTGCCTGAAGAAGCGGACGGCTGGGGAAAGTTTTGCGGCGCGGTTCGCCGCCAAGGAAGCCGGCGCCAAGGCACTGGGTACAGGCATAAGTCGCGGGGTCAACTGGCTGGAGATTGAGGTGGTGCGAGACCCCGGCCAACGGCCGATGGTAAGGTTCCTTGGCCGCGCGCTGGAGATCGCGCAGCGGCTCCGGGTAACCCACTCGGCTCTTTCCATCACCCACACCGCGGAACTGGCCATGGCGAGTGTGGTGCTGGAAGATGGACTCGATTCCGCTCCCGTATCTGCTATCCTCAAGGCGTAACCTCACGCAATCGGTCCATTTCAGCCAGGGGAATGCCGTGCCAAGCCAGAAAGAGATTCAATGGTCACAGTTACGAGTGGGCCTTTTGGTTCTGGCAGCAATGGCCGCCCTGATGTTCATTATTTTTCTCATGTCCGGGTCTTCGGGCGGCCTATTCGCGCGCAAGCTGGTGCTGCGATCGTATTTTGACAACGCCTCGGGACTGAAGAATGGCGCGCCAGTCACGCTCGAAGGAGTGACGATTGGCAACGTCCTCCGGATTCGTGTCGTGCCGGATCGGAATCCGACTCCGGTTGAGGTGACGATGCGCGTGGGGCAAGAGTACATTCGCGATCTTCATGTAACATCGACCACATCGATTGCTCAGGCAGGCGTATTGGGCGACAGCTACGTTGATATCGACTCAAGCTCGGCAACAGGGCCGCCGCCGGGCAATAACGCCGAACTGAGGGCCACAGGCTCGCCGAGCATTCAAGACGTCATACGCACAAGCCAGGGCTCGATTGAGGAAGTCACTGCCCTGATGCGCAAGTTGGAGATGCTCACCGATACGCTGAACTCAGAACGCGGCACAGTCGGCGCGTTGATCAATGATCCGGCATTCTACGCGAAGGTTTCCCGCATCGCGGATGACCTTGAAAAGATTACTGAAGCGATCAGCCATGGCCAGGGAACGCTGGGCAAGCTGGTTAACGACGACACGCTCTACACCCACGCTAATTCAGCGGTCGACCGGCTGGACCGTATCGCGACGTCGCTCGATGAAGGCCAGGGCAGTGCCGGCAAGTTTCTGCGCGATGACTCGATGTACACCAACCTGAATTCAGCCGCGATGAATGCCAATCAGCTGCTTGCGGAGATCAACGAGGGTAAGGGGTCGCTGGGCAAGCTGGCCAAAGATCCGGAATTCGCGCAGAAGCTGGATGACACAGTGGGAAGGCTCGACAACATCCTGAAGGGCATCGATGAGGGCAAAGGTTCGCTGGGCCAGCTGGTGCAGAATCGAGCACTGTATGACCACGCCGATCAGACTCTCGATCAGGCGCATCAACTGATCCAGGGCATGCGCGAGAATCCAAAGAAGTATTTCATCATTCGTCTCAAGGTGTTCTGAGAGTCCGTCGATCATTTGCGCTGATCTCCCGGCCATCCCGGAACTTTTTCGGCCCCCGCTGCGTTCTGTGTGCATGGAGGCCAACTTGATTCCCAGAATACCTGCGCCTTTCACAGTGCCCTGCCTGTTTGCCATCGTATTGGTGATCTTATTTGGTGCACATGCTCGCAGGACCGTGCAAGCTGCATCTTCCACCACTCCCGGCTATGCCGCCAACGGCGATCTGATGCCACCGGTACATTATCGCGAGTGGATTTATCTGACCTCTGGAATCGACATGAGCTATGTGCCAAAGACGAAGGAGACGGCCGACCGCTCGATGTTCGACAATGTTTTTGTGAATCCGGAGTCTTATCGCAGCTTTCTCAGGACCGGGATTTGGCCCGATAAGACGGTGCTGGTCCTTGAGGTCAGAGAAGCGCGCAGCAAAGGCTCCATCAACCAAAGCGGTCACTACCAGGGAATCGGAGTCAAGGGGTTTGAGGTTCACGTAAAAGACGAAGCGCGCTTTCCGGGCAAATGGGCCTTCTTCGACTTTGACTCGCCCACGGCGAATGGGACGCTGATTCCAACGGGCGCACCGTGCTATTCCTGCCACGCCGCCCACGGCGCGGTCGATACGACATTTGTGCAATTTTATCCTACGCTGCTTCCTTTGGCGGAGCAGAAGCAGACGCTGAGCGCACCGTTTCGCAACGAGCCGGCACTGCCATCCGCGAACCAATAGGCTGTTTGTCGGAGATTACAGACCAGGAGGTCTGCGAAAGGTCCGCCAGAACTCCACAAAGCTCTTCAGGCGCACAACCTGAAAGAAATCGTTGCCCACCAGATAAAACACGGTCGCGCCGGCCACCACCCCATGGAGCGCATCGGGGCCGAGCTGGTCGCTGAAGGGTAGCGGCGCAGCGGAGAAGACCATGGCCAGCACGATCAGCATGAGCTTCACGATACCCATTACCAGGTTGATCTCCATCAGCTTGCTTGTAAAGATGCTGCCCAGCCTGAAGCTTTGCACCAGCGCATCGAGCGGACCGCGCTCTTCGAGCAGCATCAGGAGCGGCGCCATGGTAAAGGGCCAGCTGATGAATGCCCAGAGGCTGAAGAAGCCGAGCGACAGGAAGATCGCCCAGATCGAGTAGCCGATCAGATCGGCATTGCCATCGAACGTGATGTGGGTGGCGGCGTCCCACTGGATGGCGCGAAACCAGCACGACAGGGTGAGACCGAGCAGAACAAGCCAGATGGCCTGCAGGCTCATCATCGCGATAGGCCGGATGCGAACTCTGCTTTCCATGCGTTTAAGCACAAGGCTGCGCCCCACGCCCGAGAGAATGACCCATGCCACCGCGGCAGCAGGCACAAGCCACAGCAGCACCGCGGACACATGGGACTGGTAGTGCGCCCACACGGCCGCAAGTTGCACCACGGCAACCCAGGGGTTCTGCGTGTCAATGTTGTCAAAGCCCGTGTCTGCCAGCGGCACTGCGCGAAGGATATGCCGCGCCTGAGCCAGGCAAACAAGCAGAAACGGCACACCAAGAATCCAGCGCCAGGCCAGCTCGATCACGGTCAACAGCGGTCGATTGAAGACCCACCCCATCTGATCGACCAGCGTCTGGGTCCCGCGCACCGGGCGCGCCATGCTACTTAACCACCAGGTTGACCAACTTGCCCGGCACCACAATGACTTTGGCCACGGTTTTGCCGGCTGTGCGCGCCCGGACCCTCTCCTCGGCCAGTGCGGCGGCTTCAATCACCTCTGATGCCGCGTTGAGGGCGACTCGTACCACGGTCACCAGTTTGCCATTCACCTGCACGGGAATCTCGAGCTCATCCTCTTTTGCAAGTACCGGGTCGCTCGTCGGCCAAGGCGCACGGAGCACAGCACTCTCCTCGCCAAGCTGCTCCCAAAGCTCAGCCGCAAGATAAGGCGCGAAAGGCGCCAGGAGCAGTACCAACGAGCGCATAAGTTCGCGAATAACTTGTGCGGGAACTTCACTCCCCGCCAGTTGAGCGTCGACAGCTTGAATATCGTTCACCAGTTCCATAATGGCCGCCACGCACGTATTGAAGTGCCAGCGTCCCTCAAAGTCCAGCGTGACCTTGGCGATGGTCTGGTGCAGCTTGCGCAGCAGCTTGAGAGAGACTCCTGTCGGCGCATCAGCCTGTTGGCCGCGCGCGCTGCGCGATACCGGCGCATACTTTGTCACCAGCCGCCACACTCGGCCCAGAAAGCGGCTCACGCCCGCGACGCCATCTTCCTGCCAGTCCAGGTCGCGATCCGGCGGGGCGGCAAACAGCGAATACATGCGCGTAGCATCTGCGCCGTAGCGGGCCACCATGTCATCGGGCGAGACCACGTTACCCTTGGATTTTGACATCTTGGCACCGTCTTTGATCACCATGCCCTGCGAGAACTGGCGCCGCACCGGTTCGTCGATCTCCACCAGGCCCAGGTCGCGCATCACCCTTGTCCAGAAGCGCGAGTAGATCAGATGCAGAATCGCGTGCTCCACACCACCGATGTACTGGTCAATGGGGAACCAGTATTTGACCACCTCCGGATCAAAGGGCGCCATTGCATTCTTCGCGTCGGTGTAGCGGTAAAAGTACCAGCTTGAATCGACAAAGGTGTCCATCGTGTCGGTTTCGCGCAGCGCCGGCCCACCGCATCGGGGGCAGGTGACGTTAACAAACTCCGGCACGCGGCCCAGCGGCGAGCCGCCCTTTTGCGTAATCTCGATCTGCTCAGGCAGCAACACGGGCAGCTGATCGTCAGGCACCGGAACCAATCCGTCGCGCTCGCAGTGAATCATGGGAATGGGCGTGCCCCAGTAGCGCTGGCGACTCACGCCCCAGTCTTTCAGGCGAAATGTCACTGTGGCCTGGCCGAATCCGTGGCGTACGGCGACTTCCTGGAGCTTCTTCTCAGCAGCAGTGCAGCTCAGGCCGTTGTATTCACCCGAATTCACGAGCACGCCGTCCTCTGAGGTAAATGGCAGTGTCGGCTCTTCCGCACTTGCCTCCGAGGGCGCAATCACGCGCCGGATCGCAAGGCCGTATTTGCCCGCAAACTCGAAGTCGCGCTCGTCGTGGCCGGGCACACTCATGATGGCGCCTGTGCCGTAGTCTGCCAGGATGTAGTTGGCGACCCAGATGGGAACGCGCTCGCCGTTGTAAGGGTTGAGCGATCGGAA
>JAJZGF010000098.1:0-292 GCA_021805025.1 Acidobacteriota bacterium
AAATCGACTTCCGATTAACGAGAGTAAGTATCCACCGGCAGAGCCGGTGGCTTTACGGTTGCTGGCCCCTCAAAGGGGCCTTTTCGCAACCGTCCGAAGCAAAAGCAAGAACAAAAGCAAAAGCCTCGTACTGCTGTCTTCGCTGCCGCAGCACAGGCAATTCGAGGGAGAACATACTCCTGGAATTCTCAAAGTTCTACTGCCACCCCGGCAGAGCCGGGGGATCTCCCTTTTGAATTAGTAGGGATTTGGGCGCGCAGTCCGGGTAAGATGCGCGCATCCAAGTCACATC
>JAJZGF010000098.1:302-14225 GCA_021805025.1 Acidobacteriota bacterium
AAACACCTTCACGAGGACATCCTTAAAATGTTCAAGGACTTCCCGCCCAAAGCCCAGGGCTGATGGACCAGAGGAAAGGAGGCAGGACAATTGCTCAGCCTTCTTTCCTCACAAAAAATGCGAACCGAGCCATTCTTGCATTGGAATTAGTAGCGCCTTGGGCGCGCAGTCCGGGTAAGATGCGCGCATCCAAGTCACATCCAAGCTAAGCGCCCCTCATTGGCTAGGTTTTTGCGGTCAGCTCCGCTTCAAACTCTTCATTCAGCCACTTACTGAATGCCGCAAACTCCTCGTCGCGCCCCAGAAAGTCGCGGACCATCTCTCTTCCGGGCTTTGATCCGCCCTGCTCCAGCACCGCCTTCCGGTACTTAGAACCCGCATCGCAGCCCAGTAAGTCCACCGGATCAAACTGCGCAAAGAAGTCCAGCGCAATTACCTTGTCAAACGCATAGGTGTAGTAGTTCGATGAGTAACCGGTCAGGTGGCCGAAGCTCGCATACATGCGATTGCCCTCCATCCACGTCCACGGTTGGAGGCTCTTGTAGAGGCGCTTCGTCGTCGCATCCAGGTCCAGTCCCGCAGCGTCCTTGTCGTGCAGGTCCAGGGAGAGCGTCGTGTAGTAGAGTTGCGACCGGACCCAATCCGCTCGGCCGAACGCCCCCGCCAGCTTCATCTTCTTGATCGTCGCGGACGACAGCACTTCGCCCGTCTGGTAGTGCTTCGCAAAGGACTGCAGCAGCTTCTCGTCGCGAAAGAACTCCTCCAGCATCTGAGAAGGCACCTCGATAAAATCGCCCTCCGTGGCAAATCCCGACAGTCCCGCCCACTCCGTCTGCCCGCCCAGAATCGCGTGCATCAGGTGGCCGAACTCGTGGAAATACGTCACCACATCCGAGTACTGCATCAGTCCGGCATCCCCATCCTCGCCGCCGGGGAAATTGCAGATCAGCGCCGCCTCCGGCAGGTAGCGTCCGCGCACGCCCGTCACCACCGGTGCCGCTGAGAACCATTTATCCTTGCCCTCCCGCGGGTGCATGTCCAGATAGAACCGCCCCACGTGTTTGCCGCCGTCAAAGACCTCAAAGACCGAGACCGCCCGATCCCAGCCCGGCGTCTCCGACCGGCGAAACTCAATTTTGAACAGCCGCGCCGCCGTCTCCAGCACGCCCGCCTCCACCTGCGCATACGGAAAATAAGGCCGCACCGACTGCGAATCAAAATCAAACGCCGCACGGCGAAACTGCTCATACCAGTAGCCGCGGCTGGTGATGTCGATCGCCTTCAACCCCGGCTCGCGCCTACACGCAAACTCCAGAATCAGCTCATGCTCGCGTTGTGCTCCATCGCGGCTGGCTTCGTTCAGCTTTTCCAGAAAGCTCCGCACATTCGCCGCCGATCCCATCATCTGGTCCGCCGTTGCCAGGTCCGCCCAACTCCGGAACCCCAAAATCGAGGCAATCTCCTGCCGCGTCGCCAGCAGGTCAAGCAGAATCTGCTCGTTCACAGGGTAGGCGCGCGTGTTGTAGGCCAGGAACATTCGCTCGCGCAGCGCCGCCGAAGCGGCAAAGGTCATCACCGGCTGCATGTCGGGCTGGTCGGTGGTAAGAGCAATCCGGCCACTCGCATCCGGCTGGTGACGGGCAAGATAGTCCGCCGGCAGTCCTTCCAGCTCGGTCGCCGTAGCCTCAACGGTCTTCGCGCTCTCCTGGATATTGCGGCTGAACTCCAGCGACAGCCTGGTCGCCTTTTCGTGCAGGGTCTGCAACTGCGCACGCGTCGCGTCATCCTTGTCCACCCCGGCCAGCCGGTAGCTCAGCAGTGTGCGCTTGACGTAGTGCCGCGTCGCGGGGCTGACCCCGTCCAGGCTGACCGCCTTCAGCGCGTCGTATACCTGCCAGTTCAGGCTCAGGGCGCTGCCCGCCATGGCCACGCGCTGCGCTTCAGCCTGCGCCTGGTCGCGCACCGCCTTGTCCGCGGCCACGGAGTTGAGTACCCCGGCCTGCGCGCCAGCCAGGGTAAGCTGTTCGATCGCCGTATCATACAGACGCAGCGAGTTTTCCGGCGTCCGCTGGCCCTCGACCACCAGCAGCGCGCCCAGCGCGGCCTCATGAGCAGCCAACCGCGCACTCACCCACTTCGCCAGCGCCTCAGCGGATTGGGCGCCACCCGCCTCCCAGGCGTGTGTCTCTTCGGTCACTCCGGCAACGGTTTCAACAGGCATCTCTCGCTCTACCCCCAGCTTCCAGAGTGCCATATCGCAGCGAAATAATCTGCAATGGCGCTGAAATGGCTGAACCCTCTGACTTTCGCTGTTGCATCGCGGCTGCAACCCGTCTAATATGCGTCAATTGAAGTCATGCCCCACGCCGCCGCCACTCTCGCGCCCCCGCCGCCTCCCGCAAGTGCCCGCCTGCGTCTGGGCAAAATGTGCATCGCCATCCAGGCCGCATCGCCTGCCGAGCTGATCGAACGAGCCGAAATCGCCCTCAAGGACGCCAATTTCCTCGAATTCCGCCTGGACTCGCTGCCGAAACCTGCGGCGGCCTTGCCGAAGGTGAAGGACTTCCTCGTCCATCACCGCGAGGTCACGGCCATCGCCACCTGCCGCAGAAAAGCCAACGGCGGCGGCTTCACGGGCTCGCTCATGGCAGAGTTGGAGATTCTCACCAAGGCTGCCCAGGCCGGCTGCCAGATCATGGACCTCGAAATTGAGTCTGCGGAGGCTGCCAAATCCAGCCAGATCAGCAAACTGCGCGAGGCTGGAGCGGCCCTGCTCATCAGCTTCCACGACTTCACCAGGACCCGCAGCCTGGAGCAGGCCGCGGACAGAATCGAAGCCTTCAAGCCGGATTTTGTAAAGGTGGTTTCCACCGCCCGCTCGCTCAGTGACAATCTCGCCGTGCTGCGCCTCATTGAGGATCGCTCGCTCACTTCCCACGTCATCGGCATCGCCATGGGCGAGGAGGGCATCTTGAGCCGCGTTCTCGGCCCGCGGGAAGGCGGAGCCTTTACCTTTGCCTCGTTCTCTGACGAAGCCGAGACTGCGCCCGGCCAGGTGGCGGCGCACACCTTGCGCGACGTGTACCGCATTGAGAACCTTGACCAGGCCACCCGGATCTTTGGCGTCGCCGGCAATCCGATCGCCCACTCGTTGTCGCCTGTCATGCACAACGCCGCCTTCCGCCGCGAGGTGGTCAACGCCGTGATGCTGCCCCTCAAGGCCCGGGCGCTGGACGACCTGCTCACGGTGATCCGGGAGCTGCCCTTGGCCGGTGTTGCCGTCACCATGCCGCTCAAGCAGGAAGTTCTGCCCCATCTGGCGAATATGGACCCGCTCACGGCCCGCATCGGCGCCTGCAACACCCTGCGCACCGGCGCCGACGGCAAGCTCTACGGCTTCAACACAGACGTGGCCGGTGTCGTCCGCCCGCTGGAGAAGCGTCTCCGCCTCAAGGGCGCGCGCATCGCCGTTCTGGGTGCGGGCGGCGCGGCCCGGGCCGCCGTCTTTGGCCTGGTCGAGCAGGGCGCCGAGGTCTACATCGTCAACCGCACCCACGAAACCGCTGTCGCGCTCGCCCGGCAGGCGAAGGCCAAGTCGCTCAAACATGAGGCCTTTGCCAAACAGCACTTTGACGTGCTCATCAACTCCACGCCCTGCGGCATGAAGGGCGTCAAGCAGTCCATGCCCATTGCGGCCAACGAGTTGAACGCCAGCCTCGTCTTTGACATGGTCTACAATCCGATGGAGACGCCTCTTTTGGCCCTTGCCCGCTCACGGGGCGTGCCCATTGTGACCGGGACTGAAATGTTTGTTCAACAAGGAGCCCGGCAGTTTGAGATCTGGACCGGCAAACCCGCTCCGGAGGCCGAAATGCTCCGGGTTGTGGAGCATGCGCTTCGCCGCCGCGAGGCCTAAGCCATTCATTCTTCGCGTAGAATCTGCTTGAATCCATGAAATCGAAATCCCTGCCCAAAACCTTGCATGAGGCAAAGAATTTTGCGCCTTGGCGCAAGGCAGCATGGGGCGGGGCAAACGCATCCTACTTGAATTAGTCTTAACAACGTGTGTGTTCAGGCAACCGGCCACGAAAGCGCCCGATGATTTGTCCTCGTAGATCTGCCCCTCGGTCGAGCAAGCCTCAGTCTGGTATCGGACTCTCGTGCGGTTACGCCGGCCAGGTTCGTCTCCGGTCATGGTTTGGGCTGATGGCCACGCTTCTGATCTCAGGCTGCGGCTTCTGGGTGCAGGGACCACTTCCGATTGTCGTGATTCCTCCGCCCGGAGGCCCGCCTCCCACCGCCACGCAGAATGGAACCATCACCATCACGCCGCAATACGTCGCCCTGGCGCCCGGCCAATCCGTCAAATTCACCGCCACTTCCAGCACCGGCGGGGCGATCGCCTGGTTTGTTAATAACATCCCCGGCGGCAACGCCACGGTGGGCACCGTGGATGCAACCGGCAATTACACCGCCCCTGTGAACGTCACGCAGGTCGAGAATATCCAGGTCACCGCGGCCCTTGCTGCGGCTCCGCTCCAAGACAACGCCACCGCCGTCGTGGCCATCATCCTGCCCGGAACGACGCTCTGCCCCCCGCTCACTGGCCATCCTCTGGTTGCCGTCTACACCACATACCTGCCCTCGCCAGGCAAGGTCTCCGTAGAGTTCGGAACCACAACCAACTACGGCCTGAATACCTGGCAGCAACCCACACCGTCGTCCACTGGAGGCCAGGTCACGCTTGAGGTTGGCGGCATGAGGGGAAACACGAACTACCACCTGCGCGGCCAGATCGTGCTGAATAACGGCGCAACTTACAACGACGCGGACTTTACCTGCACCACCGGAACGCCGCCTGCTACCGTGCAGACGCAAATCTCCACCCCGAACGGCGCGACACCGCAGCCGGGCATCGAGATGTGGAATACGCTCTTCCCTGCAAATGTGACCCAGGCCTTTGCCACCGACCTGCAGGGCAATGTGATCTGGACCTACACCTACCAGGGCACGGGGACGGATCTGCTGCAGGGTATTACGCTCTTGCCGGACGGTCACTTCCTGATGGTGATCTCCTACCTGTCCTCGCTGGTCAACGCGGGCTCTCAGCCTGGGGTTATCAACGAAGTGCGCGAGGTGGACCTGCTGGGAAACACAATTCGCAGCGTCAATATGACCCAACTCAACCAGAAGCTGGCTGCTTCCAGCCTGCGTGATGCGGCCGGAAACGTCTACCAGTTAGGCAGCTTCCATCACAGTGCGATGGCCCTGCCCAACGGCCACTGGATTCTGCTGGCCACGTACTCCAGGACCGTGCCTATTGACGTGAATGGGCAGACCTTGACCATGCCCGTGCTGGGTGACGCACTGATCGACGTGGATACGAGCGGAAATCCGGTGTGGGCGTGGAGCGCCTTCGACCATCTGGACGTGAATCGCCACCCGATGAACTGCGGCACCCAGAGCTGCGACTGGACGCACTCGAACGACATGCTCTATTCGAGCGATGATCACAACCTCCTGCTCTCCATGCGCCATCAGAACTGGATCATCAAGATCGAGTACCTGGACGGGCAGGGATCAGGCAAAGTCCTGTGGCACCTCGGCTATCAGGGCGACTTCTCGCTGATTGACCCGAACGACCCCAACGGCAACAACGATCCCCCCGACTGGTTCTATGCGCAGCATGGGATGAACTTCTTCACGCAGAACACCACCGGCGTCTTCCGCATCGGCCTGATGGACAATGGCAATGACCGCACCTTCCCGCCGCCCACGGGACAGGTCTATTGCCGTCCATCCGCCACTCCCGTGCCAACCTGCTACTCCACCATGCCCTTGCTGGAGCTGAACGAGTCGAATATGACCGCGACGATGATTACCCACTACATGCCGGGGCCCATCGACTTCAGCTTCTTTGGCGGCAATGCCGAACTGCTGAACAACGGCGACCTCGAGGTAGACTTCTGCGCTCCCCACGCCGGAGCCCTCGTGCAGGAGCTGACTCCGCAAAACCTCAACGTGGTGTGGCAGGGAACCACGCCCAACGCGGACCAGTTCCACGTGGACCGCCTGCCCAGCCTCTACCCCGGCGTGCAGTGGTAGGGGCAGTGGCCGCGAGCAGGCAAGACGAATACAGCCGCAGCCCACCGGATCATTTATTTGCTGCGTTTTTTCGCGCCCTTCGCCGGTTCCTTGGCCTTTGCCTCGTGGATGATCGGGATCGGCGCCATGTCCGGCCCGATGCGACGCACCTGCGTGTCGCGTAGCGCGTAGCGGATCGTCCGCGGAGCAGCCGGCCGCGCGATGCCCGTGTCGGGATCGATGGCCACATCGGCACTGCTCGATATCTGGAAGCTGAAGACCGGCTCGTTGCCGCCGAGCACCGGCTCTGAGCTGACGAGCACCGGCAGATAGCCCCGAATCGGATGCAGACGGAAGGCCGTCTCATACCGGTGGCGCTTCAGGCTCCAGGTAAAGATGCGAATCTGGTCGAAATCATAAGGCAGCCCCGCGGTCGGCGGGCTCAAAGCAGTAACATACTCCACCACCTCGTGATCCGGCGTAGGAGCCTCGGCATCATGTACCTTCGCAATCGGATACGCGCCCACAATGCGCTGCCCCTCGGCATACTGCGCAATCTCGTCGGGCACGATCACATCCACGCGGCCGCCCAGCAACCAACCGGCGCGTCCCTGGCTGTCGCGCACCAGCCACCAGTCCTCCATCACCACCGGCGGCGCGGCAGGCTCGTTGGCAGGGCGCGTGCCCGATCCTGACCTGGACCCTGCCTGCGGCGGCCCTGGTTGAGGCACTGGCTGAGCAACCGGCGGCGCGGTCTGCGCCTTGGGGACTGATGCCCGCTGTAGCATCTGTACCTTTGCATTCTCGGGCAGCAGATAGAACCGGTCCGTATCCCGCCCCGGCGTCAGGTGCACATACACTTCATCCCGCAGCGTGCCGTTCGCCACCACGGGACTGTCGCGGTACTGGCCGGCGAGCTGCGTAAAGCGCTCGTATATCTTGCTGTCGATCACCGCCCGCTCGGGAATCCAGCCAATCTCATTCTTCTCTGTCTTTACCTTCAGGAACCGCCGGCCATGCTCCAGCACCTCCAGCGGCTGCCCGTTCACTACCTCGGCCACGCGGTTTGAAACCGCGGCCACCCGGTCGCGCAGATACATCTGGCGCGTCCAGACGTACACCATGTCATGGTGCTCTTTGTGCATCCGGTTGCAACCGCCCGCCGCCATCAGAAATGAAAACACCAGCAGACCGGCAGCCCAGGATCGAATAGATTGGATCGAGAGGAGGAAGGGGCTCGGGATTCGCTTCAACGCGGCCACCTGAACTTCTTGTTTTTGAGCATAGCACTCACCCGCCGGCCAGCCCGGAACCGCTCCAGCACTCCGCGGAATCGCCCGCACTCAACGGGCATCGATCAGACGAATCGTCTCCATGAAGACATCGCCGTCAATGGTCAAGCTATGCGCGCTGATCTTGTCCAGCGTGTCCTGCACCGTGTGGTGATAGCTGTCGTTCGGCCCATAGTCCAGGTCGATCACGTCAATCGACGGCACCCCGCGCTGCACAAACGGCACATGGTCATCCTCCACCGTTTCTTCCTGCTGGAAGAAGTAGCGCTCGTAGCCGTACTTCCGTGCGGCCTGCCGGACCAGCGCCACCAGCCAGTCCGCCGACTGCGACTCCCGCTGAATATCCAGATCCTTGTCGCCAATCATGTCCGCAAGGATGAAGGCCTTGATGTGACCCAGCGTGCCGTCGCGGCCCCACTTCGCCGCCAGATGTCGCGACCCGAAGAGCGCATCGGAATTCGACCATTGCGTCTGAAACGACTCTTCGCCATCAAAAAACACCAGCCACACCGAATAGCCATCGAGCTTCCGTCCGCCCGCTGCCTGTGCGCGCAGCTCATCGCCAATCGCCATCAGCAGGCCCACGGTCGCCGCGCCGTCGTTGGCGCCCACAAAGTTGATATTCCGCAGCCAGTAATTCGTCTCGTAGTGCGAGCCCAGCACGATCACGCCATCCTTCTTGCCCGGATAGCGCACAATGTAGTTCCGCATCGCCACCGGCCCGATCGACGTATCGGCCGTGAATGCGTCCTCTTCTACTTGATCATGCGCGAAGTGGCTGCGCAGAAACTGCTCCGCCTTCCCATGGCCTTGACTCGTCGGCCAGCGCGGTCCAATGGCCACAAAATCGCGCGCATAGTCATACGCTTTCTGCCCGTTGAAGTGCGCCTGCGCGCCAGCGGCAAGCGGAGCCAGCGGCAGCAGCGTCGCCACGCCAACCTGCAGCATGCACCGCGCAACCTTGCTCATCCATCCGCTCACTGCGCGGCCTCCTTCGCCTTGCGCCGCCCAGGATGCACCCACCACGCCACCCCAATGCCAATCAAATAAAGACACAGCATGGGCACGGCGTAAATGCACATGGTCCACGGATCGGGGCTGGGCGTAATAATCGCCGCCACAAGAAACACCGCGAGAATTGCATAGCGGATGTTCTTCCAGAGGAACCTGGGACTGACAATGCCGAACAGAGCGAGGAAGAAGATGAGGATCGGCATCTCAAAGCTTATGCCCAACCCCAGAATCACCGACAAAAAGAAGCTCGTGTAGTCCTCGATCGTGACCATCGGCGTGAAGTTGTGTCCGAAGCCCACAATCAGAATCTTGATGGCCGCAGGCAGCACGAAGAAGTAGCCGAAGCTCGCGCCTGTCAGAAACAGCCCCACCGTCGCTGCCATAAACGGCACCACAAACCGCCGCTCTCTTTGATACAGTCCCGGCGCAATAAACAGCCACACCTGAAACAGGATGAACGGCGACGCCAGAATGGCCCCCGCCAGCAGTGACGCCTGCAGGTCCAGGTTCAACGCATCCATCGGATGCGTAAACACAAGCGACTTGCCGATCTTGTTCAGCGGCGCCTGTAGAAACGCCACAATCCGGTCGCGGAAAAACCAGCAGACAAAGAATCCCACTGCCAGGGAAGCCGCCGAGTGCACAATGCGCCGCCGGAGCTCGTCCAGATGCTCCATCAGGCTCATCCCGGGAAGCTCCGCGCGCTGGCTTACCGCCTCCCGCGCCTTTCGTATCGCATCATCGGGTTCAACCATGGGGCTGTGCCGCCTCCGTGGCGGGCGCGCTGGCAGCCCGCGCAGCCATCTCGCTCTCCGCAGCCTGCTCCGCAACAGGCTCCGCCGCGCGCGGCCCGGGCCGCGAAGCCATCACCTGCTCGCCCGTCGAAGGCGGCTGAACACGCAGCCCACTTTCCAGAGGGGTCTCAGCAGAATTCCGGCTCGTCAACTCGCCGCCGGCCGGCTGCACGCTCGATCCGCTCAACTCAATCTCATTCGCCGCCGCGGGCGTCGGGTCAGCGGTCACTGAGGCCTGCTCCGGCGCGCTAAGCGCCAGTGTGCGCTGCCGCTCTTCTTCTTTCTTCCTTCGCTCGGCTTCCTCGGAATTCCGCAGCTCCTCTTCCATCTGATATTTGAAGTCGTTCGAGGCCTTGCGGAACTCATACATCAGCTTGCCGATCTGCTTGCCGATCTGCGGCAGCCGCCGCGGCCCAAAGACCACCAGCGCAAGCACCATCAGAATCAGCGAGTCAGCCATTCCAAGATTGGCCGTCTCAATTGTCAGGGGAGCTCCCATAAACCCTCATCATACCTGTCCGCGCATTGCCCCCACAAACCCTCCGGCGCCAAATCGCATCCCACCCTCAGGTCATTTGAAACGCGCTCGCACCCTTGTTACACTTTTGTTACAGGAATGCGCGCTGCACTCGTGCGGCTTCAGTGCATCCGCACTTCCGCACTCCGCATCCTGAGATAGAAGGCCTGCAACAACCCCGTGGGTGCCCGATCTTCACCCGCTGCAGGCTGAGAGCCGCCCTGCGGCCGTGGCTTTCAACATCCCCGCCCGCCATCCGCGCAAGAAAGGATGCTCCGGGCTGAAGGCGGAGTACCGTGAACCTGATCCTCGACGAAGAGGCAACAGCCTCGCCCTCGGCTGCCGACGCGTGCAGCCTGGAACACTATCTCACCCTCCCCGACCACTCCATGGACGCCCGCATCGCTGCGGCCCGCGCCCAGCTCGGCAAAAGCACCATCCTCCTCGGCCATCACTACCAGCGCGACGAAGTTGTCCGCTTTGCCGACTTTACCGGCGACAGCTACAAGCTCTCCAAAGCCGCCGCCGAGACGGATGCCGCTTACATCGTCTTCTGCGGCGTACACTTCATGGCTGAGAGTGCGGATGTGCTGGGCCGCGACGGCCAACAGGTGATTCTGCCCGACCTCAACGCCGGCTGCTCCATGGCTGACATGGCCGAAATCTCCCAGGTCGAGGACTGCTGGGAAAACCTCGAGCGCCTCAGCCTCTCTGCCGACACCATCCCCATCACCTACATGAACTCCAGCGCCGCCATCAAGGCCTTCTGCGGAGAGCATGGCGGCCTCGTCTGCACCTCCTCGAATGCCGCCGCGGCTTTTCGCTGGGCCTTCGCGCGAGCAAAGCGCATCCTCTTCCTGCCGGACCAGCACCTGGGCCGCAACACAGGACATTCCATGCACATACCGTTGGATGAGATGGTCGTTTGGGACCCGTGGGGCCTGCAAGGCGGCCAGACACAGGCCAGCATCGCCGCCAGCCGCATCGTGCTCTGGAAAGGCCACTGCGCGGTCCACCAGCGCTTCCTGCCGAGCCACATCGATCAGGTCCGCGCAAAATATCCCGGCATCCAGGTCATCGTCCACCCCGAGTGCCGCTGGGAGGTCTGCCGGAAGGCTGACGCGCTCGGCTCCACCGAACGCCTCATTTCCCTGGTCGAGCAGGCACCCGCCGGCGCCATGTTCGCCGTCGGCACCGAGATTCATCTCGTCAACCGCATGGCCCTGCGCTTTGCCGCACAGGGCAAACGCGTCATCACGCTCGACGATACCGGCTGTCTCTGCACCACCATGTACCGCATCAGCCCGCAGCATCTGGCCTGGGCGCTTGAAAACCTCGTCGAAGGCCGCGTCGTCAACCGCATCCAGGTTCGCAAAAGCGTAAAACAGTGGGCCAAGGTAGCCCTCGACCGCATGCTTGAAGTCAGCTGATTTCAAAGTCGAAGAGACAAGACCCTGCGGTGTCCATCACAGCGCTGAAGAAGCACCGCTCGGACTCGGAGCGCCCGGCTGCGCGAACACCCCTACCCCCTTTGCTTACGCCTTTTCCTAGCCTTTCCGTCAGGACTTCGCAAATCTTCATTGATTCCAAATGATTTACACGGCAATCTGAAAAATTCCCGCCCCCTTCCAATATCTTCTTCCCCACGGAAAGCTTGCACAAGACCCCAGCAATGATTCGCCTTATTTCGCATGCCGGCTCTCGCCCACTGCGCCGCCGAGTCTCGCTCAAATTCCACTGCATCAACGCCTCTTTTAGCACCAACGGGGCATTTCCCGTGGACCATTTTGCGCCGCTTCCGTCGTATCCTAGTAACCAGAGACATCGATGAAAACTTTTACCCTCGACGAAGCCCAATCGCTGCTGCCTGTCCTCGAGTCGCTGCTCAAGCGAGCGATTGAAGGCAAACAGGCCGCCGAAGAAGTCGAGTCGGGTCTTGCTTCGCTGGCCCAGCGCATCTATCTTGCCGGCGGCATGCGCGTGGATGCTGCGCGCGTCTCGCAACAGCGCGGCGAGTTGGAGGCCCACCTGCAGCGCGTGCGCGAGACTGTCGCTGAAATCGACGCCATCGGCGTGCAGGTCAAAGACATCGACACCGGCCTGCTCGACTTTCCCTGCCGCGTGGACGACGAAGTCGTTCTGCTCTGCTGGCGTCTGGGTGAAACCGCAATCGAACACTGGCACACCGTAGAAGCAGGTTTCAAGGGCCGCCAGCCTGTCGACGAGCGCTTCCGCCGCCGCTCCAACTCCAACAACCGGCCCAACTAGAGCGCCCCGCACATCCCTCTTTTATCCCGACACGCCACCGCCTTCCAGACTTGTCCGCCTGCAAGCGAATTCTCCGCGGCCGCGTCCTTTTAATTACAGAGGAAAAATACCCGGCGATGGGCTGTAGTCTGTTTCTGGACGATCCGGTTGGGTCGGCGGCCTGGCAGGCAGAGGAATGGCGATGAAGATCCACAGGTGGGTACAACTGGCTCTGGTTGCGCCGCTCTTTCTAGCCGGCTGCAAGGGCTTCTGGACCGCGCCGCCCACCACCACCACCACTACTCCCACAACCACCGCATCTAGCGGCAACTTTTATGTCCTCAACGCAGCGACCAGCCAGATTGCAGGCTTTTACGTCAACGCAGGAGTGCTGACGCCACTGCCCGGCAGCCCCTATACGATGCTGGCCACGCCGCTCTCTCTTGCGATCGCACCGAACAACAGCTTCCTTTACGCCAGCACCATCAGCGGCATTTTTTTCTACACAATCGCCTCCAATGGTCAGCTCACGCTGGGCAACGCCGGTAATCCGATCTCTGCCGATCAGGCCGTGAGCATGCAGGTCGACGCTACGAACTCCTGGATCGTGGACGTCGCCTCGGGCGGCTCGCAGGTATTTGCCATCCCGATCAGCCCCAGCACGGGCCTGGTGACCCAAACCGCGGAGCAATTCGTCGCGCTGCCTGCTTCGACGTTGCAGCAGGTTGCCATTTCTCCTGCGAACACCAGCGTATTTGTTGCCATGGGTGCGGGCGGCACGGCAGTCATTCCCTTCAACATCGCCAACGCTAACCCCTTGGGCATCGTCAGCACGATTGCCGTTAAAAACGTCGCCGGCGCCGCACTCTCGGTGGCCGTGGACCCCAGTAGCCGCCTCGCCTACATCGGCGAGACCGCGGCAACCTCCGGCTCAAACACCGGCGGCCTGCGGGCCATCGACCTGAGCACCTTCAAGGAGATTTCCGGTTCTCCCTTCGCCTCGGGCGGTCTGGCGCCCTACGATATTCTCCCCGTCCAATCGGGAAGCTTCGTCTATGTCGTCAACCGCCAGGTAAGCGGCAGTTCCACCGGGCAGATCGCGGGATTTTCCGTCACCGGCACCAGCGGCGCCTACTCTCTGACTGCGCTGACCAGTACCTTCGCAGTGGGCACAAATCCTGTGGCCCTGGCGGAAGATAGCACGGCGACATTCGTCTTTGCGGTCGATTACGGCGGCAATCCGGATCTGATGGGCTACACATTTGACGCCACCACGGCCGGCGTTCTGGATTCTGCCATCTCCGCGCCTACCGGCACTGATCCCGTACAGGCCAGCGCCATCGCGACCCTGCATTAGCGCCCGCCGCACCGCGCCTCGCCCTGACCCTGTAGCATTTCCACATGATTGCCGGCATTTCATGGGTGTGGTGGCTCGGGTTCCATGCAACGGTGCTCGTGCTGCTGGCTGTGGATGCGATTCTCACCCACCATCGTCGCAACATACCGCAATCGCAGCGCGCCGCGTGGGCATGGACAACCATTCTTGCCATTGCGGCCGGACTCTTCGCCGCCTGGATTGCCGTGGCGCAGGGACGCCAACCGGCTCTCGAATTTGTGGCCGGCTACACCATCGAAGTATCCCTCAGCATCGACAATCTCTTCGTTTTTCTTGTCCTGTTTCAAGGCTTCCGCATCAGCGCCGAGCGGCAGCACCGCGCGCTTCTCTGGGGCGTTCTGGGCGCGATTGTCATGCGTGCACTCTTCATCGGCGCGGGTGTGGCGCTGTTGCAGCGCTTCGCCTGGATCACCTGGGTCTTCGGCCTTTTCCTGCTCTATGCTGCCTGGCGGCTGGTGCGCGGAGGCTCAGCCCACGCTGCGATTCCCGGCTGGATCGCCAACATGCAGCCCGCAACCGGCTCCCTGCTGCCCGTCATCCTCGCCGTTGAGTTTACGGACCTTCTCTTTGCCGTCGATT
>JAJZGF010000284.1 GCA_021805025.1 Acidobacteriota bacterium
CTTCCGCAGACGCAGCAGCCCCTGTAGATCAGGCTATCGATGGACGACTCTGGTTCTTTCCAGAAATTTCCAACGGATGGTCACCTGCGGCCGTTGACCCCAGTCCCACGAGTTGGTACATGTTGGATCTCAGGAAGGTCCGGACAATAGGCTCGGTGGAGCTTTCCTTCTTTGCAGATGGAAAACGCTACCAACAGCCTGCGTCCTTTCTACTTCAGTACCGCACCGATGCTGGCTGGCGAGAGATTCCCATGCAGCAGCGCACACCGCAGAGCCCCATCCCAAACGGTGAGAATCAGGCTGTGTTCCCTTCCATTCGAGCACAGGAACTGCGAGTGGTCTTCACCGGCCCAGTTGCACCCCGCCGTATGCGGCTGATCGAGATCAAGGTCTTTGCTCCATAAACTCTGCTTGCGCTGTGCATGCGCGGCAGACGTTGAGGGGGATATTGGGAACTTACTCGCCGAGAGAATAAGGCAGCGCGAATCGTCCAATTTGGAGAATACTGTACGCATCCGGCGGCCAGATCTTTACTGAAACAATGGGCAACGACTGGGTCAGCGGATGCGCTGTGATCACACCGCGCTCGACTCCAGTCTCCGCTTCGTAAATGCGAACCTGAAGACCCTCCGGCGTTCTTATCCACCCAATCGCGTAGGATCCAGGGGTCAGGTCGATATTGGTGCCTATGCGTAGGGGACTTTGGGCGAGCAGATAGTAAGAGTACTTGCCATTGGCCGCATAACCAGCAGTGATCAGAACCACTGCCGCGATGACTCGGCCGCGAGCGTTGATTACTCCTGTCGCGGTTCGCATCTCGGTTTCAATACGCTCCTTCTCGACAGGGGCTCGAACAGGAAGAATCGCCTCCAACTCTGCTGACGTGGCTGCTCGCCACTCCCGCTTCGTCGAAGCGCTCTTGCTTTGAGCCACTAGCGAAGCACTCAGAGTACAGAGAATCATCAATGAAAGTACGCGCCCGAAGAAGAGTTTCATCGATGACTCACTAGGCCACGCTGGATGGCAACAGTTGCTGCATGGGTTCGGTCTGCGACTCCAAGCTTGCCAAGCAAGCTGTTGATGTGGGTCTTCACCGTCGCCTCCGAAATTGAGAGGTCGGCTGAAATCTCCTTGTTTGCGCGTCCGGCCACAATTCTTTCGAGGACGCTTAGTTCCCGCGTCGTCAGATGCTGCCCACTAACGCGCTCTGCTAACTTCTCCGCCACAGACGGAGGAATGTGCAGCTTACCGCTATGCACGGCATGGATAGTAGTAATCAATTCTTCGAGCGGCATCCCCTTCAACAGATAAGCGCGAGCACCGGCCTGGAGCGCCCGATAGATATCCTCATCCCCATCGAAGGTGGTTAGCACGATGAATCGCGCCTGCGGAAAGTCCTCCCGAATCCGACGGATCGTCTCCGCACCGCCAAGTTTCGGCAACTGGAGGTCAATCAGCGTGACGTCCGGCTGCACATCTCGAAACGTCTCCATAGCCTCCAACCCATCGCCTACTGAGCCGACGACTTCAAGATCATCGATGGTAGAAAGCAATGCGACCAAGCCCTGTCGAACAACCTGATGATCCTCTACGAGCATGATGCGAATTCGGTCTGACATTTTTCACCTCGCGCTATGCGCAATAGGAACACGCAGCGTAACCCTGGTTCCATGGCCAGGCTGACTCATAATCTCCAGCGCGCCATCGATCGTTGCTGCCCGCTCCTTCATTCCTAACAGTCCATAGTGTCCCGCTTTACTCGATGCTTCGTCCACAACGAAACCTATACCATTATCCTCAATCGTGAGCATCAGCATATCACTCGAGTAGTGCAGTTCGATCGACGTCTCAGTAGCGTGGGCATGATGCAGCACATTGGACAGTGCCTCCTGGGCAATGCGAAGCACCTCCCGCTCCACCCGTGTATCCATCGCACGGTACGCCCCGCCAATATGCAGCTTTGGAGCGATCGCATTGAAAGTATCGCGTTGCACAACCTTGGCCAGCCTGCTGGGCAATGTATCCTGCGAGTTGTTCGCACGAAGCTCCCATATGCTTCGCCGCGCCTCATCGATACCCTCGGATACTAGCTGGCGCGTGCGCTTTACCTGGTCAATCGCGAGCTCCACTTTGCCGCGGCTGAGTTGCTGGCTGATGAGATCAAGTTGGAGCGAGGTCCCCACAAAATCCTGTGTCAGGGTATCGTGAATCTCGCGCGCCATGCGGTTCCGTTCTGCCAGCACAGCGTCGAACTCTCTCTTCAACCTCTGTAGCCGTAGCAGGTACATCCCGGCTAGCAGCGCCAGCAGAACGAGCAAAGCCAGCAGCAGGAACCACCATCGCCGATAGATCGGCGGTGTGATGCGAAAGCGCAGTTCAGCACCGGCGCGGTTCCACACGCCATCGTTGTTCATGGCCTGCACATGGAAGAGATATGAACCTGCAGTAAGGTTGGTATACGTCGCAGAGCGTCGATTGTCGGCATCGGTCCAATCCTTGTCGAAGCCCTCTAACCGAAACCGATAACGCACCTCCGACGGCGCGGTAAAGCTTAGTCCCGCATACTCCATCGTGAAGCGCGCATGGCCGAAAGCGATGTCGACTGGTGCCGATCCGAGAGGTTCCGATATATCATCCACAAGAAATCGCTGCAGCACCACAGGAGGCGCGACCGTATTTGACGGAAGGTGCTCGGTGTCCACAATAGCCGCTCCGCCACGCGTCGGAAACCAGATCTCTCCATTGCTGGCTAGCCATCCCACCGAGGGTTCTCCAGCCACGACCTCATCATTTGGCAAACCATCCGCTAACCCATACCTGGTCATCGCTCCACTTGGGACAGTACACGGCTCCTTGCCAACACACCCCAGCAGTGTTTTCAGCGCGATGCGGCGTATGCCTCGATCCATCCGAAACCAAAGAAAACCCATGGGGTCCGCAGTGATCCCTTCGATATTTCCATCCCGGCCGTTTCCATCCCGGCCTGTATCTAGAGGAAATATCCCATCGGCAATAAATCGATGCCCGTCAAAAAAACTGAGCCCCCCGTGATGGTTAGCCACCCAAAGATGGCCACCACCGTCATTCACCATGGAGGTTGCGATCGTCGTCCCCAGTCCGTCCCGGGTTGTAAAGTTGCGAATCTTTCCATTGCCGCGAACGACGGACAGCCCACCGGATGTTGCGGCCCAGAGTTCCCCCTGATTGACCAGCAACGCCCCAATCATGTCGCTGCCCAAACCATCTGCGCTGGTAAGTGTGGTGATCTTGACT
>JAJZGF010000285.1 GCA_021805025.1 Acidobacteriota bacterium
GGTGAGTCCGCATACAAGGACGATGCCGATCGCGACAAAGAAATAGTAGGCCATAGGGTGCGCCCAGCCGGGGGAATAGGTGAGATCCTGGCCGACCCAGAGCAGCAGTACAGTGGCGATGACGCCGAACTGTCCGGCGATGACCAGCAGGGTGTGGCCCATATCGCGCCGCTTGTCGAGCGCCTCGACCTGGTCCGGGGTAAGATTGCGTTCTTCAGGGGGAAGAAGAAGATTTGCCATGCGATTCTCCTGGATTCTTCTGGCGAACCCGCCCGGTTGACCTCCGGAGCGATCTCCGGCGAGTGGGTAGCTTATATCTCCGATTCAATCACATACCGCGGGCGGCGCGCCAGCCGGGACGGGCAAAAAGTCGCCGAAGCTGAAGCCGGTGAGGCGGCGCGGCGGCAGATCACTCCGTGAGGAAGGCCAGCGACTGCAGCGATGTGATTTCAAAGGGCTTGCGGCAGCGCATATTGGCGCAGGCGAGCTTGTCGTCGCGGCGCACCATGTAGGATTGCGCCTTGGCGAAGCGGGCACGGTCGCGCTCGTCTGCGTTGCGCGGCAACTGGGCGCGTTTGCGGCGGACGACCCAGGTAACCTTGTATTCGGCAGCCTGTCCGCATTTTGGGCAGGTGATGGTGTGCGTCCGCATCTCAGTGGTTTCGTTAAAAAACTCCCGCTCTTCCATGTTCCCGAAACTCCCATGCGCCGGCTCCCAGGGAGCGACGCGTGATGGAGGGGGCTTTCGCCCGGCGCTCCAACTATTCCATACTCGACCTTGCCATGAGGAAACGCAAGCCAGGTACTTTTTCCGCGACCAAGGCGGTGAAGGCGAACGCGCGGGAGCGTGTGGGCCAGCCGAAGCCGGCGCGGGTTGTAGAGTCTGAGCCACGGACGGGGCGCCAGTCCAAGCACAAGCCGAAGCTGGAGCAGATGCTGCGCGAGGAGGAGTGAGGCGGGGGCGTAAGACGGCAAACATGCCGTGTCTTACAGCTTCTCGGTCTCGTCTTACCGGAGCAAGACAGGTGTCTTACGGCCGGGGCTGTTTGCGGCGGCTGGTGCGGGCGTGTCTTACGCTCAGGCGCCGACTGTCTTACGGGTACGCCGGTGCTGGACCGGGTTGTCTCCCATCGAAAGCTGCGGTCGGAGACAGGTAAGACGCCATCAGGCGGGTTGCGCGGCGAGCCAGTCGGCCAGCGCGGTGTGGCCACGCTCGCGGGCAAAGTCGACGGAGGTCTTGCCCTGGTCGTTGGCCTGGTGAGGCCGGGCGCCGTGAGCCAGCAGCAGCTCGGCCAGATCCTGGCGGTTGGCCGTCGCCGCGGAAAATATGGGCGTGAAGCCGCCGGCCTGAGTCGCATTCGGGTCGGCGCCGTGGCTGAGCAGCAGCATGATGGTCTCAGCCTGCCGGCCGAGCGCAAGCGCGGCGTGGAGCGGCTGATTCCGCTGTGCGTTGGTTGAGACTGCGTGGGGCGATGCGCCGCTGTGGAGCAGCGCGGCCACGCAGGCAGGAGTGCCGAAGGCGGCGGCGAGGTGCAGCGGTGTCCATCCGTCGCCGGAGTACGCGACGACTGCGGCGGGATCCGTGACAAGGATTGCGGTCAGGCGCGGTTGGTCGCCGGTGGCTGCAGCCTCAAAGATGTCGAGCGGGACGGCTTGATCGGCCAGGGCCGAGCGGAGAAAATCGCGCACCATGTCCTGGCCGGTGTAGACGGCCCAGAGCAGCGCGGAGACGCCCTGCGCATCGCGCCAGCGGGCGAGCGCCGGGTCGGCGTGTACGGCGTCTGCGACCTCCGCGGTGACGCCGGAGCGGATGAGGCGCAGGAAGTTCTGGTTCACGGGCGGCTCGCGCTGTAGGGGCCCGGCAGCGCGGCGGGCGCGGTGGATGCTGCGGGAGGCTCGCCTGCGGCGGCTGCGGTGCGTTTGGAGTAAATGCGGAACTCGACCAGAACGTCCAGCATTACCGGTACGGGTTTGCCGTCTTTGAGAGCGGGTTGAAACTTGGCCTTGCGAATGGTTTCGACAGCATTTTCATCGAGACCGAAGCCAATGGGCTGGCTGACCGCGATCTGTTGGGGGGCTCCATCGGCGCCAACTACAACGCTGTAGAGCGCCATGCCCGCGACTCCGTTGGCTTGTGCGTATTCATTGGAAGGCGGCTCGACCAGGGTGAGAAGGCGGGCCTTTTGATTGACTGCGGACTGGCGAAAGACGCCGGGGTCGCTTGGGCGAACGTCTGTGTGCGCGGCGACTGCCTTGTAGTAGAGCTGCCAGAATTCGGGCATGGAGGCGGTCATCTGCTCGTCCAGCCCCTGGGCAAAGATCCGTTCGACTGCGGCGTGGAGCAGCTGCGCGGCGTGGGCCGGCGAGGTAGTAGTGGTGACAGCGCCGAGTTCGTCGGGATTGGTCAGGGCCTGCGGCGGCGCTGGCTGATTTGATGCCGGATCAGTGCCGGCGGGCGGAGCCGGGGAGTTTCCGGCCTTTTGCTTCTTCTTCTTTGGGGTCACAACGAGCTCGCGCGCGATGGTGATGCGGAGCGGCTTCTTTTTTGGCGTGATGTTGACGGTGTCGACAGCTCCGGTGGGATCCTCATAGGGCGTGACGCCGAGGAAGTGCATGGCGTAACGTGCGCCTTGCAGTTCGACTTTCCTGCGGGTGAGGCGGACCTTGTCAATCTGGACGAGGGCGAGCGTGTAGGAGCCTTGCGGTGAGTGCCCGATCAGGCGGCCCTGCTCATCGAAGTCGAGGGTGTTGTCGAGATAGCCGCCGCGCAGGTAGAAGGTTTTGCCCGCCAGGCTCTGGCGGAGTTCTTCTTCAGTGGTGTCGGCCTGCAGGCCGGGGAAGGCCGGGGAAGCGGCAACAGGCGGAGCGGAAACCTGGGCGGGCTGGCCCTGCGCATGAAGTGGCCAGACGCAGGGCCGAGCCGCCAGGGCACACACGAGAGCCGCCCACGCGAAACAGACCGCGTTGCGGCGTCGCCAAGCAACCAGAGCGCCCGGAAGAGAGCGAAGAACCTCAGCCGTACAGGACATGATGCCTTTCCACGCCACTTTATCAGGATTATTTTGCAACGGCGCAAAAAAGCAATCCCGCATGGGTGGGATGGAAGGCGGTTACGGCCGCGGCGGGCCTGGGGTGTGGCCGAGCCGCCATAGGATGCGGCGGAAAAGCCGCAGGACGCGGCGTGCGTCGGTGGGGTCTGGATGGAGGCGGCGCAGCAGCAGGCGCAGGTGATGGCGATTGGCGGGCTGCATGGCGCGCGGCGAGTAGGCGG
>JAJZGF010000286.1 GCA_021805025.1 Acidobacteriota bacterium
CTCAAACTCCAAAACAAGCCGAGACGCTTCCACGCGACTCCGCCGACGACGTACCAATAACGCCTCGTCTCTCATCCCTACACTTCAGCACAACGCAAATCGGCGCGGAAGAATGCGGTTGCTCGAATGGGTACGATGAATCACCGGTAGAGCGCGAGGACAGCCGGAATGCCACGAAGCGTCCTGAGAGCGCACATGTGTGCCCGAAGTGCGGCGCACGGGTTTTGCTTGAAGAGATGGGTCTACGCGAAACGACAACCGGAATTCTGTCTTGTCCGAAATGCGATTGGTCAGGCAGAATCGACATCAAAATTGTCGTGAGCGCTTCGTGAACCCCATCTTCCAATGTAGGTTTGCGCCGGTCATTGTAATGTCATGAGCGAAAACCTATCAGAGGTAAAGCAGCAGTGGCGGGAACGGATTTCATCGCAAGAGCAGAGCGGCCAAAGCATAGCTGCATATTGCCGTGAGCATGGGCTTCGTGCCTGGCAGTTTTATGAGTGGAAGAAGCGTCTTCGGCAGAGCGAGGTTGCATCCTTCGTCGCTGTTTCGGTGAAGGACGAGAATGAGAGAATTTTACCGCCGCCAGCGCTGCGTCACTCTTCGATCGAGTTGCGCCACAGTCGTGGTTGGAGTTTGCAGATCGAAGCTAGATTCGACGCCGATCATTTGCGTCGTGTGTTGTTGGTTCTGGATTCAGCCTCATGATTGGCCTTCCCAGTCTTCATGCACTGGACAGCGCCTCTGGTCCGCGCATCTGGCTTGCGGCTGAACCGGCCGACATGCGCTGTGGCTTTGATCGTCTGGCAGAGCGCGTGCGCAGCGTGATTGGCGCGGATCCGCTGAGCGGTCATCTGTTCCTGTTTCGTTCGCGCGGCGGCAGCCGGTTGAAGATCCTCGCATGGGATCGCGACGGTTACGTGCTGTGGTACAAGCGCCTTGAGAAGGGCACCTTTCGGATGCCGCGTATTGCGCCCGGCAGCAGTTCCGTTGAGTTGCGGCCGAGCGAATTGGCGATGCTTTTGGATGGCATCGACATGCGGCAGTTGAAGCGTGTTCCGCGCTATGCTCGACCGCAACCAACATCGATAAAAAACACACAGAGCGAGGTTGCATGAGGCGACTTTGCACAGGCGAGGACCGTCTATGTTAGTAGCCTATGACGATCTTCACCGAGCCCCGCGCGTTGCCTGAAGACAGCGCATCGTTGCGTGCGATGGTGGAGCAGTTGCAGGTCCAGTTACTGCGTACGCAGTTGGAACTGGAGCGCTATAAGAAGCTGTACTACGGCCCGCGCGCAGATCGCCTGCACTCCGATCAGGATGTGGCGCAGATGCTGCTGTGCTTCTCTGAAGAGCAGGATCAAAAGCCCATCCACAAGGACGATCTTCCTCCGCAGTCAGAACCTGCGGAAGAGTTGCGTCGCGTGAAGCGTCGCAAGGGCCGCCGCAATCTGGCCAGCTTCGAAAATCTTCCCGTGCGCACGCATGTCTATGAGTTGAGCGAGGCAGATCGTGCCTGTTCCTGCTGTGGCGAGGCGCGTAAAGAGATCGGCTCGGAAGAGAGTTGGCAGGTGGAGTACTATCCTGGCCATTTCGAACGGTTGCATCATGTGCGCAAAAAGTACGCGTGTGCGAGCTGCGAGTCGAATGGCGAAAACCCCGCCATCCATGCGGCTCCAAAGCCCGACGCGGCGATCGAAAAAGGTCTTGCCGGGCCAGGTCTTCTCAGCTATATCGTGACCAGCAAATTTAGTGATTACCTTCCGCTTTATCGACTGGAAGACATCTTCACCCGGCAGGGCTTCGAGATCTCGCGTGCCACGCAGTCGGTCTGGTGCGGTGATGTTGCGGATTTGGTTGAGCCGCTCTACCAGTTGATGGCGGATCGCGTGCGATCTTCGCATGTGGTTGCCACCGATGACACCATCATGCCGATGCTGGCGAAAGAAAAGACCGCCAACGCTCGCATGTGGGTTTACGTCGGGGATCAGGATCATCCCTACAATGTCTTCGACTTTACGATGGATCGGGGTCGCGATGGTCCGAAGAGTTTTTTGAAAAATTACAAACAGGTGCTTCTTGCGGATGGCTATGCGGGCTACAACGGTGTTGTGGTCGGCAATGCGATCACGCGCGCCGGGTGCTGGGCGCACATGAAGCGCAAACTTGTCGAAGCGGAAAAGGCTGCACCGGAGATCGCCAAAGCGGCGGTTGAGCGGGTGCGCGCCTTGTATGCCGTGGAGCGGATGGCCAAAGAGTTATCAGCAGAAAATCGCCTTGAGCTACGTCAACAGCAGTCTGCGCCGATCCTGGCGGAACTGCATGAGCGTCTCGTGGAATGGAAGCTGCAGTTGCTGCCCAAACATCCCATGACGGAGGCGATCAACTATGCGCTGGGACAGTGGCAGGAGCTGAGTGTCTTCGCCGCCGATGCCGCGGTGCCGATCGACAACAACGTCAGCGAGAGGGAGATGAAGCGCGTGGTCCTGAACCGCAAGAACAGTCTTTTCGTTGGCAATCCACGCGGCGGAAGAACGGCCGCCACCCTGTCCAGCCTGACCTCAACCTGCCGCCGCCACGATGTCGATCCGCAACTCTACATCACTCAGTTGCTGGTCAACCTGCCGGCACTGCCCATCAGCCAACTTCCCGAATGGCTGCCTGACCAATGGAAGACTCGCCACGATGCGCTGAGCAAGACCCCGTAGCATCCTTATCGGCAATCGGCGCATGGATGGGGTTCACGCAGCGCTCACATAAAAGTGCAAATCTTTACGGGAAAACCATAGTTAAAAGACTGTGTCTTGGATAAAATACAAATCAATCGCACATCGTCATTGCACCTAGCGTTCGTAGGGGAGGAACTCCGATTTTCCTTGCCCTTTGAGCGCGATGCAAATCTGTCTCTACACACGGGATTCACGTTTTCAGGAGGAGTAGCATGGCGTATCGCTTTCATTTCATCCCTGTAATCGCTCTTGGTCTGTTGGGGGCAGCAGGTTCCCTGCCGGGCCAGAGTTCGTTCATCAGCCGTTACCAGCAACGCGTCAGCGCAACGCAAGCCGACCAACCGCATTGGGTTACGCCGCTGGTTACGGTGACACCGCGTCTGGAGCAGGAGCTCCGCACCGATTTCGTTCATTCGTATGACACAAAAGGGCTTGTCCTGTGGAACTACGACAACGGCAAAGGGCTGGAGCTGATTCCGGAGCGTCACACGGAGATTATCGTCAACATACCGCCGTTCTACAACCACTTCAAC
>JAJZGF010000099.1 GCA_021805025.1 Acidobacteriota bacterium
GATGAGCCGCGGCCCAAGTCTGGCCTGCTGCGCGTGCGCCAGTTCACCATGAAGGACTCCTACTCCTTCGATCTCAATCCCGCCGGACTCGACAAGAGCTTTGACCTGCACGACGCGGTCTATCGTCGCATTTTTACTCGTTGTGGACTGAAGTTTGTCGCCGTTGAAGCGGACTCCGGCGCGATGGGTGGCTCGCAGTCGCAGGAGTTTATGGTCTACACCGACGCGGGCGAGGACCTCATCGCAAGCTGCCCGGTCTGCGGCTACGCAGCCAATCTTGAAAAGGCCACCTCGCGCCTCGAAGCTGTGGCCGAGATGGAGCCGACGGGCGACGGCAAACCCGAACTGGTCCACACGCCCGGCTGCGCGGCCATCGCCGACGTGGCTGCTTTTTTCAAAATCTCCCCAGCCTCCGACATCAAGTGCGTGGCCTACATGGCGCTCAAGCGTGGTGTGAACGGCGCGAAGGACACCTGGCACGGCGTTGCTGCTTTTCTGCGCGGCGACCACCAGGTGAATGAGACCAAGTTGCTCAGTGCCATCGGAGCGGCAGAGCTTCGTACCATGCAGGCCGAGGAGCTTGCGCAATACATGAACGGCCCCGCAGGCTATCTTGGGCCGGTTGGTTTGAAGGCTGACGCCAAACCGCTCCCCGAAGGCCTGACAGTGATCATCGACAAATCCCTCGAAGGCCGTCGCAACATGGTCTGCGGCGCCAACAAGCTCGACTATCACCTGCGCAACGTCACTCCCGTTCGCGACTTCACCTGGACTCTGGCCGCCGACATTCGCAACGTGAATGAAGGCGAGGCCTGCCCCGCCCTCGACAAGAATGGGGACAACTGCGGCGGAAAGCTCGTCGTCGGCAAGGCCGTCGAAGTCGGCCACATCTTCAAGCTCGGCTACAAGTATTCTGAGTCCATGGGCGCGCGAGTCCTCGATCCCAACGGCAAAGAAGTCACGCCCATCATGGGTAGCTACGGCATCGGCATCGAACGCATCCTCACCGCTGCCATTGAGCAATCGAACGACGCCAACGGCTTCTGGCTGCCCGCGTCTATCGCGCCGTTCACTGTGGTGGTTACCGTAACTAACGTTGCCGATGCTGCGCTGCGCGAGACTGGCGAAAAGCTCGCCGCAGAACTCGACGCCGCGGGCCTGGACGTGCTGCTGGATGACAGAGACGAGCGCGCCGGCGTCAAATTCAAAGATGCGGACCTGGTTGGAATTCCCTATCGCATTAACGTGGGCAAGAAGGCCGCGAGCGGCCAGGTCGAGTTGGTCAGCCGCGCGAAATCCTCCAGCGTTGATGTCGCACTGAGCGATGTCGTCGCGTTGGTCAAAGAGCGCGTACAGGAAGACGCATTGCTGACACAAGTGGATGCTTAACACATACAAGTCCAGGGAGCGCGCATGAAAATAAAGATCAGGCTTCCGCAGTCCGCCGGCAAGCGTCCGTGGTCCGTGCTCCTTTTGCGTGCGGCGCTAGTCTGCGTCCTTGTGGTGGCGGTTGCCGCCTTCAGCATCTTTTTCTTTTATTACTTCAAGTATCGGGGCATCGTGGACGCGCGGCTGAAAGAGCCGCTCTTTGCCAACACCGCCAAAATCTATGCGGCGCCGCGCGAGGTGCGATCGGGGCAGAAGCTCAGTGTTCATCTGATCGCAGATGAGCTGCGCGAGGCAGGTTATAGCGCGGAAGGCGCGACGCAGGCCGCTCCAATGGGGTCGTACAGTGAAGACGCCCAGAGTATTACCGTGCGGCCTGGCCCCCAGTCGTACCATTCAGAGGATGCCGCGACCATCCGCATCAGCGGCGGCGTGGTCTCCTCGATCTCGGACGATCACGGCCAGGCGCTTTCCAGCTATGAGCTCGAACCGCTGCTCATCACCGGCCTGAGCGAAGACGCGAACCGCACCAAGCGTCGGCTGGTGACCTACGATGACATTCCCCCGAACCTTGTGCAGGCCGTGCTCGCAATTGAAGACCGACGATTCTTCGAGCACAGTGGCGTCAACTACGGCCGCCTCATCGAGGCCGGACTGCGCGACCTGGCGACGGGACAGAAGCAGCAGGGCGGCTCCACGCTCACCATGCAGTTGGCGCGCGGCTTCTTTCTTTCGCCGGAGAAACGGCTCAAACGCAAAGTCATTGAAATCGTCATTACCTTCCAGCTCGAACATCGCTTCAGCAAAAAGCAGATCTTCGAGATGTACGCCAACCAGATCAATCTTGGCCAGCGCGGAAGCTTTTCGATCGATGGCTTTGGTGAAGCGGCGCAGGCTTATTTTGGCAAGGAGTTGCAGCAGCTGAGCCTGCCCGAATGCGCACTTCTTGCAGGCATGATTCAGCGCCCCAATTATTTTTCGCCGTTCCGCCATCCCGACCGCGCCATTGAGCGGCGCAATCTGGTACTGGACTCGATGGTAGAGACCGGCGCCATCACCAAAGACCAGGCAGAGCGCGCCAAGGCAGAGCCCCTGCACCTAGCCGCTGCCAGCGTGGATGCCAGCGAGGCTCCTTACTTTGTCGATCTGGTCCGCGACGAGCTTACGCAGAAGCTTGGGGACCGCGACTTCAATCGCGAAGGGCTGCGGATTTATACGTCGCTCGATCCGGACCTGCAACAGATTGCAACCGCGGCGGTGGACTCTACGGTCCATTCGATTGATGAGCAGGTTGACCACGTACACGCACGCGACAAGAAGTTGGGAAAGCCGTATGTGTATCCGCAGGTCGCGCTGGTGGCGCTCAATCCGCACACGGGCCAGGTGCTGGCTCTGGTGGGTGGACGCAACTATGGCTCGTCGCAGTTGAATCACGCAATGGCCAAGCGGCCCACGGGCTCTATTTTCAAGCCGTTTGTGTATGCTGCTGCTTTCCAAACAGCGGTGGAAGGTACCATGCTGCCGGGGCAGAACGTGCTCTTCTCGCCTATCACCATGCTGAACGACCAGCAAACCACCTACGATGTAGGCACACCCCAGGAGTACACGCCGCGCAACTACAAGGGCGAATACTACGGCGAGATTACAGCGCGCTACGCGCTTCAGCGTTCAGATAACAACGCAACGATTGCTCTGGCAGGGATGGTGGGCTTTGACCGCGTAGCCGCGCTTGCCCGCGACGCGGGCATCAAGAGTGCGCTGGCCACGCCTGCAATGGCCATCGGCGCCTACGACGCAACACCTCTCGACATGGCAGGGGCTTACACCGTATTTGCCAACAACGGCCTGCACCTCGACCCATGGATGCTGGCCAGCGTGCGCACGCCTCAGGGCGACGTCATCAAGGACTTCACGCCTGCGTCGCGGCAGGTGCTCGATCCACGCGTGGCTTACCTGACCACAAACATGCTGGAAGCTGTTCTGCAAGGCAACGGGAGTGATGGCTGCGAGATCGGAGGACGAGACTACTGCGGAACTGGCGCAGGCGTGCGCAACATGGGCTTTTACGCGCCAGCCGCAGGCAAGACCGGAACCGACCACGACGCCTGGTTTGCCGGATTCACAACGAATCTGCTCTGCATCGTGTGGGTGGGGAACGACGACTACACCGACATCAAGCTCGAAGGCGCACACGCAGCCGCGCCCATTTGGGCCGAGTTCATGAAGCGGGCAGTCGCGCTGCCGCAATACTCTGACGCCCACGAGTTCACCCCGCCCGATGGCGTGCAGATTGTCAGCCTCGACAAGGCGACGAATCTGCTGAGCGACGCCTCCTGTCCGGACGATTACGATGCGGCATTTCTGAATGGAACGGTACCGATGGACACCTGCGATCATCCTCCGGATCACCGCAACCTCCTGCAAAGGATCTTCGGTATCGGCAAGAGCAACCGCTAACCTGTGTGGCTTACCCGCGACTGTTGAAGGGGAGGGCCTGAGGGAAAAAGTATAGTCGGAAAGGCCGTGTTTTCTGTGGCATAACTGCGGTGTCGAATCGTAGTTTTCGCCGCAGAGAGACGGCCTTTCTCATGGCGGAGTGGAATAAAGAAGTCTTTTCGGTTGCGGCACATTATTCACACCGGGTAGAAGCCGGTTTCACCGCCGAGCAGGTGTCGAGCGACAGCGGGGCTCTGTTCCTGCACCAGGCCGATCACAGGATCAACCTGCTCAATCGTGTGGCGACCTGTGCTGTCGGGCGGAATCTGGCAATACAAACTCAAAGGTACAGGGGTAGGAATGTACTTTCGTTTTTTTGCGGCAAGGCCGGTACAGCTTTGGGAGGAGCCTGCCTTCGTCCCCTGGGAAGCAATCATGTAACCGATTGCATCCCAATACTTTGGCACTGATTGTCCAACGTAGGTGGAACCGTCTGGGACGATGTGGAAGGCAGCGGGATCTTGGCGCTGGTTCGTGCTGCACAGGCATTTCAGCAGGTTCGCAGGAGAGCATACAGCCCAATCGGCTTGGTCAGCATCTACAACTTCAGTGTATGATTTCTGCCTGCACAAAAGAGAGTGCGAAATTTGTTCTCGAGTCTCCTCTAGAGTGCTTTTGACCGCGCGCACTCAGGCAAACTGGATCCTTATGGAAGGCGACAGGAGGGTATATGCGATCATTGAAGGACTGGCTCGATCAACCTGTCATATCCCGCGTGGGGCGGGCTGAGCGCCGGGAGGTTCCGGGGCTGGTTGCCTACCACACAGAGGGCGCTGCACCTTGCCCCGATACAGTCTGTAACATCAGTGCGACGGGGATGTACCTGCTTACCTCGACGCGCTGGCCCATTGGGTCTCCGGTAGACATGACGCTGCAGCGCCAGGGGCAGCCGGAGGAAAGCGCAGAAAATCGCATTGTGCTGCGGGCCAGGCCTGTGCGATTCGGCATGGACGGGGTAGGCCTCTCCTTTGTCCACACGACGGGTACGGTGGTGCATCTTTGGGAAAACAGAAATCGGGATACAAACGACCCGATTGAGCCTGTGGACATCGTCCGGGAGTTCCGGGTAGCGCGCGCGGAAGCATTTATACAGCGCATTTGTCCCTCAGCGGGAACGCAGACCAGCAGAATGCTGCGGAGCAGCTTAGGAAGCTTCAGGACAGAAAGCGCGATTGAGATCGCTCTGAAGGCCGAGAGTCGCCTTGACTCGGACACAGGCAAATCCACAATGCAGGTCCACCCCGAAGTGCTGAAGCTGATTCTGGAGAACGGGTCCTGGGCTGAGATCGACTGGACGCGGGAGCTGTGGGCGAATCTGCTGATGTCTTCGTGCAAGTTGCCCGGGTCTGACAGGGAGAACCTGAACTTGATTCAACTGCTGAGCGAATTGAATGTGAACCAGGCACGGATTCTGACGATGGTGTGCGGAAGGTCGGCGCGTAGCATGGCTGAAACAGGTTCACCAACGCTTGAACCTGTGGTGTGCTCGGTTGAACAACTGAAGAGGACCACTGGCGTGGGAGATATGGTGCGAGTCGACCGGGACGTCCAGCACCTAGCTGAACTGGGCCTGCTGACCAAGCGCTCCCGTGCGAACTACTTCTCTGACACGGATGATTTTACCCTTTTGCCCACCGCTCTGGGAATGGATCTGTACACACGGAGCACTGGGCAAAACATGGGCTCCCTGGAGGCGTTTCGAATGGCAACGCTGGCATCCCAGGTCTCCACGAGCGTGCAATAAAAGGCAGGGCAGCGGGCGGCTAACGACTGTTGAGCATTGACCCAATGGTCGCGTGTAGCTTTTCCGTAATGGCTGCCTCGGTTTCCAGTGGGCCAAAGCGGATGGGTTGTCCCACGCGGATTCCCAACTTGTTTGAGCGGAACCAACTGCGGTCCTCCATTTTTAACTCGCCGAGACCGCAAAGCGCGACAGGTAGTACCTCGGCACCGGTCTGCTTGACAAGGATGCCGATGCCGGGCCGAAAGCGCGCCAGCGCGCCGGTGAGCGAGCGGGTTCCCTCAGGAAACACCAGAACATGATAGCCGTGGTCGAGCGCTTTGCCGGCATGGGCAAAGCTGCGTTGGAAGCCTTTGCCGCGCGGCAGCGGGAAGACATTGTAGAGCGCGGTTAGGAGTAGATAAGCCAGCGGCCCCAGCAGCATCCGCTGTCTCTGCCCCGCGGGGTGGTCGGGGTTGAGTGCGTGGCGGTAGGCATCCAGCATCTCACCGGACATGGCGACGGCTATGCGGCGGCGCATGGGGCCGGGCAGCGCATACTCAACGAGTGGGCCATCGAAGGTCGTCACATGGTTGGCAATGATGAGCATCGGCTCTGAGAGGCTCGCGTCGGCATACCCGGTGACATGCGGGTTAGCAAGCAGCCATGTGAGAGGCCGGGCCACGGCTTCCTGGAATGCGGTGCGAATCCAAGCGACGGGTTTCCTCCAGGACCACTGCGGGTAGATATGGCGGTCAGTTTCTTCGATCACCGGAGTCTCAGAAAGTCCGCCAGGATCGCGCGGAGCCCTCTGTGCCTTGGTTTGCGACGCTTCGCGAGAACCCGGCGGAGTAAGCTCACGCGACTTGGGCTGCGCATCACCGGCACCTGATTTCTGCACGCTGCGTTCTCGTTCACCGCCAGGAATGAGATGGCGCAGTTCGCCCAGGGTCTTCAGGCTATCGATGCCGGGGGCGGCCGGGAGTGCTCCAAGCCGCTCTTCGAGCGCTGCGGCGAGTTGTACGCGGCCCAGGCTGTCGAGACGAAGGTCTTCGCTGAGGCGCAGCTCGTCGCCGGAGCCCGCCGCAGCTTCACCGGTAATCTCGGATATGAGCGCCAGCAGCCAATCACTGTGCGCTGCTGCCGCTGTGGCGTCGTTGGCCGGCGCCTGTTGAGTGGCCAGCCATGCGGCCACGGGCTTGCGACGCACCTTGCCGGTGGAGGTGCGTGGCAGGTCGGGCTCGGGCCATAACACCCAGCGGCGCACGCGCTGGAACTCCGCCAAGCGCGTGTTGGCGCTTGCGATGGCGGCGGCGACCTCATCCGCAGTGCCGCGCACGGCGAGCACGGCGCAGGGTTCTGGACCATTGGGGGTCTCTACGGGGACGACAGCGCAGGCGGCAATGACGGGCTCCTGCTCGATGACGGATTCCAGATCTTCCGGGTGGATGTTCACCCCGGCGGCGGTGACGATGGTTTCGCTTTTGCGGCCCAGGAAGCGCAGCTCGCCGCTCGGCTGCTGCTCGGCCAGATCGCCGGTGGCGAGCCATTCGCCGTCGCGCTGCTGCAGCTTGCCGGCTTGCCAGGTCGCGCTGGAGATCATGGGCCCGCGCACATGGACTTCACCGTCAGGGCCGATCCTGACCTCCCTGCCGGGGAGAGGCTTGCCGATGGTGCCGCTGGCCACATGGAAGGGATGATTGAGGGTGATGAGGGCGGTCGTTTCCGTCATGCCGTAGCCCTGCACAACGACAAAGCCCAGTGCAGCCCAGAACTTTTCAAGCGGGACGCCAAGCGCGCCGCCGCCCGAGACGAGCGCCCAGAACTTGAGGCCTAACGCACGGTGGATATCGCGAAAGGCCCACCAGCGCTGCCATGCCTTCATGCCGTCTGCGGCTGCCACGCGTTCCGCAAGCCCCGGCTGTGTGGATTCAAGATGCGTCTTGAGCAAGCCCATGACGCGCGGCACGGCACATAGGACGGAGATGCGCTCGCGCCTGATCGTCTCTATCAATCGTGGCGCAACCAGGCGGCTCTCAAAGTGCACCTCTGCCGCAAATATCGCCGGAACCCACAACCCCATCGTCTGGCCGAAGACATGACTAAGAGGCAGTGTGTGGAGGAAGCGCAGAGGATGAACAAAGCGCTCATAGCGCATGTAGGGCTGCGCGCCCTGCTCAATG
Source organism: Acidobacteriota bacterium (assembly GCA_021805025.1). Taxonomy (GTDB): domain Bacteria; phylum Acidobacteriota; class Terriglobia; order Terriglobales; family Acidobacteriaceae; genus Telmatobacter. The sequence continues at coordinate 7,786 of JAJZGF010000099.1, forward strand.
GGGCCAACGCTGGCGAGGACGTTGCCGTGCGTGTGGACGATGCCTTTGGGTTCGCCTGTGGTTCCGGAAGTGAAGAGGATTTGCAGCGGCGTATCGTGGCCAAGCCCGGAAACCGGACCGGCTTCCTGAGCGGGCAGGACAGTGAGCCAGTCTTCAAAGGCCACGCGCTGCCAGGGGTCCGGGAGACGCTGCAGGAGGAAACTGTCCCCCACGGCGAGTCTGGGCCGCACGTCGGCTGTGACACGCGCGGCAAACTCGGCGCTGCCGTAAGCATCGAGCGGGACGGCAAGAGCGCCGCGTAGCAGGATGCCGTAAAAGGCGGCGATCCATTCCGCGCTGTTTTCGGCCCAGAGCACGACACGGTCGCCGGGTCCGATGCCGCGCGCCGCCAGCAGAGCGGCAAACCTCCCGGCCTGACGGGCGAGTTCCCCATAGGTGGCGATGCGCCTGCGAACGCCCTGGGTACGCACGATGGCGATCTGGTGATCGAAACGGCGAAAGTCGTCCAGCAAAGTCGCGAGATGTTCCCGCATGGCAACCTCATGCTAACAGCGGGACCGACACATCTAGCCCAGGAACGAGGCGGAATCGATCCGAGATCAGGCTCGACGGAATTGTCCGCCTGTTCGCTTCCTCTTCGCTTGGGTGGCGCGCTATGCTCAAGGAAACGCATGCCCGGTTCCCATTCCAGCCCGCACACAGATCCATTTGCCTGTTTCCATCGCGTCACGACGGAGTGGTTCAAGGCGGTGTTTGACGAGCCGACAGCGCCGCAGCGACTGGGCTGGCCGGTCATTGCGCGCGGCGAAAGCGCGCTGATCCTGGCGCCGACAGGCACCGGCAAAACGCTGACTGCATTTCTGTGGTGCCTGGACCGATTGATGCTCCATCCGCAGCCGGAAGGCACGAGCCGGGGCTGCCGGATTGTGTACGTTTCACCACTCAAGGCCCTGGCCGTGGATGTGGAGCGCAATCTGCGATCACCCCTGGCCGGGATGGCCAATATGGCCCGAAGGATGAGTGTTCCGATCCACGAGCCGGAGATCAGCGTCCGCACGGGCGACACACCTCAGCGTGAGCGGGCCAGGTTTCGCCGCCAGCCCGCCGACATTCTCATTACCACCCCGGAGTCGCTCTACCTCCTGTTGACCTCGCAGGCGTCAGAGGCCCTGCGAACGGTAGATACGGTCATCATTGACGAGATCCATTCGTTAGTGCCGACCAAGCGAGGAGCGCATCTGGCCGTGACCCTGGAGCGGCTGGAGGCGCTGACAAAACGGCCGCTGCAGCGCATTGGTTTGTCGGCAACACAGCGTCCGCTGGAGGAAGTTGCTCGTTTTCTCGGGGGTGTGGAAATCGGGAAGAAATTCGCACATGAAATTCAAACGTCTCTGGATGTACATCCTGATAAAAGAGCAGCTTATGAAAATTTAGATGAAGCAAAAGATGAAGAATCAGCAGGTGCGGTCCCGGCAGGAGATGAGGTTGCTGAGGGTCTAATCCGGTATCGGCCTGTGACGATTGTTAATGCAAACTATAAAAAGCAATTAAGCCTAAGGGTTGAAGTTCCCGTTGAAGATATGGCGCGGCTTGGCGCGATGGAGGAGATTCCGAGCGGCCCAGCCTCGCAGGTGCCCCGGCGCGTGTCGATCTGGAATGCGATTCACCCTCGCCTGCTGGAGCTGATCCGAGAACGAAACTCGACCATTCTCTTCGTCAACAGCCGCCAGGTTGCCGAGCGGCTGGCCGGAGCGCTGAACGAACTGGCGGGCGAGCCGATTGCCCGCGCACACCATGGATCGCTCGCCGCAGCCCAGCGGTCCGTGATCGAGGAGCAACTGAAGGCCGGGCAGATCAAGGCGCTCTGCGCGACCTCTACCCTGGAACTCGGGATCGACATGGGCGCCGTAGATCTGGTGATCCAGATCGAGGCGCCACCGTCGGTGGCGAGCGGGATGCAGCGGATCGGCCGGGCGGGGCACTCGGTGGACGCGGTGAGCCAGGGCGTGCTGTTCCCCAAGTACCGCGCGGATCTAGTGGCGTGCGCGGCCGTAACCAGAGCGATGCATGAGGGACACATCGAGTCGACGCGCTACCCGCGCAACGCGTTGGACGTGCTGGCACAGCAGCTGGTGGCCATTGTGGCCAATCCGCCGGGCTCGGTGATGCCGAAGCCGCCAGGCAAAGTCAAGGGCAGCTCACCGCGCAGGGACCTGGTTGCGGAGGACCGGCCCGAAGTCTCTGTAGATTTTCTGTATGACGTGGTGCGTCGGGCGGCGCCGTTCGCCGGCCTGAGCCGGGCCAGTTTCGACGGGCTGCTGGACCTGTTGAGCGGGCGCTACCCCTCGGACGAGTTTGCCGAGCTGCGTCCGCGGCTGACCTGGGATCGCATCCGGAACGTGGTGACGGCGCGGGACGGGGCCGCGCGGCTGGCCATCCTGAACGCGGGGACGATTCCGGACCGGGGACTTTATGGCGTCTTTCTGGCCCACACAGAAGGCAAATCCGTGCGCGTGGGCGAGCTGGACGAGGAGATGGTCTTCGAGTCGCATCCCAACGAGACGTTCATTTTGGGTGCCTCGACCTGGCGGATTGAGGACATTACGCATGACCGTGTGCTGGTGGTGCCGGCACCCGGTGAGCCGGGCAAGATGCCGTTCTGGAAGGGTGACGGGCCTGGGCGTCCTCTCGAGTTTGGGCGGCGGATCGGCGCAATGGTGCGGGAGCTGCGGGCCTTGCCGAAGCCCGCAGCATTGACCCGGCTTGTGACGGAGCACGACCTGGATCCCGGTGCGGCGGAAAATCTGCTGCAGTTTCTGGCCGACCAGGAGGCTGCAACCGGGCAGATTCCCGACGACCGGACGATTGTGGTGGAGCGGGTACGCGACGAGCTGGGGGACTGGCGGGTGTGCGTGTTGACGCCATTTGGCAGCCGGATCCATATTCCGTGGGCGATGGCGGTGAGCGCGCGGATTCGCGCGGCAGGCGGGGCGGAGGTGGAGACGCTGTGGGGTGACGACGGTTTTGTGCTCCGCTTTGCTGACACCGAGGAACCGCCCGACGCGGACTGGATCCTCGTGGAGTCTGCGGAGGCGATGCAACTGGTGCTGCGGCAGCTTGGGTCCACGGCGCTGTTTGCAGGGCGTTTTCGCGAGGCGGCTGGGCGGGCGTTGCTGCTGCCGCGGCGGCGGGCGGATCAGCGGTCGCCGCTGTGGCAGCTTCGCAAGCGGTCGTATGACCTGCTCAGTGTGGCTTCGCGCTATCCGTCGTTTCCGTTGCTGCTGGAGGCGTATCGCGAGTGCCTGCGCGATGTGTTTGACATGCCCGCGCTGATTGAGACCCTTCGCGCTATTGAGCAGCGGCAGCTTCGCGTGCATGTGGTCGAGACGCGGAAACCGTCGCCTTTTGCTTCGTCTCTGCTCTTCAGCTATGTGGCGAATTTTCTCTATGACGGCGATGCACCGCTGGCGGAGCGCCGCGCGCAAGCCCTCACCATCGATCAGGACCAGTTGCGTGAGCTGCTGGGCGAAGCCGACCTGCGCGAATTGCTTGACGCGGACGCCATCGCAGAGGTGGAAGAGGCTGCGCAGTGCCTGGCCGAGTCGCATCGAGCGCGGACTCCGGATGGCATTCACGATATCTGCCTGCGGCTCGGTGACCTGACGCGGGAAGAACTGACGCGGAGGGTGGCTGCGCCGGATCTCCTCCAGCATGTGGACCGGCTTATCCGCTCACGTCGTTTGCTGGAGCTGCGCATTGCGGGGGAACGGCGCGTGATTGCCGCGGAGGACGCGGCACGCTATCGCGATGGGTTGGGGATTCCGCTGCCGCCCGGTCTGCCCGCCGCACTGCTGGAGCCGGTGGCGCAACCTGTGCTGGAGCTTGTGCGACGCTATGCACGGACGCATGGGCCATTCACTCTGCGGGAGGCTGCCGCGCGCTTTGCGCTGGATGAAGACGCGACGGAGAGATTTCTGCACCTGTTGGCGCATGAGGGACGTGTCCTGGAGGGGGGATTTCGGCCCGGCGGGCTGCATCGCGAGTGGTGCGATGCGGAGATTCTGCGCCAGATTCGGCGCAAATCGCTGGCCAGGCTGCGGCGCGAAGTCGAGCCGGTGGAACAGCACACGCTGGCGCGGTTCCAAACGCACTGGCAAGGCGTGCTTACGCCGCGGCGCACCGGGCATGCCCATCTGGATGCGCTGCTGGATACGATTGAGAACCTGCAGTGTGCTCCGCTGCCGGCATCGCTGCTGGAGTCTTCGATTCTACCCGCCCGTGTGGCGGCCTACGAAGCGTCGGGGCTCGACACGCTGATTGCGGCGGGAGAGGCAGCGTGGGCCGGCGTGGAACCACTGGGCGAGCACGATGGCCGCATCGCGCTTTTCCTGGCGGACAAGTTGCCCCTGCTGGCACAACAAAGAGTGCAGGCGGAGCCAATGACAGAACGCGAAGAGAGGCTTCTGGCAATGCTGGAGTCGGGTGGCGCCAGCTTTTTTGAGCCCCTGCATCAGGCCGTGGGCGGCGGGTATCCCGGCGAGTCGATCGATGCGTTGTGGACCCTGGTCTGGCGCGGACTGGTAACCAACGATTCCCTCCACGCTTTGCGGGCCTACATTGCGCGGCCTGAGAACGCGCGTGCGCCGCGACGCTTGCAGACTGGCTCAGTCTTTCGCTCGCGGCGTACCACGCCGCCGAATGCGCAGGGTCGATGGTCGGCGCTGCCCCGCCGCGCGCAGAAAGGCAGCGAGACGATGCCCTCGGCGACCGAGGCTGCTCATGCGCTGGCCTTGCAACTGCTGAATCGCTACGGCGTGCTGACGCGCGAGGCGGTTGCAGCGGAGAACGTGCCGGGCGGATTCAGCGCCGTATACAACGTGCTGAAGGCACTGGAAGAGAGCGGGCGCATCCGGCGCGGCTATTTTGTGGCGGGGTTGGGTGCGGCACAGTTTGCCTTGCCCGCGGCAGTGGACCTGCTGCGCCGGTTGCGCTCGGAGCCTGCGGCAGAGAAGCCGGAGTTCGTCCAGCTGTCGGCGGCAGATCCTGCCAATCCTTATGGATCGGTTCTGCGCTGGCCAGACCTTCCCTTAATGGAGGACGATGCGGAGACAGCGCCGCGCATGCTGACACGTGCGGCGTATGCGGAGGTGATCCTGCGCAACGGCGAACTGGTTGCGTGGATGCGGCGGGGTAATCCAAACCTGCTTGTATTTTTGCCGCCCGAGGAGCCGGAGCGCTCACAGGTTGCCGCCGGTCTCGCACACTTTCTGTGTGCATGCGGCCAGCAGCGCATGGTCCGCAGCGGACGCCAGGGCATGCTGATTACGACGATCAATGGACAGCCCGTGGCGGCGCATCCCATGGCCCGATTCCTGATGGATGCAGGCTTTTATGCCGGCCCGCTCGGCATGAACCTGCGCCGCATTCCACTTGCCATGGTGCATCATGAAACGCTGCCGGAGGAGTTGCAGTAGTGCCCGAGGGCGATACGATCTTTCGCACCGCCCGTGCCTTGGGGCGCGCATTGGCAGGCAAGGCCATCACAGGCTTTGAGTCCACATATCCGCTGCTCACGCGCTTCCATGACGACACGCCGCTTACTACCCAGAGCGTGGAAAGCGTAGAGTCACGGGGCAAGTGGCTTTTGATGCATTTCTCCGGAGGGGCCACGCTGGCCACGCACATGCTGATGAACGGGAGCTGGCATATTTATCGTCATGGGGAGCGATGGCAGCAGCCGCGCGCCAACATGCGGATTCTCATAAAGACCGCGGAGTTTGTTGCGGTGGGCTTTCGTGTGCCGGTGGCCCAGATCCACACCGCTCGCTCGCTGGCGCAGGACCGCCGGATTCCATCTTCCGCGCTCGATGTGCTCAGTCCAGACTTTGATGCGCAGGCGAGCTTACACCGCGTGATGGCGCACTCGCAGGAGGAAGTTGCCGATGTGCTGCTTCACCAGGGGGTACTCGCGGGCGTAGGAAATGTCTTCAAGTCTGAGGTCTGCTTCGTCTGCGGCATCCATCCATTCAGCAAGGTCTCCACGCTGTATGAGAAACAAATTGGATCGCTGATCGCCGCTGCGCAAAAGCTCATCCGAGCCAACCTAGTTGAAGACTCGGAAGACAGTGTTGTGACCTTTCGCGGTCTGCATCGCCGCACCACGCACGACTCCGATCCGGCTGCGAGCCTTTGGGTCTATGGTCGCCACGGTGAACCCTGCCGCCGCTGCGGCGAGCGCATCGAGCGCCGCCTGCAAGGCCCGGACGCGCGCGTCACCTTCTGGTGCCCGAGATGCCAGCCGATGCCGAGTTGAGTCCGAAGTGGAAGCGGGATTGCAGGCGAGGATGTCTTCAGTCTTGTCCTTCATCCGCGCCT
>JAJZGF010000010.1 GCA_021805025.1 Acidobacteriota bacterium
GGAGAAATGGATCTCCAGTCCCTTGCCGTCGTCGGGGACCAGGGCCGTGATGCTGTGATGCGCGGCATCGTGGGCGGGTACAAGGTTGCGCGTTAGGGAGCCGTCGAGCGCCGAATAGTTTGCACTCGATGCCGGTTGAGTGGCTCCGTAGACTTCCACGGAGATCTGACTCCACCAGGGCACGAAGCTGCCCTGATGCGGTGCCACGGTGACGGCCAGGCCCTGGCTGGTCTGCCTGCAGGTGACGGCCATGCGCAGGAACTGGCCTTTCTGGAAGTTGTAGGTGAGGCCATCGTCGAGGTAGACGCTGCCGCTGCAATTCCCGCCCACGACGGTGGGTGGATACACGCGCAGCGTAAGCGGTCCCTGCGGTCTTTCATCGGTGCTCTGGACCAGCGGCTGCTCAGGCACGATGGCACCCGCACGCACAAAGACGGGCAGAGTATCGAGCGAGCGATGAATGTGGACCTCAGGTTGCGTCACCTGCGTGTTGTCGATGTTGATGCGATCCGTGACGCCGGCCACTCGCGCGCCGGTCCAATAGTCGTACCAGCCGCCGATGGGCAGGGTTACGGAGTAATCGTCCACCTCATCGGGGAATGGACTTTGGGCTACCAGCAGGTCCGGGCCGAGCAGGAACGAGCCGCTGTCACTCAAGTCAAGCGGCTGTTTGTCAGAGGCGCCCTGGGGAAACTCGAGAAACAGCGGGCGCATGATGGGAAGGCCGGTGCGGCTCATCTCCTCGGCGGTTGAGTAAATGTAGGGCAGAAGATGATAGCGCTCCTGGATGTAGCGGCGGCGCAGGTTGAGATCTTCCGCGGTACCGTCCTCCCAGGGCTCCTGCGGATTTGTGCCCATGGCTGTGTGGTCGCGGTCAATAGGTTGGAAGGCTGCGACCTCAAGCCAGCGCGTGAGCAACTCCGGCTGGGGTGAACCGGCAAAGCCGCCCACGTCGGCTCCGCTCATGGCGAATCCGCTGAGACCGAGATTGAGCAGTTGCGGCACGGTTTGGCGAAGATGATTCCATGTGCTGGAGTTGTCGCCGGTCCACGTGGCCGCGTAGCGGTGGCCGCCGGCGTAGCTGGCACGCGTCATCACGAACGGGCGCATGTTGGGCTCTAGCGTGAGCAGGCCCTCATAGGTTCCGCGGCTGTTCTGCATGCCGAAGATGTTGTGGACTTCCAGGTGCGTGGCGACGCGGGTGTTGAAGCCCGGCTCCTGGATGCGATGCTGGGTATCGTCCGGCATCGTTTTTGAGGGAACCTGGAAGATGGCAGGCTCGTTCATGTCGTTCCAGAAGCCAGCGACGCCCCGATGGACGAAGTCAGCGTAGAGCGTGCCCCACCATGCGCGTGAGGATTGCTGCGTGAAATCAGGGAAGACCGCTTTACCCGGCCACACGATGCCAACATACGTCGAGCCGTCTGGATTCTTGACGAAGTGGTTGCCGGCGATACCTTCGTCATAAGGCTTGTAGCCTGAGTTGGGCAGGTCAGCGATGTGCAGGTCCGTGATGACCACGGTCTTGAAATGCTCAGCCTGCAGATCCTTGATCATCTGGTCGAAGTGCGGGAACCTTTCCGGGTCGACGGTGAAGGGCCGGTTCTTGAGCTGGTAGTCGATGTCCAACCAGATCACATCCGCTGGAATCTTCTCACTGCGCAGCTTGGCAGCGATGCGGCGCACCTCGGACTCCGGGTAGTAGCTGTAGCGGGACTGCTGGAAGCCGAGAGACCAGAGCGGCGGAATGGGGGTTTTCCCCGTGAGCCATGCCCACGACTTGACGACATTTTTCGGCGCGGGGCCATAAAGGATGTATAGGTCCAGCGGGCCGCCTTCAGAGCCGAACGAATAGCCGTCGCGGTTCTCCTTGTTGAAGTCGAAACTTGCACGCCATGTGTTGTCGAGGAAGATGCCGGCCGAAACGCCGTCTCGAAAGGTCATGAAGTAGGGAATCGACTTGTAGATGGGATCGGTGGACTCCTGCCATCCAAAGGCGTCGGTGTTCCAGTCGGTGAAGGCTTCGTGGCGGCGGTCGATGGGACCGGGTTTGTCGCCCAGGCCGAAGTAGTGCTCGTTTGCGGGGGACTTCATGTAAACGCGGAAGGAAGCACCGTTGTACTCGATGGAACGGCCGGGGAGTTGAGTCAGTACAACGTGCCCGTCCACGTCGGTAACTGTTAATGTGAACGGGTCTCTCTCTATCGAGACATGGAGCTTGGCGGTGCTGAAGCCAACGGCCGTCGCAGTGGATTCCTGTGTGACGCTCACCGACGACGTGCGCGACGCGGACAGCACGGCCCACGATGCGTCTTCCGGCAGTTGCCCGGCGGGACCCACGCGCACGCGGATGACGTCGTCGCGGAGTGCGGTGACCTGAACGACGGCTGAGCCCGAGTGAACCTCAAGGCCGTTGGAGATTGCCCGGGAAGCGGTGACCCGGTCCAGCCGGGCAAAAGCCGCGTTCTGCGGATTTTGGCCGTTTGCATTCGCTTGTGACGTTGCGGCTGACAGCAAAACTACAAATACAGCAAACAGGAAGTTCCCTGTCCTTTTCACTCAGCACCTCAAGGGAGCCATTTTGATGGTCGTGAAAAAGTGTAATTGCTTGGCGGCGCATTGGGAAACGGAAGCCTCTACATCCTCGGACCTGGACCGAATATCGGCGCGAGGCGGGGAGGTCTGTCTGAGAGGGATCATCCCTGCTTTTTCAGCATCGCAGCACGTTCCCTGGTGCGGATCACAAAAGCCTCGCCCTCAGGTGAGTTGGGCGTGATGGAATCAAGGTTGATGGCGACATTGGCCAGCGCGCCTTCCAGCGCGGCCCCGGCCAGCGCAGTTGCGGTGGTGAGGTCGGATCTCATATTTGGATTTGTGATCGGGACGAGCTCGCCGGCGATGCGGGTAATCTCAGCGGCCCGTTCGGCCACGCCCAGCGGGATAGTGGTGGCCTGTTGGAGCGCTGCATTGATCGCTTTGCCCTCATCCGGCGACTCCTTCGCCGCCTTATACGCCTTCATGACGACGTTGTAGGCTGCGGCGTCAGCGTCAATGGCGGCCTTGAGTTCCTCGCGCATGTGAGCCAGGCGGGTAATCGCATCGCTGAGCGGGCGTTCGTACTGGAGATAGGCTTTCTTCCCACGGGACATGGAGGCGACCATGGACGCGAGTCCGGCGGCCATGGCGGCGCTTGCGGCTGCGGCGCTGCCGCCGCCGGGGGTTGCGGTGGGGGCGGCCAACTGCTCGATGAAGGGCTCGACGCCCGCGCGCAATCCACCAACTGCGAGCTTGCCCCCCATGACTGCGTTCAGGCGATTCTCCAAAATGAACGATGAGTCGAAATGCTCAATCTGCAGGAACCACTCAGCCGTCTGCTCCAGAGCCTGCTTGGGAATCAGTCCGACGATTTCACTGGAAACGGGAATCACGCCGTAATGCGCGGCTTCTCGTTTCACAAATTCAAAAACGCGATGGATCGGCGTCTGCTCGAAGTCGGTGAGGTTCATGGAAACCTGGGCCATGCCGCGCACCAGAAAGCCAGCGGCTTTGACGAAGCGCAGGCCGCCGGTGGAGAAGCGCACTGCCTTGGCGATCTTCTTTGCGATATCGACGTTAGACGTGCTCAGAAAGACGTTGTAGGCGATGAGGGATTTGCGCGCTCCAACGACGGTCGCTCCGGCTGTGGGATGAACGCGCGGCTCGCCGAAGTCGGGTCTGCGAGCGGGGTTGGTCGCAATCTCGTCGCGAATCCCCTCAAACTGGCCACGGCGGATGTTTTCGAGGTTCTGGCGCTCGGGCGTGGCGGCAGCGGCTTCGTAGAGGTAGACCGGGATCTGAAATCGCTTTGCGATTTCGGCACCGACGTGTCGGGCAATTGCGACGCAGTCTTCGAGCGTGACGCCCTGGATGGGAATGAAGGGAATCACGTCTGTGGCGCCCATGCGCGGATGTGCGCCCGTGTGCTTCGTAAGGTCGATGAGCTCGGCGGCCTTGCCTGCGCCGCGAATGGCGGCTTCCTGGACGGCTTCGCGGTCACCGGCGAGGGTAATGACGCAGCGATTGTGGTCGGCATCCATCTCGCGGTCGAGCAGATACACGCCGGGAATCCTCATGGCTTCAACAATGGCGTCGACCTTGGCAGGATCGCGCCCTTCGGAAAAATTAGGTACGCATTCAACTAGAGTGTTGGACACGCAAACTAGGATATACCCGCGAATCGCCCCCCGGAGTCGGAGTCTCATGAGAGACCGTTTGGTCGATCCAGCTTGGCGCGCCGATGGCGTGAATAGATTCTCTGCGCGGGCTAGCAGCGGACGATTTTGGGTGACTGAATGCCTTTTGTTGCGTTGCGGGTGTCGATGACCAGCACGGATTGCTCCACGATGGACTTGTAATCGTAGCTGCTATGGTCAGTGACGATCATGACGGCGTCATATTGGCCCAAATGGTCGAGTGATGTATTGGTCATATTGAGAGCGTAATGGCGCCCCCGGCCGACGGAAGGGAAGTAAGGGTCGTTGTAGGCAACGTCTGCGCCCTTTTCGCGCAGCAGTTCGATGATGGTGAGGGAAGGAGACTCGCGCAGGTCGTCGATATCGCGTTTGTAGGCCAGCCCGAGGACGAGGATCCTGGAGCCGTTGATGGCCTTGCGGTGGCGGTTGAGGCCCTCGGCGAGCTGGTCGATGACGAAGTAGGGCATTCCCATATTGACCTCGCCCGCGAGTTCGATAAAGCGTGTCCGGAAATCAAACTGCTTGGCCTTCCAGGAAAGATAGAACGGGTCAATCGGGATGCAGTGGCCGCCCAGACCCGGTCCGGGGTAAAAGGCCTGGAAACCGAAGGGCTTGGTCTTGGCGGCGTCAATTACTTCGTGAATATCAATGCCCATCCTCATGCAGAGCTGCTTCAGCTCATTGACCAGCGCGATGTTTACGCAGCGATAAATGTTCTCGAGCAATTTCGTCATCTCTGCTGCTGATGGGCTGCTGACGGGAACCACGCGGCGAAAGATGGCGCCGTAGAGCGCCCCTGCCAGTTCATCGGCCGCTGGCCCACAGCCGCCGACAACTTTGGGAATGTCGTGGCGGGCTACGGAATCATTTCCCGGGTCCTCTCGTTCGGGCGAGAAGGCGACATGAATCCCCTGTGCATCCCGGGTGCGCGCGACTTTGAGACCGCCGGCATTTCCGGCCTCGAGCAGAGGTACCACGAGTTCCTCCGTGGTACCGGGGTAGGTGGTGCTTTCCAGGATGATGAGGTGCCCCTCGTGGATGTGCGGAGCGATGGCTTTCACGGTGCCCGTGACGTAGCTGAGGTCGGGCTCGTGATACTCATTGAGCGGCGTTGGCACGCAGATGATGACCGCATCCATCTGTGCGATCTCGGAATAATCGGCCGTGGCGCGGAACCCAGCCTTCCGGGCCTCCTGGATCATGCTGGGAAGAATCCGAACAATGTAGGATCCGCCCCGATTCAAGGTTTCCACTTTATCCGGCGCGATATCAAAACCGGTGACGCGGAACTTCTCGCCGCTGAAGAGCAGAGCAAGAGGCAGACCCACGTAGCCCATTCCAACAATGCCTATGCGCGCCTCGCGCTTCTCGAGCTTTTGATGAATCGCGGCGATTCTGCCCTCAGTTGCTGTCGTCATACAATTTATTGTAAGACGCAGAAGTTGGTGTGCTGGATTGTATCCTCTAGAAGATGCGGAGCCGTTCGACCGCATTGGCTTGACGAAAGGTTATCGGTGAACTGTGGCAAAGTACCTGGTTACAGGAGTGGCAGGATTTATCGGGCGCTCGATCGCAGCTGCATTGCTGGCGCGCGGAGAAAACGTTCAGGGGATTGACAACCTGTTGACCGGTAAACGAACGAATCTGATTGGTTTGGAAGCGGTCGAATTTATCGAGGGCGACCTGACGCGACCGGAGGACTGCGCACGGGCCTGCAAGGGTGTGGAGGTCGTCTTTCACGAGGCGGCACTGGCATCAGTACCACGCTCGGTTGCCGATCCGGTGAATACGAATCTGCACTGTGTTACTGGAACCCTTAACCTTCTGGTGGCCGCGCGCGAAGCCGGCGTGCGGCGCGTTGTCTACGCAGGGTCTTCTTCAGCTTACGGCGACACCCCAACGCTGCCCAAGCACGAGAAAATGCTGCCCAATCCAATCTCGCCGTATGCGGTGGCAAAACTTGCCGGGGAACACTACATGCGGGCCTTTGCGCGCGTCTACGGCATCGAGACTGTGGTGCTCCGCTACTTTAATGTCTTCGGACCTTATCAGGACCCAACCTCTCACTATTCCGGAGTTCTGGCAAGGTTTTGCCGCGCGATGCTCGCCGGGAAACCACCGGTTATCTACGGCGACGGGGAACAGAGCCGTGATTTCACTTTCATCGAGAATGTGGTCCATGCCAACCTGCTGGCCGCAGAGGCGGCGCCGGAGAAGGTCTCCGGACAGGTGATGAACACAGCCACGGGGAGCCGGGTCACACTGAATGAGACTTTCAGGATCTTGCGCGACTTGACCGGATTTATCGGGAAGCCTGTATACGAGGCCCCGCGGGCAGGAGATATTCGTGACTCCCTCGCCGATATTCGTCTGGCCGGAGAGCTGCTGGGGTACAAGCCGGTCGTGGATTTCAGAGAAGGCCTCGAGCGCACGGTAGAGTGGTATCGGCAGGGTGGCGCAGACGAATCGGAGAGTCCGTTACCGTTGTAATGCGATTTCTATGCTCTTCTTGACCTGAAACAAGACACATGCGGGTCTGGCAGGTCATACTGAGGCATAAATCTTCCGCAGTGACGATTCACTTTGAAGGCCCTGAATAGGACTGGGGGAGAACTTGTGAAATCGAGGGCCTCAATCCTTGCCGGAGACACCGACTGTTCCGGGCGACCTGCCTAAGTCGCCGGACGCGTCGCAGGTTGGCAGTACCGTACTGAGCAGTCCTTCTACCTCCCTTCGAGACTTATTTGCTGTGCTGTACCTTCGGCTGCGATTCGTCTCAGCAGTGTGCGGCAGCCTGTTGCTGGCCTGCCTTCTCTACTGCCTGATCGCACCTAATCAATATGAAGCCAGCGCGCGAGTGGCCTTGCGCACTGCGCCGGGAACTGCCTTGCACCTGGATGGGTCTGATCCAGCGGCTTCCGGAGCACTGGCTTCAGGCCAGGTCCAGCTAGAGACGCTGGCAGGGATGCTGCGCGGCGAGCAATTGGCGTGGACTGTCATTGCCGATGAGAGGCTGTACCTGGCGCCCGCATTTCTGGGGCGATTCGGACGGAAGTTTCCAGGCCTGAACCCGCATGCACCCACGCCGGAGGCGCAGGCCTATCTTCTGGACCGATTTGAGCGCCGCCTGACCGTGCGCAGCTTGCCTCGAACCATGATTCTGCAGATTCGCTTCCGCTGGGGCGATGCGGCACTGTCTGCGGCTGTCGTGAACGATCTGATTCGCGCCTATCGCCAGCGCGAAACGGAAGTTCGCGTGGAGGGCACTGAAGAGGCGACCGAATGGTTGAACGGCCAACTCACAGTCTTGAAGGCACAAGTGGAGCGGGATGATGCCCAACTTATGGCTTTTCTGATTTTACCGAGTCGGCGCGAAGGTTTTCCCAACGCGGTGCTTGAGGCCTCAAGTGGAATCCCCGTCATTACGACCTTTGCAACGGGTGCGAGAAACGCAGTGGTTGCTGGAGTCACTGGACTGCTCATCCCCAAAGGGAGCCCTGCGGCGATCTGCGCGGCGAGCCTTGACCTGCTGCGAGACAGGGAACGGCGTATGCGGATGGGTCGTGAGGCGCGTGCATGGGTTCTGGAATATTATCCAGAGAAGGAAGTACTAGGGATGACGGCTGCTTTCTACAGAAACCTATTCAATACCGTCCCTGTTACCACGAGGCTGTTGCGTCCCTTCCGTGATGTATGCGGGATTCTCATCGTTAGCAGGCACCTGAAGGGTGTGAGCGCCTGTTTCTGCAGCCTGCAGAGCTTGTGTTGGGATGATTCCGAGGACGAGAGTGGCTCCCACTGTAAACAGCAAAGCTGCAGCAACAGCCACACCCACCGTTGGGGTTGCAACTTTGGCGAAGCTCTCCGTGTCTGGGGCGGGCTGGACGGTAACAAAGGCCAGACGCAGGTAGTAGGCAGCGGCCAGTCCGGAGTTGAGCAGGCCAATCAGAGCGAGCCAAATTGCATTCCCGCCGACTGCGGCCGAAAAGGCGTAGAACTTGCCAAAGAATCCCGCTGTAAATGGAATTCCAACAAGGGATGTAAGGAAAAAGATCAGCAGGCCGCCGAGCAACGGGGCGCGGTAGATCAAGCCACGGTAATCGGCAATCATGGATCGCTGATCATCATACCCGCCGACCATTGTCACAACGGCAAAAATGCCGACATTCATAGCGGCATAGGCTGCGGTGTAGAAGCTGGCGGCAGCAATTCCACTTGGACCTAAACCAGCAAAGGCCGCGAGCAGGTAGCCAGCGTGGGCAATGGACGAGTAAGCCAACATGCGTTTGACGTTCTGTTGACGAAGGGCAGCCACGTTGCCCACAGTCATGGAAAGCACCGCGACGCACCAGAGCAGAGGCGCCCAGGAAGAGCGCAGCGTGGGAAAGATTTCGTAGACCACGCGAAGCAGGAGAGCAAACGTCGCAGCCTTCGGAGCGGTGGACATCAGTGCTACAACGGGGGAAGGCGCACCCTCATATACATCCGGCGTCCAGACGTGAAAGGGAGCGGCTGAAACCTTGAAAAGAATTCCAACCACCATCAATGCCATTGCCGCGAGCACCATGGTGTGATTCTGAGCTGTGGGAAGCAGGCGTGAAAGCTCGTAGATCTGAGTTGTCCCAGTCGCTCCGAACGCCAGCGCAATGCCGTAGAGCAGAAACCCGGTGGCAAACGACCCCAGAAGGAAGTACTTGATGGCAGCCTCTGGACTGCGGCCCGATTCCTTGCGATAGCAAGCCAGGACGTATGTCGCAATCGAAGAGATCTCAAGTGCAATAAAGATGACCAGGAGTTCAATGCCGGAGGTCAGCAGGCACATGCCAACTGCGCCTAGAACTACAAGTGCGTAATACTCACCCTGATTGTGGCTCTCGGCAGGCAGGGAATCCAAAGAGAGCAGCAACACTACCAGCACGATGCCGCATATGAGTACATGGAAGAAGACGGTGAACGGGCTGGTTTCTACCGTGGAGTAGAAAGCCGTTCCTGCCGGCAGCGAAAGTTGCCAGAGGCTGGCCCAGAGGGCAAGGGTCGTACCGAGAGCGGCTACCCACCCCAGCGCGCGTCGCGGTGCGTTCGCGGGCAGCGATGCGTCCGCGAGCATGATGAGAACGCCCGTCAGCGTGAGGACGATTTCAGGAAGAATGCGTAACATATCACCGGGGTTCATTGCTGGCCCTCCCCGGATGCAGCGAGGCTCAGACTGGGTTGAGGCAACGTGATCGAACCTTTCAAAGTAGGTGGACCTGTACGATTCTCGATGGTCGGCAGCCAGATGGATGGTGCAACGCCCATCCCCAGCATGAGAGCAACAAGCGGCCAGAGAATCAACAATTCGCCCAAGCGCAAATCGGAAGCGGGCTTGTCTGCGGCCAATGGACTTTGCGGTCCGTAAAAGAGCCGCTGCACCAGCCAGAGCATATAGGCCGCACCCAGGATGACGCCGACGGTTGCGGCGACTGCCCAGCCGCGGTTGACGCCCGTGAAAGTGCTGGAAAGAATCAGGAATTCGCCCACGAATCCATTGAGCATCGGCAGGCCGATCATAGCCAGCGAGGTAATGACGAAAAGCGTTGCTGTCTGTGGGACCTTTGCAGCTAGCCCTCCGTAGCAGGCAATCTGACTTGTTCCGTAGCGCGCCTCAAGGATGCCGAGGAGCAGGAAGAGCGAGCCGTCGACGACGCCGTGGTTGAGTATCTGATAAATTGCGCCGTCCCAGCCGGTGAAGGTGAGGCCGTAGATGCCCAGGGTGATGAGGCTGAGATGGCTAAGAGCGGCAAACGCAAGGAGGCGCCAGAAATCGCGCTGTACAAGAGCTAGACAGGCTCCGTAGAGCAGTCCGATGACAGCAAGTGCGACCAGCCAGGGAGCGAGCGCACGAGCCTGCACCGGAAAGAGACCCACGTGAAAGCGCAACATGGAGTAAAGTCCCAGTTTGCCGGCGACGACCATGGCCAGAGCGACGGGGGCCTCGCTGAAGGTATCGGCCAGCCAGCCGTGCAGCGGAAAGACGGGCACCTTGACCGCAAAGGCGAAGAGGAATGCAATCGCAACCCAGCAGAGCGGTCCGGCGGGCAGACCACCGCTGGCGATCAGAATCTGGAGGTCGGCGAAGTTGAAGGTGCCTGTGTTGGCGTAGAGCCAGAGTATAGCAACCAGCAAGGGCGCAGAGGGAATGAACGTGAAGAGGAAAAACTTGAGGGCAGCCTTGGACCCGTCTTTGCGACCGTACATCGCGATCAGGATGGCCATGGGGACCAGGGATAGCTCCCAAAAGCCGTAGTAAAGCATAAGGTCCAGCGACAGGAAGACGCCGAGCATTGCTGTTTGCTGCACCAGAAAGAGCGCATAAAAAATTTTGCGGCGCTGATGGATGGCGTTCCAACTGGCGACGATGCCGATGGGCGCGAGCAAACCTGCTAGCACGACCAGCCAAAGGCTGAGGCCATCAACTCCCACGTGATAGTAGATTGCGGGATTCTCAATCCAGAGACGACTGGTCTCAAACTGAAATCCGTGCTGGCTCAGAACAAAGTGCGCGGGAAGATGGAGCGTGAGGCCCAAGGTGACAAGGGTAGTGAGCAAACCGATCCAGGCTGGCAGCTTGCCGCGGTCCGGTAGGATCGCGATGAGAGCCGCGCCAGCCAGTGGAGCCAGAAGGATGACAGTCAGGATGGATTCGTTGAGGTATGTCATGGTTTATCGCCCCATCCCGCTGACGTGCATGCCGAGCGTTGCTGGAAGAAGGAAAAACAGCAATACAACTGCAGCGCCCAGAGTCAGCCAGGCGGCATAGGAGCGCAGGTTTCCGGATTGCCAGCGCTGAAGAATCGCTCCGGCGAATTGCGCGGTTCCGGCGAGGAGCCATGTGGCGCCTCCGAGGATCGCGACATCGACAACCCATTCAAGGACATACTGCGAGATGGCCAGCAGCGGCTTGACGACGGTATATCCGTAGATCTCGTCGACAAAGTATTTGTTGATCAGCAATTTGTATCCGGCTGGCATGGCGGCGGCAAGATTACCCGCACTCTCCGGGCGCTGACGATAGAGCCGGTCGGCAATCAGCCAGCCAAGCAGAGCAACGGCGACGGCCACGATGCTGAGAAGTATCTCCAACTGGGTGCTGCCGCTTTCAGATGCGCTCGTGCCGACGACCGGAGCAAGGAAGGTGCCGAAGCGGCCCATGCCGATCCAGCCGCCGCCGATTGAAAGGAGTGCGAGAATTGACAGCGGCGCGAGCATGGACCAGGGGCTCTCATGCGGATGGACGTCGTGACTCCGCGACTCTCCGAGAAAGGTGAGGTACCAGAGACGGAACATATAGAAGGATGTGAGCAGCGCCGTGACTACGCCGGCGAACCAGAAGATCTTGCCGCCGGGCCCCTGAAGAAAGGCTGCGTAAAGGATCGCGTCCTTGGAGAAGAAGCCGGCAAAGGGGAAGAAGCCGGCGATGGCAAAGACCGCAGCGGTCATGGTCCAGAAGGTGACGGGTATCTTTTTGCGCAGGCCACCCATCTTGCGCAGGTCCTGTTCGCCGCCGAGCGCGTGGATGACAGAGCCGGCAGCGAGGAAGAGCAATGCCTTGAAGAAGGCGTGTGTCATCAGGTGAAAGATCGCCGCTGAGTAGGCCGCAACGCCGCAGGCGAGAAACATGTAGCCGAGTTGAGAGATGGTCGAGTAGGCGAGGACTCGTTTGATGTCGTTCTGCACCAGGCCAATGGTGGCGGCAAAGAGGGCCGTGGCCGCGCCGACGATGGCAACGATACCGAGTGCGAAGGGTGAGCGATCAAAAATTGCATGAGTGCGGGCGATCATGTAGACGCCGGCTGTAACCATGGTGGCCGCGTGAATAAGTGCGGAGACGGGCGTGGGGCCTTCCATCGCGTCGGGTAGCCAGACATAGAGCGGAAGCTGCGCGCTCTTTCCGGTGGCGCCAACGAGCAGGCAGAGGGCGATGACGGTGAGCACCCCTCCCTGCCAGGCGGGCGCTGCGGCCAGCTTTGCGGCGATCTCACTGAATGTGAGCGTGCCGAAGTTGGCCAGCAGAAGGAAGATGCCGATAAGGAAGCCGAAGTCTCCAATTCGGTTAACGATGAAGGCCTTCTTGCCAGCGTCTGCCGCGGAGTTCTTCTGGAAGTAGAAGCCGATCAGCAGGTAAGACGCGAGGCCCACGCCCTCCCAGCCGATGAACATCACCAGGGCATTGCCGGCAAGCACAAGAACCGTCATGAAGAACATGAACAGGTTCATGTAGCTGAAGAAGCGCCAGTAGCCATCTTCGTGAGCCATGTAGCCGACTGAGTAAATATGGATGAGAAGGCCTACGCCGGTGACCACCAGCAGCATCACGAGCGATAGCTGATCGAGGACGAAGCTGAAGCCGATGTGCAGCGCGCCGGCGTCGATCCAGCCTACGGGGCAGGTTTCGACGAAGGGCAGGGAAGGCAGTGTTGCGCCAAAGCCGAGCAGGCCGCGAGCTGCGCTCAGCACGATGGCGAAGGACCACAGCGGCGTCAGCAGTGCAATTGTTGTCACCAGCCATTTCGGCAGTCGGGAGCCAAGGACTCCGTTTAGCAGAAAGCCTGCAAAAGGGAACAGAGGAATCAGCCAGAGATGGAGTGAATCGTTCATAGTTTCATCAGGTCGATACGGTCGACGGCCAGCGTAGCGCGGGCGCGGAAAACGGCGATAATGATGGCCAGACCGACGGCTGCTTCAGCCGCGGCCACCATCATCACAAAAAACACAAAAATCTGGCCCTTGACCGCATGCCACTGATGAGCAAAGGTCACAAAGGATAGGTTGACGGCATTCAGCATCAGCTCAATCGACATAAAGACTGTGATGAGATTGCGCTTGATGAGAAAGCCAATGACACCGAGCGAAAACAGGATTGCACTCAGCATGAGATACCAGGCAAGTGGAATGCCGGGTTGAGCCAGACCTGCGGAAGCTGGATTCACTTGCTTGCCGACCTTTCCCCATCGCCGTGACGGGTAAGTGCCACGGCGCCCAGAATGGCAATAAGAATCAGGACAGAGGTGACTTCGAACGGCAGAAGCAGCTTTGTGAAGAGCACGGCGCTCAGATCGTCGGTAGACGTGACGCCCTCCTGCATGGCAGCGCGTCCCAGGCCATGGGCTTTCAGCAGCACAGTGGCAAGCAAGGCAAGAAAGGCTGCCACGGCTGGGAACCCAACGACACGCGCTGCCCGGCTGCCGAGTGTTCGTTCTTCGCGTCCCGCGTTGAGCAGCATAATGACAAACGTAAACAGGACCATCACGGCTCCGGCATAGACAATTACCTGGGCCGCGGCCAGGAACTCGGCGCCGAGTAGCAGATAGAGAACAGCCAGCGAGGTCATCACCACAATCAGCGAAAGTGCGCTGTTGATGGGATGCGTCTGGAGCAGGAGGTTAACCGCTCCGGCCAGACAAAGTGCGGCAAAGATGAAGAACAGAATTAGGTGCATCGTTCGGTCACTTATACGCAAGCCAGAGGCTTGTGCCCACAATGTTGAGGATGGCGAGGGGAAGCAGGTAACGCCATCCGTAGTTCATCAGCTGGTCATAACGGAAGCGCGGCAACGTGCCGCGTACCCAAACGTAGAGGAAAAGGAAAGAGAACACCTTGAGCACGAACCAGAAGATCGGGAGCAGCGCCTGGATGACAATGTTGTCCGGCAACGGAATCAGGTTGCCGAAGGGACTGGTCCAGCCGCCGAGAAAGAGGAGCGTGGCCACGCAGCCCACGGTGATCATGTTGGCATACTCGGCCATGAAGAACATGGCGAACTTCATTGAGCTATATTCTGTGTGGTATCCAGCCGTGAGTTCGCTCTCTGCCTCGGGCAGATCGAAAGGCGAGCGGTTCGTCTCTGCATAAGCGGCCATCAGGTAAATAAAGAAGGCGATAAACTGCAGCCCGCCAAAGATGTTCCAGGTGAGCAACCCTTCGCTCGACTGGCTCTCCACAATGATCCGCAGATTGAGCGACCCGGCACGCATCACTACGCCGACCAGGGAAAGGCCCAACGCCAGCTCATAACTGATGAGCTGCGCGGAGGATCGAAGCGAGCCGAGCAGGGAATACTTATTATTCGACGACCAACCCGCAAGCGCCACGCCGTAAACGCCGATTGAAGTGATCCCAAGGATGACCAGGAGGCCAATGTTTACATCCGAAATTTGGAAGAGATGAAAACCATTGCGCCCGACACGCGGGTCGCCAAAGGGAACCACGGCAATGGAGATAAGCGCGCATCCCAGGGCGATGATGGGAGCCAGCAGATAGAGGGGCCGGTATACAGCGGTGGGAATAATGTCTTCCTTCAGAAAGGACTTGGCTCCATCCACGAGGGGCTGCAGCAAGCCGAAGGGGCCGACGCGGCTGGGTCCCCAGCGGTTCTGGATGCGGCCTACCAGCTTGCGCTCCAGCAGGACTGTGTAGGCGACGCCTACCAGAAGGACCACCGTCACCACGGCAACCTTCAGCAAGCTCCAAAGGAAAAATTGCAACATCGTCACGAGTTTTCAGCCTCTCTTGCCAAACTCATCTTCAATCCGCTGCGGTCTCAGCCCTCGCCGGTGTCTGATGCCGCTGCAGATCCTTGAGCGAGTCGCTGTAATAGCCGAGTGTTCCGGAGGTAAACAATCCATTGTGTGTCGGCGTAACCAGGTCCGGTCCGGAGAGCGCCGAGACGGGCACGAAGCCCGGATCGGTTGTTGCATCATTTCCGCCAAAAAGGTTCGGACGATCCAGCTTGTAGGCAGGCACCAGACGCTCAATTTCATCCAGTGCGGCGAGCGGGTCAAAGGGACTGAGCTTGGGCTCCAGCCCACGTGCGGCCAGCCACACCGCATGGCGATCGGCTTCACCTGCTTGCGCTCCGCGCGACTGGCCGAGGTCGGCGGTCATGCCGGTCTTGCCGAAGGGCACAAGCGCCTTTACGTCCACGCCCATGGCTCCCGCCAGACGGACGAGGATCTCAAAGTCAGGCTTGGTTCCGGCGCGGTCCGCGCCTTTTTTGACCAGTTGTACGTCGCCATAAGTGTTGGTAATCGTGCCTGTCTTCTCATAGAGACTGGCGGCAGGGAAGACTACGTCGGCGAGAGCGGCGGTCTCGGTAAGGAAGATGTCCTGCACGATCACAAACGTGCCTTTGAGTTGCGCCGGGTCGCTGCGGAGGCTGCTCACAGGATTGGCGCCGACAATGAACAGTGCTCCGAGTTGGCCATTGGCCGCGGCTGCCAGCATCTCCGGATGCGTTTTGCCGGGCGCGGTCGGCATGCCGGAGTACTCGGCTGCAAAAGCGCCGGGCGTCGTGACCGGAACATAGCCGGGGAGCAGGCTGGGCAGCAGGCCCATGTCTGCTGCGCCGCGGGAATTGGCGAGGTCACCGAGAAAGGCGAAGCGGACATTGGGACGATTCACACCCCACTGCACGAGCTCCTCGACCGGCGCTCCGCGGTACTCCTGTCCGAAGATGACGACCAGCGATTCCTCGGCGAGCAGTGCTTCGCGGAACGCGGTGTTCGCGATGGCGGCGTCGCTGCCGCCAAGATAGGCCGGCAGATGTGTATAGCCATTGGCGGACAGGCGAAGAACAGCTTTGGCCTGGCGTTCGAGCTTAATCTCGGCCGTATTGGCAATGTAGAGCCGGGCGCGGTTGAGCCGCACATTGGTGCGCAGCTCCCAGGCCAGCAATGGATGCTCTTCTGTTGGATTGCCGCCTATCAGAAGGATGGCTGGGGCCGCGGCGATTTCGCGCAGGCTCGCGGAGCGGCCGGTGTGTCCCGCAAGCGCATGAGCAAAAGCCGAGTAGTCGGTCGTCCGCTCATGGTCAATATTGTTGGTTTGAAGCACCGCACGCGCAAACTTTTGCAGCAGATAATTCTCTTCGTTAGTCGTGACGTTAGAGCCGATCACGCCTATGGCCGAGCCGCCGCGGCTGTCGCGAACTTCTTTGAGCCTGGCTGCGGCAACGCGTAATGCGTGCTCCCAGGTAGCGGGTTCGAGTTTGCCCGCCGCATTGCGGACCAGCGGCTTCGACAACCGTTCTGGATTTTCAACAAAGTCGAACCCGAACCTGCCCTTGGCGCAAAGAAAGTCGCCGTTGATGCCGCTCTTGTCGCGATTGTCGGCCCGGACGATCGCGGAGCCGTCATTCGACTGGCGCACGCCGAGGGTGACTTTGCAGCCGTCCGCGCAGTGGGTGCAAACCGTGGAGACGTGATTCATCTCCCAGGGCCGCGTCTTGTAGCGGTAACTGCCGCTCGTCAGCGCACCGACAGGGCAGACGTCGATGCACATGCCGCACTGTTCGCAGTCGAGGCGGTCGCCGCCGTTGGGAGCGATGACCGCACTGGCGCCACGATTCTGCACGCCCAGCGCCCACACGTCCATGCCTTCGCCGCACATGCGGATGCAGCGGTAGCAGAGAATGCAGCGCGGGCGGTCATAGAAGACGGCCGGGGACCATTGTTGTTCCTCGCGGTGCTGCTTGGCCTCGGCGTAGAGGCTCTCACCCGCGCCGTACTTGAAGGTCATGTCCTGCAACTCGCACTCGCCGCCTGCATCGCAGACCGGGCAGTCGAGCGGGTGATTGCCAAGCAGCAGTTCGATGGTGGCCTTGCGCGCCTGGGTGATTTCCGGCGAATCCGTAATGAAGACTTGGCCCTCGGCGACGGTCGTGGTGCAAGCGGTCTGCAGTTTGGGCACCTTTTCCTGGCGAACGACGCACATGCGGCAGGCAGCCTGAAGACTGAGGCCGGGATAGTAGCAAAAGGCCGGAATCTCGATGCCTGCCTTGCGGCAAACGTCAATGAGCAACGCGCCGGCCGGCGCCGTGAGCTTTTTGCCGTCAACTGTAATCGTTACGTCTGCCATGCCTCTCCAGCGCCCCTAAACGACTGCCAATTCCGTGTGTTTGGCGAACGGACAAAGCTTGCCGTTCAGGTGATCTTCAAATTCCTTGCGGAACTTTTTGACGAAACCCAGCGTGGGCATCGCAGCCGCATCGCCCAGCGGGCAGAAGGTGCGGCCCATCATGTTTTCGGCCAAGTACTGAATGTTGTCGATGTCCTTGGCCGTGCCGAAGCCTGCGTGAAAGCGGGTCAGCGATTTCTTGAGCCAGTCGGTACCCTCGCGGCACGGGATGCACCAGCCGCAGCTCTCATGCTGATAGAAGCTGATGGTCCGCAGGGCGAACTCGACGATGCAGGTCTGGTCGTCGATCACGACGACGCCACCGGAGCCGAGCATGGAACCAGCCTTACCCACCTGGTCGAAGTCCATGCCCAGGCTTTCAATCTCTTCGGGCAGCAGGACGGGAGTGGAGGAACCGCCGGGAACGACCGCCTTCAACTTGCGTCCACCGCGGACGCCTCCCGCTACGTCATAGACGATCTTCTTGAGGTTGTAGCCCATGGGGAGTTCGTAGACGCCTGGCCGCTCGACGTGACCGCTGACGCCAAAGAGGCGCGTGCCGCCATTGCGCGGTGACCCGACTGCCGCGTAAGCCTCGCCGCCCATGGCGATGACATGGGGGACGGTGGCGATGGTCTCTGCATTATTGATGACCGTCGGGCCGCCGTAGAGGCCGACGACAGCAGGGAACGGCGGCTTGATGCGGGGTACGCCGCGCTTGCCTTCGAGCGACTCCATCAGCGCGGACTCTTCGCCCACTTCATACGCGCCCGCACCACTTTGTGTGATGATCTGGAATTCGGTGTCGGAGCCGAAGATGTTCTTGCCCAGAAAACCCTTGGCGTAGGCATCGGCCACGGCCTTCTCCATGATTTCGAGCAGATAGCGATATTCGCCGCGCAGATAGATGAAACCGAGTTTGGAGCCGATGGCAAGGCCCGCAATGATGGTTCCTTCGATGACCGCGTGCGGGTCGTGGAGGAAGATCAGATGATCTTTGCAGGTGCCGGGCTCGCTCTCGTCGCCGTTGACCAGCACGTACTTCGCCTTGGGGCTCTGCTTGGGCACAAAGGACCACTTCATGCCGGTAGGGAAGCCCGCGCCGCCGCGTCCGCGAAGGTTCGAGGCCTTCATCTCATTGATAATCCAGTCCGGGCCCTGCGCGAGGCATTTCTTTGCGGAGTCATATCCGCCCAACTCGATGTATTTATCGATGTTTGCCGCGCCCTGGCCGAAGCGTCGGGTGACGATCTTGACCTCATCGGGATGCGAAACCAGTTTAGGCATGAGCCGCTGTCCCTTCCGCCTTGGCTTTGCCGCGATATGTGTCGAGAATCGCCGGAACCTGATCGGGCGTCAGATCGTCGTGAAAGTCGTAATTGACCTGGATTGCCGGGGCCCAGCAGCAGGCTCCGATGCATTCAACCTCTTCCAGTGAGAAGACGCCGTCCGGTGTAACGCCCTTGTGACCGACGCCTAACTCGTCCTGAAAGCGATCAAAGAGATCATACGCGCCACGCAACATGCAACTGATGTTGGTGCACACCTGCACGTTGAACTTGCCTGCCGGTTTGAAGCGCAGCATGGAGTAATAGGTTGCCACGTTGCGTACTTCCAACTCAGTAATGCCGATGCGCGCGGCGACATCTGCGATCACCGCGTCGGAGAGATAGCCGACCTCGTCCTGCGCGTAAAGCAGCATGGGCACCAGCGCAGAACGCTTGACGGGATATTTCTGGACGAGGGCGTCAAAGCGCGCCGCCACTTTGGGCGAAAAGATGGTCATGGTTTCACTGCTCATTGCATCAACTCCCGCGCCCAGGCTTCAGCAGCCATGTCCATCTCTTCCTCGTCTGCGCCGGACTTCAATCTTCCGGCGTCGGTTAGCTCCAGCATGCCGGAGCTTCCATCTTCGCGTGTCCAGGCCACCTGTGCCCGGTTTCGTTTGAGGTCCAGCCACTTGTCGTCGTAGCGCACCGTAATCCGTTCTTCGCCCAATTCCACCGTTGCCTGCCGGTTGCCGTTTAGCCCGTGCGCCGCGGTGTAACTGCGAAGCAGGGAAGCCAGTGAGACCCATAACTCGACAAAAAGCTGGGTCTCTGTGGTCACTAGCGGTCAATCTCCCCCAGTACGATGTCGATGGAGCCGATGACGGCCACGACATCGGCCAGCAAACCGCCCTTGCACATGGTCTCCAACGCCTGCAACGTGGCAAACGACGGATAACGCATGTGTACGCGCCAGGGTTTGGCTGTGCCGTCGGAAACCACGTAATACCCTACCTGTCCGTGCCCGCACTCGATGCCCTGATAGACCTCGCCGGCCGGTACATTGAATCCCTCGGTGACAATCTTGAAGTGATGGATGAGGGCCTCCATCTGCGTCTTCATCTTTTCCCGGTCGGGCAGCACAATTTTGGGCGCATCGGCCTTGACCGCGCCCTCCGGCATACCGTCGAGGGCTTGCTGAATGATCTTGATGCTCTCCCGCATCTCGTCCAGCCGGACCAGGTAGCGCGCCCAGGTATCGCCGTCGGTTGAAACCGGCACTTTGAACTGAAACTTCTCATAGCTGGAGTAGGGCATGTCGCGGCGCAAGTCGATATCCACGCCGGAGGCGCGCAGCGGCGGCCCCGTCACACCCAGCGCAATTGCATCTGCTGCAGAGAGATAGCCGACGCCCTTCAAGCGATTCCTGAAGATTGGGTTGCCCGTCAGAAGATTGGAATACTCGTCGATCTTCTCCGGGAGCGTCTTGATAAATGCCTGGACGCGCGCAAGAAAATCGATGGGGGGCTCCATGGAGAGGCCGCCGATGCGAATATAACTGGTCATCATGCGCTGGCCTGCGACGGCCTCCAGCAAACGGAGAATCTCTTCACGTTCGCGGAAGGTGTAGAGAAAAACGGTCAGCGCACCTATGTCCATGGCGTGCGTGCCGAGCCAGATGAGGTGCGAGTTGAGGCGGCTCAACTCGGTCAACAGGACACGCAGCCACTGTGCCTTTTCTGGAATCTCAAGATCGAGCAGTTTTTCGACCGCAAGGCAGTAGCAGAGGTTGTTCGAGAGCGGATCGAGGTAGTTGACGCGATCGGTGAGCGGCACCACCTGCTGGTAGAACTTGGCCTCGCAGGTCTTTTCGATGCCCGTATGCAGATAGCCGATCTCAGGATAGAGTCGAACGACGATCTCGCCGTCAATCTCCAGCACTAGGCGCAGAACGCCGTGGGTTGCAGGGTGTTGCGGTCCCATGTTCAGGACCATGTGCTGGTCTTTTGCGCCTTCGGCTACGGGGGCTTCAAGGATCGGCGTGCCGGCTACGTCAGTCATTTAGCGGTACCCCTCCACAGGGTAGTCCTTGCGCAATGGGTGGCCCTGCCACTCGTCCGGCATCATGATACGGCGTAGATTGGGGTGTCCTTCAAAGCGAATTCCGAACAGGTCGAAGACCTCGCGCTCGTAATAGTCGGCTCCAGGCCAGACAGGGGTAATCGACTCGACGGCGGGGCCGGCTTCATCCAGCAGAACACGCAGGCGGATACGTTCGAGAAGACGGTGGGAGAGGATGTGATAACTCAACTGGAAACGCGGCGCAGAAGGGAACCAGTCGACGGCTGTCATGTCCTCAAAGAAGTTGTAGCCCGCGGCCTGCACGGTGGCAGCGGCGTCACGGATGGACTCCGGCGCAACGGTCAAGGTCAACTCGCCGCGGTCGAAGCGGGCATCGAGGAGCGCATCTGGCTGCCAGGCCAGAATTGCCACGATGGCTGGATGGTCGGGCATACCTGCCAGTACCTCGGCCTTGCCTGAGAGCGTCGCTTGATTCGCCTCGCCCATGCTAGAGATCCGCCTTGTCCTGGCTCCAGTTTAGGATGCCTTTGCGCACAATATAGTAAAGCCCCACTGCAACAAAACCGAGGTAAACGATCATTTCCCAGAATCCGAACAGCCGGGACCCGGTGATCACCGGCAGCCTGCGATAGATCACCGCCCAGGGCATCATAAAAACTGCTTCCACATCGAAGAGGATGAACAACATCGCCACTATATAAAAGCGAACGCTGAATCGCCCGCGTGCGTCTCCTACGGCCTCAATGCCACACTCGTAGGCTTCCAGCTTAACGCGCAAGTTGCGATGCCGGCCGACGAACCAGGAGGCCGCGACCATCCCCGCGCCCATGCCGAAGGCAACAAGGATCTGCAAAAACAACGGAAGGTATTGCCAATGGTAGGGAATCATGAAACCCCGGTTCAGATCGAGCTTCGCAAAGTTGTGACCGTCACACCGGCCCGGAAGCATCCGGTGCAACAGGCTGCTAGTTTGAGATTAGGTTTTTGACCTCATCCCGTCAAGGAGATGGCGCGACGGGCATTTGCCGGATTGCGCATTCCCGTGACCCGCTGAAATCTGAGGCAAGACGGCCTCCCGCTACAACACGATAACGGCTCATTGGGCACGACACCTGTGGGCTTTATAGCCTGACAGAGCAGGTGCGTACTGTGAGCCCCATCACATTGATTCCAATTTGCAACGAAGTACATTCGTAACGAGAAGAAGTACGCGGAAGTATCCGATGTGGCATTAGAGGATGAAACCCATGGCAGCTCGAGTCACAATCGTGTCCTCCGCGCAAATTTCCGCCGACACGGCCTTCGCTTCGCCCATCCAAACCAAGCGCAGGAGGCACGTAAGCCCGGAGGCCGGACGCGGGCTTGAGATTCTAGGCCACGCGATTGACTACCTGATGGATGAATACCTGACTGAGCCCGGGTGTATCTCGGCGGGAGATGATGAGCTGGAGGCAGTGCAGATGCTCATGGCTCTCAATCGGCAGATTTACTTTTCCTGTCCCGTGGTCAAGACCTTGAAGGAGAGGTGGATTTTGTTTTTGCAACGGTTCAATGCCCGGGTTACGCGCAGAGTTCCAGAGTAATCGGCTCATAAACGCTGAATGGTATGCTGAAGGCGTGAGCAACTCCTTTCGTTGCAGATGGTCACGAGCAGCGGGCACACTTTTTGTTTTCCTGCTGATGGTCCTTGTTTCGCGTTGCGGGGCTCTGCAGGCGGACCTTGAACCGCCCAAGTTCGAGCCGACGTTCACCTTGGGGCAGTTTGCTCCGGGCGCGTCGATTCGCATGGTGGCCTATGGAGATTCGCGCTTCACAGACCCGTCGGTGACGCAGGGGACAAACCCGCGCGTGCGCAAATGGCTCGCGGAGCGCATTGCACTTGAGCACCCTTCGGTCCTTCTGCTCACGGGAGATACGCCTTATACAGGCGCCAAAGATGATGACTGGGCAGCTTTCAGGAGCGAGACCACGGCTTGGCGTGAAAATGAGATTCTGGTTTTGCCTACGACGGGCAATCACGAAATCCACGGTGGCTACAAACCGGGCATAGAAAACTATCTCAAGAACTTTCCGGCGATTCACGGGTACAGGCACTACTCCGCGCTGCTGGGCAATGTCGAGGTCGTTGCCCTTGACTGCACGGTCGGAGGGGACGCGAGCAGCGATCAGGCAGAATGGTTTGCCGCGCAATTAAGCCATCTCCCGACCCAGGTGCAGTTTCTTCTCATCCTGTACCACATCCCCTGGGTAGCCGATAAACAGTCGCAAATTTTCGTGAACCTCCCTTCGAAGGATGCGCTCGTCCTCCGCAATATCCTTGAGGCGCATTTGCCGACGATTCATGCAAAGGTGATGGTCTTCAACGGCCACATTCACAACTATGAGCGGTTTGAACGCCGAGGAGTCGAGTACGTCGTGACAGGTGGCGGGGGCGCGCAGCCCTACCCTCTGCTTTTTCGCGGCCGCGGAGACCTCTACCGTGATACCGGCTTTCCCGTCTACCACTATCTGACACTTGATGTGACTGACAGAAAACTTCACGCGGTGATGTGGAAAGTCGTAGACCCAGATGCCCCAATGCTCACCGTGGAGGCGAAAGACGAATTTACACTTACGGCGCCGGGGCGCAAAGGTTTCCAGGCCAAACCCACCGCGCAGAAGCGCCCTGATACAGCCCAGCCGCCCCAATGAGGTCCGGCCCATTTTCTGATCTACTGGCCAACCGCAAGAACGCCAAAAAGCAGCAGCCATGCCACTCCCATCGCGTGCCAATACCAGGCGGCGGAGTCGATTGCAATTTGACGCAGCTCGATGCGACGGAGGAAGCCTGTGGTGCAGAGGCACACCAGCAGAGCGATCAGGCCAATGGTCAGGTGCGCAGCGTGCAGGCCTGTGATCAGATAAAAGAAATAGCTTGCCGGTGTTGACCACCTATCGAAGGCAAAACCCTGAGCGGTGAGCTGTTTCCAGGCCATCCATTGTCCGGCAAGGAACAGGCCGCCAAGAGCCAGGGTTGCGGCTACCCATGGGAGGGTGCGCTGCAGAGCCGGCCGTCCAAGGCCGAGCCACTCCTCGAGCACATCGATCTCACGAAAGATGTTTCTGCGCGCAAGTTCCATTGTCAGGCTGCTCAGAATCAGGACGGCTGTATTCAGATAAAGGATTGGAGGCAGCAGGACCGGGTGCCAGTCCCCAATCTGCTCATGGCTTTGAGGATCCATGTGCATACCTGCCTGGCGGGCGAAGAAGAGAACCACCAGCATGACAAAAAACATCATGTCTCCTGCCAGACCGAAGAAGACGAAAAATCGAATGCTATGGAGCAGTTCGCGCGGGCCGCGGTTCTCGCGCCGCCAGTCGTCATCGCCGCCACCACCTCCGCCACCCGTGGGACGACGGTCAACTGGGGGCTTGCCGCCGATTCCAGGCTCTTTCCGTTCCGTTTCCGCCGGGGAGTGCGTAAAGATCGCGGGCATGGAAAGCCTCGTCAGGAATAGAGAACTGTGCAAAGTCTGTGCGACATGCGGTTCCTCCGTGCAGGCCGGAAATCAAGACTCTGTCAAAATGAGATTACTCTCACTTTGACCGGGACGCACAGGGAATTGGCAGCGGATTGTTTTCCGCTGAAACTCTTTTTTACAGGGGATCGGATAGTTCTCATTTGCCGGTTGTGGCTAAAAGCGTGTCAACAAAGGCGCGATGCACGCGTCGATCGGTAGAAAGCTCCGGATGAAACGTGGCGGCCATGATTTTCCCCTGCCGGACGAAAACCGGATCGCCGTCACGCCGGGCAAGCACTTCCACGGTGTTGCCTGTTGCCGCAATGCGAGGCGCGCGAATGAAGACCATTTCCAGCGGCCCGCCGGGCAGGGATGTCTCAGCGGTCAAGATAGAGGAGTCGATCTGGCGGCCGTAGGCGTTGCGCTCGACGACGGCATCGAGCAGGCCCAGGCTGCGCTGCGAAGGGTTCCGGACCTCACGGGCCAGCAGGATGGCGCCAGCGCAGGTTCCAAAGACAGGGTGCTGTGCGCAGAATTGCAGGAGAGCGTCAAAGAAGTGGCGCTTTTCAAGGAACTTGAGCATGGTGGTGGACTCGCCGCCGGGTAGGATCAATCCATCCAGGCCTTCCAGTTCCTCCGGCTTGCGCACCTCCACAGGTGTAGCGCCGGACTCGGCCAGCGCGTCGGCGTGCGCAGCATAGTCCCCTTGAATGGCAAGTACTCCGATACGTGGCAGCGTACGTTGTTCCGTCAAGCCGGTTCTCCCTGATCTAAGGAAAGAGGTAGGCTGGGGAAGGGATGGATTACCTTCATATCGAAGCTCTCACAATCAAGGATCTGGTGGATGATGACGATAAGACGTCCGCGCCTGGCCCGATCAGTACAAAGCAATTTCGCGGACGGTTCGATTACCTGCGATTCTTTTGCTTCGCGTCAATTTTGGGCCAATACTGAAACTCATCGGCAAAGAGTTCTCCATTGAGATCGGATACGCGAAGCTGCATACGCACCTGCGCATCGGCAACGGCCTGGTTGTAAATTGCCGGTCCAATCTCTTCGATGAAAAAGTTGAGCAGTAAACCTGCGGGCAGGTCACCGATGGGTTCAGGCATATTCTCTTCGAAGTAGCGCTGAATCGAAGCTATCCCGGCAGTACGCGCTTGCTTGGGAATCTCAATGGTCATACTTCGGTCGAACTCCTGCACCCGCGTGTGAGCGTGCACTTCGGGAAGACAGCACCCCTGCATGTGTGAGCACGTCATCGTCTCGTGTGATATTCCGGACATGCAATGCTGCTTGGTCGCAGGCGTAACAAGCCTGCTGGGTATCGCAAGACGACTACCAGCCGCGCGTCTGCAACAACTGCGATTCCTCTATCGCTGCAGCGGCCAGACCTTTCATGGTGCCGGTGACCTGCTCGGAGACCTCGGCGAGAATTTTAGGGTCATTGAAGTGGGTAGTCGCAATGACAATGGCCTTCGCACGGGAGACTGCCTCTTCCCGTTCTTTGGGATTGTTTTTCACATCGAGGGGTGTGGCGCGCTCCTTCATAAAGATCCCTGAGCCGACGAAGATCGCCTCTGCGCCAAGCTGCATCATCAGTGCGGCGTCCGCGGGGGTTGCAATGCCGCCGGCTGAGAAGTTGGGCACCGGAAGTTTGCCGGCCTGTGCGACCATGCGGATGAGCTCATAGGGCGCCTGGTGGTCCTTGGCGGCTGCGTAGAGTTCCTGTTCGCTGAGGACGGTGAGCGCCTTCATCTCTTTCACAATCTGGCGCATGTGCCGCACGGCATGAACCACGTCTCCGGTGCCGGCCTCGCCTTTGGTGCGGATCATGGCTGCGCCTTCGGCAATGCGCCGCAGAGCCTCGCCCAGATTGCGCGCGCCGCAGACAAACGGCGTGGTGAAGGCGTGCTTATCGATGTGGTGTGCCTCGTCCGCCGGGGTCAGGACTTCGCTTTCGTCAATAAAGTCCACACCGAGCTCCTGGAGAATCTGCGCCTCGGCAAAGTGACCGATGCGTGCCTTGGCCATGACCGGAATCGAGACAGCCTGGATGATCTGCTTGATCAGGCTCGGCTTGGCCATCCGTGCCACGCCGCCCTCGGCGCGGATCATGGCCGGCACACGTTCCAGCGCCATGACAGAGGTAGCCCCAGCCTCTTCCGCGATGCGCGCCTGTTCCACGTTCATCACGTCCATGATGACGCCGCCCTTCAACATCTCGGCCAGGCCCACCTTCAGGCGAAGGCTGGTGCTTGCAAGGTTCTTGTTTCCAATCGTTTCAGACATAACCATTGACCTCGATCGAAGGTTTTGCGGGCGCATCTTGGGCTCGCTTGCTCTGTTCAGCAATACACCTCAGTGTAACAGCGAAAAGAATTCACGGTCACGGATCGCGGAGGTGTAGATGGAGATTTTCGGCGCAATTATTAGTCCAATCCAATCCTTTTCCTTTCCCTCTGGCCCCCGCACTGCAAACAGGGTGGGCAGATGGCAACCACACATCCACTACCCGCGCAAACAGGCAACCCGGTCAGAGGGGCGCAGGCTGCTCCTGCTCTTGAACCGGCGCGGGAGGAGGCGTTGGTTGCTGCGCCGCAAGGGGTCATCCATGCGCCGTTTGCGCTCGGGGGCGCGGTCGCAGGGCTTCCTGTCGAACTCGATGTCGCCGTGCCGGTGCGGGAGTTTCGTGTCCGGAATCTGCTGGCTCTTGAAGTTGGCCAGGTGATCGAAACCCGGTGGGTACAGGGCGAAGACCTCCCCCTATCTGCCGGCGATGTGCAACTGGCATGGAGTGAGTTTGAGCTGGTGGAGACGACTTTGGCCGTCCGGTTGACTCGCCTGGCTTGAGAACGCGGCCGAAGGGTCGGCTTCAGGGCATGGAAAGGACGCAGCGGATGATGAGAAT
Organism: Acidobacteriota bacterium; assembly: GCA_021805025.1. Taxonomy (GTDB): domain Bacteria; phylum Acidobacteriota; class Terriglobia; order Terriglobales; family Acidobacteriaceae; genus Telmatobacter. Next base: position 26,927 of record JAJZGF010000010.1, read on the forward strand.
GAGAGAAAACAGTGAACCGAGGGTGACGGTGCTCCGAGGCATGGCGCACCGGCTTCTGGAACGGATGAGGCGCGGGCGGGGCGTCCCGCCAAGCCTCACTCTGGTTGAACGCATTGCGTTAGCGCCTCGCCAGTCCCTTGCCTTGGTGGAAGTCGAGGGCCGGCGACTGCTGGTCGCGACCGGACCCGAGGGAGCACCAGCATTTTATGCGCTCGAGACGCGGGGATCGAGAAGCACACACGATGCCTCCACGGGGCATTCCGGGAGGATCTCATGGTAGTTGCATGGGTCGCGATGCGCGTAGCACAGACTCCATCCGCAGCCCTTTTGCCGGACCTCACCACGCGCCTGCGCCCCTCCGATTCAACGCCATGGACCATTCTTTTTGTTCTGACGCTGGTCACGCTGCTGCCCGCGATCCTGATGTGCATGACGCCGCTGGTGCGGCTGATGGTCGTCTTTCACTTTCTTCGCCAGGCGCTCGGAACCCAGACTGCACCCTCCAATCCGACACTGCTGGGGCTGGGGCTCATGATGACCTGGTTCCTGATGACGCCGGTTCTGAACCAGGTGGACCAGCAGGCAGTTGAACCTTATCGCGCAGGTCAGATCACCGGTTGGCAGGCCATCGACCAGGGATCACAGCCCGTGAAGCGCTATCTGCTGCGCTATGCGCGCGAAAAGGATCTTGCGCTCTTCGCGGCCGCCGGACAGGTTCCCCGGCCCAATCAGCCCGGTGACCTTCCGATGCGCGTCGTGATCCCGGCCTACATTCTTTCTGAACTCAAGGCCGGCTTCGCAATCGGCGCGGTGCTGTTTCTCCCCTTCCTGCTCATTGACATTGTGACGGCAGCGATTACGACGTCGATTGGCATGTTCCAGTTGCCGCCGGTGGTAGTTTCCACCCCCTTGAAGATTCTCTTGTTTGTCATGGTCGATGGCTGGAACCTCTTGGCCGGTTCCCTGTTGAAGAGCTTTTAAGGAGATTGCTGTGACCCCTGACCTTGTTGCCGAACTTCTGCGACAACTGCTCCGCGAGGCACTGATGATCGCCGCCCCGGTGCTGCTTGCGGCGGTCCTGCTGAGCTTTGCGCTGAGCCTGGTGCAGACACTGACCAGCCTCCAGGAGCAGTCCCTGACAACCGTACCTCGACTGGCGGCAGTCGCGCTGATCCTGCTGGCAGGGATGCCCTGGTTCCTCAATCGCATGGCGGATTACACGCGCCTGCTCGTCACCGATCTGCACCGCTACCTGGGCTAAGCGCCCGCCTGAGAGTCTGCATGCCTGAGTGGAGTCAATTTCTGAACGCGATGACGCTGGCGCTGGTGCGGGTGAGCGGAATGGTCGCCTTGGCTCCGTTCTTCTCGTCGGCTGCATTGCCGGTACGCACCAAGGCTGTCTTCACACTCGCGGTCGCGTATCTGCTTGCCCCCCTTGTCGCCACCCTCCCGAGTGCTCACGCTGTTATCAACGTATCGGCGCTGTTGGGAGAACTGTCCGTCGGGCTGGTCTATGGGCTTGCGCTCACCTTGCTCAACGAGATCCTTCTCTTTGCGGGCCAGATTCTAGGTCTTCAACTGAGCTTTTCCCTTGTCAATCTGCTTGATCCCTCTTCGAGCATTCAGACACCGCTGATCGGGGAGCTGCTGCAGCTGATGGGCACCCTCGTTGTGATCGCAGCGGGCCTGGATCGGATCCTGCTGGCATCCATGGTGCGCAGCTTTCATGTCGTGCCTCTGGGCATGTACGCGCTGGCGCCGGTGACGGCCCTCGGGCTGGTGCATGCAGCAAGCGGCATCTTCCTTGCTGCCGTCGAGTTGGCCGCCCCGGTGCTGGCCGCAACCCTGCTGATCGATGTGACTGTGGCGTTGATGGGCAAGCTGAGCCCGCAGCTTCCCGTCATGGCGCTGACAGTTCCTTTGAAAACGCTGGCCGGCTTCGCGCTGCTGGCGGGTTCGCTCGCTCTCTGGCCCCGGTTCATTGAAGCGCGTTTCGACGCTCTGCTTGACCTGGCCCAGCACATGATCGCAGCAACCCCTGCCGGGACTGGAGGCTAGCCGATGGCCGGGGATCGCACCGAACAGGCAACCCCACATCGCCGGGACAAAGCCCGCAAAGACGGCGACGTCCTGCACAGCCGTGAACTTTCCGCGGCGGCCGGAACGCTGGCAGGGGTAATGACGCTGGGCGTGGTCGCAAGTCCAGCGGTCGATCTCTGGCGGACGAGTTTCGCCGCATTTCTCAGCCTCGGTGCCGCGTCACGCTGGGAGCCAGGGGCCATGGAACCGACGCTGGCAGAGATGCGCCGGCTGGTGCTCGGGGTGATGCAGCCCATCGGCCTGGTCCTGGCGTCGGTTGCGGCCGCAGCGCTCGGCGCAGCACTGCTCCAGACGGGAGGAGTCAGCTTCTACGCTGAAGCCGTCGGGTTCAAACTGGACCGCCTCAACCCCATCAGCAACGCGAGCAACCTCTTCTCCCTCCGGGCTGCAGCGCGTCTGGCCAAATCACTGGTTCCGGCAGGCCTGCTGGGCGTTTTTGCGGTGCAGCGAATGGCGCGCGAGACTTCGGTGCCGCCCTTCTCGACGGCCCGGCTTGAGATTCTCGGCTCCGATGTCTATGGCCTGCTGGCCGCGGCAGCATGGCTTCTCTTTGGCTGGTCCCTTGTCGATTACGTTGTCGAATGGCGAAGCCGCGAATCGCGCCTCAAGATGAGCCGCGAAGATATGCGGCAGGAGTTCAAGGAGACTGAAGGAAGCCCTCAGATTCGCAGCCGAATCCGCGGACTGCAGCGCCAGATGCGCCGCCGCAAGGTAAAGGCCGATGTCTCCAAGGCTGCCGTCGTGCTTACCAATCCGACGCACTACGCGGTGGCTCTGGGCTTCGACTTTTCCACCATGGATGCTCCCAAGGTCCTGGCCAAGGGCCGCAACCTTCTCGCGGAGGAAATCAAGGCGGAGGCGCGCTGGTCTGGGGTGCCCATCCTCGAAAATCCGCCTTTAGCCCGTTCGCTCTATCGCACGGTCGAGGTCGGCCAAGCTATCCCGGTGGATCTATACGCAGCCGTCGCCGCCATTCTCGCGTACCTCTACCGCCAACGCGTAGACACCGAAATGCGCGAGCGGAGAGCCCGTGAGGCCGCTGCACACGCCAGCCGGACGCCTGCCCCGCCACCTGCCAGCCCGCGGGCCATCATCCCGCCGTATGAGGGAGAACTGCGATGAGTACTCCAGCCTTGCCGGCCGCCGCGCTCGGCAACCAGTCTGTCCTGCTTCGTCTGCGCGAGTACGTACTGCCTTTGGCCGCCATCAGCGTCATCTTCGTGATGCTGGTGCCGCTGCCCGCGGCAGGGCTGGACTTTCTGCTCGCGCTTTCGATGGCAGCCTCCATTATCGTCTTTCTCTCGGCGGTGCAGATTCGGCGCGCAGTCGAACTCAGCGTCTTTCCAACCCTGCTTCTGCTGCTCACGCTATTCCGGCTTTCGCTGAACATCGCTTCAAGCCGCCGCATCCTGTTGCATGGTTCGGAGGGCACCGCGGCAGCCGGAAACGTGATCGAGGCCTTTGGCCAGTTTGTCGTTGGGGGCAACTATGTCGTCGGTTTTGTTCTCTTCCTGGCCCTCATCGCGATTCAATTCTTAGTCGTTTCTCATGGCGCCGTGCGTACCGCCGAGGTGACGGCGCGGTTCACGCTCGATGCCCTGCCGGGCAAGCAGATGGCGATCGACGCTGACATGAATGCGGGCCTGATCGATGAAGCCGAGGCGCGGCGACGGCGTCAGGCTATTGCGCGCGAGGCCGAGTTTTACGGAGCCATGGACGGAGCTGCGCGCTTCAATCAGCGCGACTCGCTGGCCACGATCCTGATCACTGCCATCAATATTATTGCCGGCCTGTTGATCGGCACCCTGCAGCAGGGCGTTGGCTTGAGCGAAGCCGTCCGAACCTACACGGTGTTGACGGTCGGCGATGGGCTGGTGACGATGATCCCCTCGCTGCTGGTTTCAGTGGCAGGCGGCATCACGCTGACGCGGGCCAACTCGGCCGGGATGCTGGGCGAGGAGATACACCAGCAGTTGCTTGCCAGGCCGGCGACGCTCTATCTCGCAAGCCTGGTTGCGGGAGCAATGTGCCTGGTGCCGGGGCTGCCGAAGATTCCGTTCCTGCTTGTCGCTGCCGGCCTGTTCTGGGCAGGACGACGCAAGGCGGTTTCGCTAGCCGCGGCGCCGGCGGTGGAGGTTGTTCCGGCGGACAGAAAGAAGACAGATCCGGCACAGGGCGCGGACCTGGCAGGTCTGTTGCGTCTCGAAGACCTGACTCTTGAAATAGGCTTCCAGTTGATTCCGCTGGTCGATGAAAAGCAGGGGGGACAACTGCTCAACCGCGTCCGTACGCTGCGGCGCCATCTCTCCGCTGAGTTGGGCTTCCTTGTTCCGCCGGTGCATATCTCAGACAATCTTCGGCTCAAGCCGCGTGAGTATCTTTTCTCTTTGCGCGGCGTGGAAATCGGCCGCTGGCAGAGCGAAGGCACCCAGTTGCTGGCGGTCTCCGGCGATCCAGCACGACGGCCGCTTGCGGGCCGGGAGACGCGCGAGCCCGCGTTTGGTGTGCCCGCAGTGTGGATTGCACCGGCGCTCGAAGAGCAGGCCATCGCAGCGGGCTATTCCGTGGTGGATTCGGTCGCAGTGATCACGACGCATCTGGGCGAGATGATTCGCCGCCATGCGGGGGAACTGCTGGGGCGTGTAGAGCTGAAGCGGCTCATGGATGGTCTCAATGAGAGCCATCCCAAGCTGGTGGAAGAACTGGTTCCCAAGATGCTCTCCCTGGGCGAGGTAGGGCGCGTCGCGGAACAGCTTTTGCGGGAACGGGTTTCGATTCGCGACCTGGGCACGATTCTCGAGGCGCTGCTCGAGGCCGCTGCTGTGAATAAGAGCCTGGTGGCGCTGGTTGAAGCATCGCGTCAGGCTCTGGGAAGAAGACTGATCCAGCCCATGCTGGATAGCGAAGGGCAATTGCCAGTGCTGCTGCTGGATCCAGGTCTCGAAGAAGAGATTCTCGGCGTGCTCTCCCCGGAAGCGTCCCAAAGGATTCTGCCGGCAGCAGGCACACCGGGTACACCCATTGTGCGCAGGCTCGCCGATTCTTTGAGGCAACTCATCGGCGCAGCATCCGGTGCGGCCCCTCCAGTGCTTCTTTGTCCGAGTCCGGCCCGCTACCATGTGCGGCGCTGGCTGGAGCCAGTCCTACCGCGGTTGGCGGTGGTTGCGGCGAGTGAGATTCCGGCGGAGATTCGATTGCGGCCTGTGGGCACGGTTCGCTGAGGGCTTGATCGACCGCAGACAGAGCCCGAAGCCGGCAGGCGGCCGGCAGGATGCTGGTTAGAAAGTGGGGGCGTGGGATGGGGATGGAATCGGCGATGGCAGGCAAGGATCTGATGGTGCAGCGTGCCGGGGCAGGGGGAGGATATCCGCCCCCTGGGATGCAGGCGCAGGCTTTAAGCGGAGAGCAGGAGCGGGTGTTGCTGGAACATCTGCCGATTGTGCGTTTCCTGGCCAGACGCATCCACGAGCGGCTTCCACAGCATGTGGATATTGAAGACCTTGTCTCGGCCGGAGTGGTGGGTCTGATGGACGCATTCGCCAAGTTCGACCCTGCCAAAAAGGTACAGTTTCGCAGCTATGCCCAGTTCCGCATTCGCGGGGCCATTCTCGACAGCCTCCGCACGCTGGATTGGAGCCCGCGCGAATTACGCCGGAAAGGGCGGGCGGTCGAGGAATCTGTTCGCGCCCTGACAGCGCGGCTCGGTCGCCCGCCGGGGGAGGCAGAGATTGCATCCGAGATGGCGCTGGGCCTTGAAGAATATCAGCAGTTGCTGGGCGAGTTGAAGGGGCTTGAGATCGGCACGCTGCACGCAGAGCGCAATGAAGACTCGGGCGAAGAGGAATTGGCTTACGTTCCAGGCCGGCCTGATGAGGATCCGCTCTTCCAGTGTCTTCGCGGCGAACTGGAAGAGCGCCTGAGCGATGCCATCGCCCACCTGCCCGAGCGGGAGCGGCTGGTGATGACTCTTTACTACTACGAGGAAATGACGATGCGCGAGATCGGGCTGGCTCTCGGTGTGGTCGAGTCGCGGGTTTCGCAGGTTCACGCCTCGGCGGTGATCCATCTGCGCGTCGCGCTCAAGGATCTGGCTTCGGCGGGGGCCTTCAAAACCAGCCGCGCGCGCCGGGCGACCGCTCCGATGGAGGCTTCCCGCGGGTGAGCAGGGCACGGCGGTTTGCGAGCCGGCAGAGACGCTGAGGGTGAAGGTCAGTCACCCGTGCGGAGAGAGGAGATCGAGCGATGGAGAAGATGCTTAAGCAGGACGAGATTGACGCGCTTTTTCAGGCTGCACGGACGCGGACACCGGAGGCCGGCAGCGGGGAAGCGCGGGTGCGCGCGGCACCTTACAACTTTGCCTCGGCTGGTCAGATCTCGAACGATCAGCTGCGAGCCATCAGCATGCTGAACGATCTGTTCGCGCGCAACCTCACCCACAATCTGTCGGCATGGCTGCGCGCGAAATTCCAGGTGAACCTGGTTTCAGCCGAGCAGATTCCCTTTAATGAGTTCCTGCTGCGAATTCCCGAGATCGGCTACGTTGCTTCGGTGCGGCTGGAGCCGCTCGGAGCGCTCTCGGTGATGCAGCTGGACCTGGCTCTGGCGCCGCCCATTATCGATCTGCTGCTCGGAGGCGAAGGCAAGGATGGTCCTCTCCGCGAGCTCACCGACATTGAAGAATCCATTCTGGCCAGCGTCATCGAGATCATCTGCCGCGAGCTGACCGCTGCCTGGCAGCCGGTGGGCTTGAGCTTCAACTTTGAGCGGCGGCAGATGCAAACCCAGGTGGCACGCATTATGTCAGTCAACGAGAAGACCCTCTGCCTCAGCTTTGAGATCCGCATGCCGCACAGCTCCGGTCTGTTGAATCTGGCCTTCCCGGCGGTTGTGGCAAACACGATTCTTCGACGGCTTACCTCAGACTGGGGTCGTCGCCGGCGTCATGCCCCGGAAACCAGGGAGCGCATGGAAGGCGCCGTGCGCCGCATTCGATTCGGCGCCTCCCTGCAGCTGCCCTCCGTGCGCCTGCCGGCCAGTTCGATCGAGAGCCTCGCAGTTGGATCGGTTCTACGGTTCAACCTTTCTGCCAGCGCCCTGGCCGAGTGGCGCGTCGGGGGGCAGCTTTTGTCCGATGCTCGGGCCATTCGCCAAGGCAACCATCGTGCAGTTCGTCTGGAACGCCCCGTTGCAGGAGGAAATGCAGAGTGAATTATCTGGATTGCTGGATTTCGGTCGCAACGGCGTTGTTCGCGCAAGCGCTGGCCGGTGAACCACAACTCGCCGATTCCTTGCCCAAACCCATCTCCGGCGAGCCCTTCGGCTACGTTGCGGTGCTTCGGGGCGATCAAGAGGGACGTTTTGCGGTCTTGCTTGATCCCGGCTTGCTCGACATGCCGCTGATGGGCGAAGGCGTCGATCAAAAGATGGGCTGGGGTGAGCTGTTGCGCGAGGTGGCCGATGCCGCAGCGGGCGACTTATTGGCGAAGAGCGGCAAGAAATGTCGTGTGGAGTCCTTTGGAGAGATCTCCGGACAGAGTCAGGTCTCGCGAGCGCTTCAATTGAAGGCGGGTGACCACGGTTTTTCCATTCTTATTTGCGACGAGGTGCGCCTGGTCAAATCGCCGAGCCCGGCCGAGGGTGAAGAATCGAGAAGGCGGGCCCACCCTGAGCCTCCAGTAGAACCTCCTCAGCAAGCCGATGCCGGGGCGTCCGGCGTCTGCTCCGGGATCGAGCTCCTGCTCGATGTAGAACTGGAGGCGACGCTTCGTTTTGGCTGCCGCGAATTGCCTTTGGGCGAGCTGCTAGACCTGGGCCCTGGAGACGTCGTCGAACTCGACCGGCATGTCTCCGATCCTGTTGACCTGATCGTAGGGGACAAAATCGTGGCCCAGGGAGAGGTGGTCCTGGTCAACGGCAACTTTGGCCTGCGTGTGACCGGCGTGGCTGCACCGCGCAAGAGACTGGAGAGTATCCGATGCCTGTTTTAACTCGCGGCAGCATCCAAGGATCGCAAATCCAATCGTCGCCATTGTCGGACCCGAACCTGAGCAGCGTTCAAGGCATGCCAGCCGCAGGGGCTGGCGCGTCAAGGACGGCGGTTCGTCCGCAGATGGGAGGGCTGTTTCGCGGGGGCCTGTTTGGTTCATGTGCAAATCCGGCCTGCCGCTCTGGGTGGGTGCAGCTTTGGAGGAGCCGGTCCAAGCCGATCTTTGAAGGGGGCTGGAGCTGTTCGCAGGCCTGTTCCGCGGCCCGGCTGCAAGCCGCCGTTCGGCGTGAGCTGGATGGTCGAACCGGCGTTCGGGAGGCGCATCGGCATCGCATTCCGCTTGGCCTTGTGATGCTGGAGCAGGGTTGGATTACACAGGCCCAGCTCCGCCGCGCACTGGACGCCCAGAGGGCGGCGGGGACCGGACGTCTCGGCCAGTGGCTAGTCCGCCAGCGCGCGGTCAGCGAGGTGCGCGTAACGCGGGCTCTGGCGCTGCAATGGAGCAGCCCGGTGCTGTTGCTGGACTATCACGACGCGTCCGCCATGGCGGCGGTGATGCCGCGGCTCTTTGTGGACGCTTTCGGCGCGCTTCCGCTGCGCCTGTCAGGGGATCGGCTGCTCTATATGGGATTCGAGCAGGGCCCCGATCCGGTTCTGGCCCTTGCCGTTGAGCAGATGCTCGGATTGCGTGTTGAGTGCGGGATCGTGCCTGAGTCCGACTTCGCTCCGGGACAGGCTCGGATGCTCGACGCGGGGTTTCCGCCGGTGGAATTGGTTGAAGCCGTTAGCGAGCGAGCGGCCACGCATGCTCTTGTCCGGGCACTCGAACGGGCGCGCCCTGTCGCTTCCCGACTGGTGCGAGTCCATGACTGCCTCTGGCTGCGCATGTGGCTGCTGCCGCAGAGCGGGCCGCTGCCCGAGGCGACTTCTGTGCGCGATCTGGTCTGCTCGATTGGGGCTTCCTGGTGAGTCTTGTTCTCGGTCGGATCGTTGCCTTCGCGCCATGCTCTCATGGACGGCGCGTAGATGCCGATAAGCAACGCAGTGGGGTAGTTCGGGATGAGTGAAGTGCGAGCCTTGATTGTGGATGACTCCTCGGTGATGCGCAAAATCGTAGAGCGTGCCCTGCGCCAGGCGGGACTGGAATCGCTGGTTGTTTTCGAGGCGGGCAACGGCAATGAGGGTCTGGATGTGTTGAAAGCGCGGGCAGTCGACCTGATTCTCTCCGACATCAATATGCCCGCCATGGATGGGTTGGAGTTTCTGCGTCAGATACGGTTGCAAAAGCTCGCTCCGGACGTTCCGGTCGTCATGATCACGACCGAGACCAGCGCAGAACACGTCCGGCAGGCGATTGAGGCCGGCGCGCAAGGCTACATCCGCAAGCCGTTTACAGCGGAGCAGGTCAAGGAACGCGTTTTGTCGCTGCTTAGGGTGGCTTAGACCGAGAGGTGCCAGGTGTTGTTGCGAGGGATAAGGGCGGGCGCGATTGCGAGTGAGCAGCCGGGCGTCCGGAAGACAGAATTGGAGCGGGCGATGGGATCATCGTTACGGGAGTCGGTGAATCTGGTCTCCGATCCGGAGAACCTGGATGCGAGCGTGGAAGAGGTCTTTCGCATGATGCTGGGCGTGGAGTGTGAGCGCACTGAACAGGGCAGGAGTGCTGCGGGACAGGCAGAACTGGAGTCGGTGACCGCCGTGGTGGGCTTTGGCGGCATGTTGAGCGGTGCGTGTGTCTTTCGATCGGGTGCCAGCGTCGCGATGAAGGTGGCAGCCAAGATGACCGGCATGCAATTCAACGAGGTGGATGACACCGTCAAGGACGGAATCGGCGAGATCTGCAACATGCTGGCCGGCACCTGGAAAGGCAAGGTGCCGGGTCTTGCCGCCCACTGCGGCCTTTCCGTTCCTGCCATCATCACGGGACGCGACTACAACCTGCATGTACAGGCTCCGGAGTTTCAACTCGAACACACGTACAAATTTGACGATGCATTCTTCGCTGTGACCATCGTTTGCGACAGCTTGCAATAGGAATCCCGGCTCTGCAGATCCAGAGGTTTAAATCCACATGTGCCGCGCCGGTCTCCGAGGCGCGGCGCATCTGTTTTTCGCGGACAGGGAGGCGAGCAATGGCACTCCGACCGGGGATCGTAAAGAACCTTAACTCATCTTCAACACCATAGTTTTGGAAGTGGTGAATTATCAGCACGTTGCAGCTTTGAAAATCGCGTAGTGACACGCTTTCTCTCTCGCTGCACCGAATCAAAGATGGGTTCAGCATACGCGTAGCGTGGGCGGCAGGGCGACGCCGCAGGCTTGAAAGACCTTGCCCGCCACACCGGGAGTCTGGCCGCGAAAGACGTAACCCTTGCCGTTGATCGCGACTTCCATCTCAACGATGTTGCCCAGATCCCGGATTACGTCGGCCCATTCCAGCTTCCACTCCTTGCGCGCCAATCGGTCCTCCAGTTTCTTGCGTAACAACAGCGCGAGGAACGAGCAAAACACATGCCCGCGTATCGTCTCGTCGCACTTGTGATAGATCGGCCGGGTATCCAGCAGCGATTTCATCGATCGGAAGACATCCTCCACCATCCACAGTTGCTTGTACCGCAGCGCCACCTCTGCAGGGGGCAGATCCATGTTGGTCGTCAACACCCACTTGCCGTCGTAGCGCGCTTCCTCTTCGATCTTGTCTTCGTCGACGGCGAACTGCTTGCCTGCCGCGCGCAGGTATTTACGATACCCCTTGTTGCCCGCCAGTGACTTATCGCCCTGGCGCAACGCATTGCGCAACGCGGCCACCACCGCCTCGCGGTCGTGGCGGTCCTTGGCGGCTTGATCCTCGTTCACGCACACCACATACCGGCGCGCATCCTCGACCCAGACTTCTTTTACCTTCAGCGGCGACGGATCGTTCCGCTTGTCGCTTTTCGCATGCACCTCGGCGTAGCGGCCGGCGTGCGCCACCACCGCCTTGGCTTCCGTAGAACTGCGCATGCGCACGCCGAGGATGTAACTCCACTTGCGTCGCTCTATTTCCGCCAGAGTCTCGGCGCTGATCATTCCCCGGTCGGCAACGATGGCCACCGATCCGATCCCGAACCGATTCCGCAACCGTTCCACGATCGGAACCAGACTCTTCACGTCGGCAGTGTTGCCCGGCCAGAGTTCGCTGCACACCGGATTGCCGTTCCGGTCCAGCACCATGCCCACCACCATCTGCTTCAGGTCGGGACGATGATCTTTCGAATGTCCGTGCTGGCCGATGGTCTCGCCTCCCTGACCCTCGAAGTAGATCGATGTGGTGTCGAAAAACACGATGTCCAAATCGGAGAAAAGGTCACGACGCCGAGCAAACAGTTCTTCCTCGATCAGGTCCTTGTTGGTGCGGGGAGAGAATGGCGTGGCTCCGTCTTGCTGATCCTCGGCAAGAACCTCTCCCAGCCAGGCCATGGCCCGATAGAGGTGGTGCAACTCCAGATCGGCGACCCCTTCGATCTCGTAGTCGTCCTTCCACTTCTCGGCGGCACGATCACTGCCGGGCGCAAAAAGACGATGCAACACGGTGAGGAAGATGGCTCGTTCAACGGAGAACTCAAAGCGCCGGTCTGCGAGCAAGGTGGTCAGAACCTTGCCGATCGAGCAGGCCTGCCAGAGCCGCTCAAAGAGCAAGGCCGGCCCGATCCTGGCGCTGCGGGTGGCGATGCTGTCGCCCTGAGCGTGGGCGCCGAGCACGGAGAGCTTCTCTGAGAACCGGCCCAGCGATTGGATCAGCGAGTCGAGCTGGCCCCTGGCAAGCAACTGATCAAGCCGGCCGAGACGGAACAGCACGCGCTGCATCACTTTGCCATCCACCCGCTTGTTATCGACAATGAGCAGATACGTTCGGGAACCATGCGACTGTGTGCGAACAAACAAGGCACGACTCCTGCGCCTTCATAGTAACACCACATATATAAGACAATAAATAATAACTATCGACTATATGCCGATATAACGTGACACTACATTTTGAAGCATTTGACAGCCGCTCTCAATGAAATCAGCAGCTTACGGGCGCCCGGCACCCTCAAACTGTAGAAGATGAGCTTAATGTTCTCTAACCATCTCCCCTTGGGTCCGGTCCTCCAACTGCAACCCTCTTGCGCATGAGGAGGGATGGATGGACAGCGGATATTATGCAGCGATGACCGGTCTGATCGCGCGCACGCAGGCGCTTGACGCCGCTGCCGCAAATCTCGCCAATGCGCAGACTCCCGGTTATCGCGCTGAGCGAGAGTTTTTTCGTTCCGTGCTGCTGGGGCCCGACTCTACCGGCTCGCAACTTGGACAGACCGTGAATAACTACGGACTTCTCGGCGGCGACCAGCTGAGCATGGCCCAGGGAACGCTGCAGGAAACAGGCAATCCGTTGGATCTGGCGATTTTAGGACAGGGATTCTTTCAGATACAGACGGCAAACGGTCCGCGCTTCACGCGCGACGGCAGCATGCAGCGCTCGCAGAAGGGGTTGCTGGTGACGGGCGCCAATGAGCCGGTTCTGTCCTCGACCGGCCAGCCAATCTCGATCCCTCCCGGCGATGTCTCAGTCGGAGCCGATGGCGTGATCTCCGTTGCAGGAGGCGCTGTGGCGACTGTGGGAGTCTTCGTATTTCCCCCTGGAACACAGCTCACCGCAGAAGGCGCCAATCGCTACGTGGCCCCGAATACTGTGAAGTCCGTAGCCGCAACGAACGCTTCGCTTCGCGCCGGCTCTCTGGAGGGCGCCAATCAGGATGTCATTCAGGGAACGATGGACCTGATCGTGATGCAGCGCCAGGCCGAGATGATGCAGAAGGCGCTTACAGTCTTCCACACCGAGTTCAACAAATTTGCATCCGAGGATCTGCCTCGGGTCTAGCTCCGGGCTGTTCTTCGCAAAGAGGGGACACATGATTGAAGCACTCTACACAGCTGCCAGCGGTATGAGCGCACAGCAGATGAACCTGGATACGATCGCCAATAATCTGGCCAATTCGTCGACCACTGGTTTCCGCCAACTGCGGCTTCAGTTTCAGGACATGATCTATCAGAACCTGGTGACGCCGGGCGCCGCAGAGAGCCAGTCCACGGTTTCCGCGGGACTGCAGATTGGCCTTGGTACCAAGCCCGCGGCCACCGAAGTGATCAACACGCAGGGCGCGCTGAATGAGACCGATAATCCGCTCGACGTGGCCATCGAAGGTGCGGGGTTCTTTCAGATTCAGCGCCCGGATGGCACGATTGCCTATACACGGGCCGGGCAGTTTCACCTCAACCAGCAAGGAACCCTCGTGACCACGGACGGCGATCCTCTCCTGCCCAATATCACCGTTCCGCCTAATGCCACGTCCATCACCATCACGCAGTACGGTGTGGTCAACGCGACCTTGCCGGGCCAGCAGAATCCTTCGCAGCTGGGCCAGATCCAGCTGGCGACCTTTCCCAATCCAGGCGGACTGCAAAGCGTCGGCTCGAATCTGCTGACGGCCACGCTCAGCTCGGGTGACCCTGTGCTCGACAACCCCGGCGGCCCACAGGGCCTGGGCACCTTGCAACAGAACTATCTTGAAAACTCGAATGTGGACGTCGTGACCGAATTTGTGCAGATGGTGCTGGCGCAACGCGCCTACGAGTCCAACTCCAAAGTGATCAAGGCTGCCGACGATATGTATTCGCAAGTCAACAACATGACGCGGTAGAGCGAGTAGAGCCATGAAGATTCCGATGCAAAGACAGGGAACGAAAACAAGTTCCACGGCGGGCAGGGCGCTCTTTGTGTGGATTGCCTTGTCGAGCCTGCTGCCTGCCGGGAGCCTGGCCCGGCACTCTCAGGATTCCCGTGCCGCAGACGCCCATGCGATACAGAGGGCGCTGCGCGAGATCGACGATCCACAGACCGGAACCTGCTGGCTACTGGTGCGCGATGAGAGTCGTCCCGCCGGGCCCGGTCGCCTGATCCAGGCCGCTACGCGGCAGGGATATTCGGGAGGGCAATCTGCTGAATTGACCGCTGACACTGTCTCGCCAGCCAAGATCCTTGCTCCATTGCCAGTCGTGATTCGCAGTGGCGACAGGTTGGTTGTCGAGGAACACTCCAGGGTGGTTGCAATGCTGCTTGAAGCCGTGGCGCTGGGCCCTGCCACGGAGGGCAAAACTCTCAACGCTCGATTGAAGGTAGGCGACAAGGTGGTCCGCGTTGTCGCGCTCGGCGCCGGACGGGCTCGGCTCGCCGCTTACAGCGAGGACCGGCCATGATGCCCCTGAGGCTACTCGTCGCTGTGGGACTATCGGCCTTGCTTCTGGTCCTGCCCGCCTGGGCAGGATTGCGCAAGCCGAAACCGGGATCGGGGGTCCCCAAACCGACGCCGCCTGAAACAGCGCTGCAAAACTACATCACAAGAGTCCGGGAGCAGCATGATGCGGAGGTCAGAAGCACGGGGTCGATCTGGAGCCAGGAGGGAATGCTGGTCCGCCTGGGCACAGACGCAAAGGCTGTCCGATTGCATGATGTGGTTTCCGTCGTGGTCACGGAGAGCCTCGCTGCATCAACGGATGGACAGGTCAAGAATTCGCGCGCATCGAATGCCAGCTCAAGCCTGACAGCGCTGTTCGGGGCCTTGAAGGCCTCCAACAATCTGCAGAACCTGCTTGGGCAAAGCTCCGCGTCCGGGCTGACGGCGCAAGGGCAGAGCACCACAAATTCCAGCCTCGTGACGACCTTCGGCGCCGAGGTGGTGGATGTGTTGCCGAACGGGATGCTGGTGGTGCAGGCCACCCGCCAGTTGACCTTCTCGCAACAGACCCAGTTGATTCGCCTTCGAGGCCTGGTGCGCCCGGAAGATGTGAGCGCACAGAACCAGGTGCTCTCAACTGCAATGACGGATCTTGAACTGGAAGTGACCGGGAAGGGAATTGTGAACGACTCGACATACAGACAGAACCCGGTCGTTCGTCTTCTCGAAAAGATATTGGTTTTCTGAGCGATGGCGTCTGGCGGACTGCGCAGGCATGGGGTCCTGAAGGCAATGCAAAAGAACTTTATCGGCGCGGTCCAATACGCTCTGCCGGCCATGGCAGCGCTGGCTTTCGTTCTGGAAGCCATGCCCCCTGCTATCGCTCAATTGACGCCCACCGAGCCGTCCATACAACTGGCACGGATCAAGGATGTCGCAAGCATCGAAGGGATCCGCGACAATCAGCTGATCGGCTATGGCATCATTGTGGGACTTCACGGGACGGGAGACAGTCAGCAGACAGTCTTCCCGGCGCAGACTCTCATTTCAGCATTGGAACGGATGGGCGTCACCGTGCCCCAGACCGGAGCCAACAGCGCGATGAATATGCAGGTGAAGAACATGGCGGCCGCCTTTGTCGTGGCGACACTGCCGCCCTTCAGCCGGCCGGGCTACAAACTGGATGTGACCGTCTCCTCGGCAGGAGATGCGCGGTCCCTGGAAGGGGGCATCCTGCTGATGACGCCGCTGTATGGCCCGGATGGACAGATCTACGCGCAGGCGCAGGGCGCACTTGTGCTGGGCGGGTACATGGTTGCGGCGCAGGGCAACGCCCGACAGGTCAACCACCCAACGACCGCGAGGATCCCGAACGGAGCGCTCGTGGAGCGCGATGTCCCCTTTGAGCTGAAGCAGTTGCACACCGTCAATGTGCTTCTTCATGATGCTGATTTTCATACGGCAGAACGTATGGCAGCAGCGATAGACACGGTGCTTGGCACGGCACGAGCGCATGTGGTGGATAGTCGCAGGGTGGAGGTTGCGACCGGCCCGAACGAAGATTTGCCGGCACTGCTCGACAAAGTGGAATCGACGCAGGTGCAGGTCTATCCAAGAGCGAGGGTTGTCGTTAATGAACGCACCGGGACCGTGGTGATTGGCGGAACAGTGCGCTTGCAGCCGGTTTCAATCCTGCACGGGGGGCTCTCGATCAACGTGATTTCGGAGACTGAGGTCTCTCAGCCCAATGGCTTTTCTTCGGGGACCACGCAGGTGGTGCAGCAGACCACCGTGCAGGCACAGGACAAGCCCGTCAACCGGATTGATCTCAAGCAGGGCGCGACGGTCGAGGATCTGGTACAGGAATTGCAGCGCATTGGAGCGGGCGCACGTGACGTGATCTCCATCTTGCAGGCCATGAAAGTAGCCGGCGCGCTCGAAGCCGATCTGGAGGTGTTGTAATGCAGGTGCATGAAAGTGCGGCCGGGACAAGCGGCCAGGCTATGGGTCCGAATCCGCGTCTTGTGCGGGCGGCTCATGAGTTTGAAGCGCAGATGATGAAAGAGCTTCTGAAGCCGCTCAACGCATCCGGGGGATGGAATGCAGACGGTGACGACAGCGGGTCATCCGGATCACTCGGAGAGTTTGCGTCTGAGGCGCTCGGCAACGCCATCAGTCAGCAGGGCGGGCTTGGCATTGCCAACAGCATCCTGCGGCATTTTTCCCATTCGGGGAATCATGCCCCGACCGCAAAGGGAACCGGGAGTGGGAACGAAAATCATCTGCTCAGGAAAGCTGAATGACTGCAGTGATGTGTAAAGTTGCCGATAACACTATTAAGGAGAGATGTGCATGGATATTCGCAACAGTATGGACGGATTGAAGACACTTCTGGGTGTTCCCTCAACCCCTGCGGCGACGTCACAGCCGGCCGCGAATGTCGCGGCAACTGTGGCCAAGCCCCTGACGGGAGACCAGGCAACGTTCAGCAGTGCCGGTGCGGAGATTCAGCAGACGGCCGCCGATGCAGGAATCCGGACGGACAAGGTGGCAAGCGTGCAGGCCGCATTGGCAGCCGGTAGCTATCATGTCGCCGCTTCTGCGGTCGCGACAAAAGTTGTGGATGCCATGCTGAATGGCGGCTTGACACCGATCGCATGAACCTGCAGCGGAGACTCCGCGGACTCGCCTGCGTGGCGACAAGCGATTGAGCACGTCCGCAGGCAGAGCACACGCCCTGCCTCTGCCAGTAGACGTTCCGCCAAACGGTCACGGCGCCCGTCCGTCATCCGGCCTAGTGTGTTTGTAGAGGAGAAAGTACGATGCTTGAATCAGTCGACTCGCCGGAAGCCCCGCAGCTAAAGGCAATTGTGCGCGAGGCTTCTGAGGCGCTCGCGCGTCTTGATGCGGCCCGGTTAGAGGAACTGGCTCACTCCTGCCGCCTGTTGAATCGCCGTCTGCCTCAACTGCCGCGCGATGAGTTTGCCATCCAGGTCAGCCAGACCGCGCGAGAGATGGTCCTGCTGGGCCGCGTGCTGGAGGTTACAAGAGCCAACCTGCATGTTATGCGCCGTCTTCACCAACCGCGCGCGGGCGAGGCAAGCTATGCGGAGAGCGCCGTACAGCACTGGGCGGAGAGTCTCTATGGCCACGATTAGTTCCGCTCTTAGTCTCATCTCCCAGGCGCTCGATGCCAACCAGGGAGCGCTCAGCATCGTTGCCAACAATGTGGCGAACGCCAACACCACAGGCTATACGCGCGAGGTACCCTCCTTTCAGGAGAATTCCCCGGTTGTCATCGATGGTGTTTCCTATGGAACGGGGGTGACCGAAACAGGCCCTGGCTCTGTCCGGGACAATGTCCTGGAACAGCGACTGGCACAGCAGCAGCAACTGGCCTCGGCCTCGGGTTCGCGGTTGGCGGCGTTGAACACCCTGCAGGCGCTGTTTACGCCGGCCACCGGATCGTCCACATCAACAGCGGGCGACATTGGCAGCGACATCACCAGCTTTTTCAGTTCTTTCTCTTCTCTTGAAGCAAACCCAACCAACAACGCACTGCGCCAGCAGGTTCTTTCCTCAGCCACGACACTGGCCGGCGATATCTCCAACGCCGCTGCCAGTCTGAACTCGCAACAATCGGCGCTCGACCAGGAGGCGTCGGGCGTTACCAGCCAGGTCAATACGCTCACCACGGCCATTGCACAACTGAACAAGCAGATTCAGTCCACGGCACCCAATGGAGATTCAGGAACGCTGTCGGATCAGCGCCAGCAGGATATCTCTCAGCTTTCTCAGTTGATTGGCATCAATCAGGTCACGACGGAGAACAACGGGCTCTCAATCACCACAACGTCGGGGCAAATGCTGGTCTCAGAAGGTACGAGCGTGCAGCTAACCACGGGTACGGTCGGGGGTGTGACTGATTTCTATCTTGGTTCCACGAACGTGACGACGGCACTGGCCAGTGGCGGCGGCTCGTTGGGGGGCTATCTCACCGCGCGTGACCAGGACATTCCCCTTACTCTGAAATCGCTGGACCAGTTGGCCTACAACATCTCAACCCAGGTCAATGGCGCGAATAACGCAGGAACCAACCTGAGTGGAGTGGAAGGAACGGGGACAAACGCCGCTGGAGTAACAGGAACGGGCACAACGCCGCTCTACATCTTCAGGCAGCCTGCAGCGGGAGTAACTACCGGCAGTGCAGCCAACATGAGTGTGGTGATGACCGATCCGAGCCAGATTGCAGCGGCGGGATTCGGGAGTGGAACCGGCGATAACTCGAATGCCGTGGCCATGGCAAACCTCGCGACGCAAAGCATTGTTTCCGGGCAAACCGCGAGCAACTACTATGCGCAGTTTGTTACCCAGCTAGGCTCGACAGTATCGGAAGTCCAGACCGAAAGCACAGCGCAAAGTGCCTCGGTCACGCAGCTGCAGACACAGGTCAGTTCTTTATCAAGTGTCAATCTGAATGACGAGGCATCCTCGATGCAGCAGTTTGAGCGCAGCTACCAGGCGGCCTCTGAAGTCTTCACGATTCTGAACACGGTGATGTCGTCGGCGTTGAATCTGGGAGTACAAACCGCGGTCGCCTAGCCGAGAACTTGATGCTTAAAATTGCGGAGCCGAACGCTTTGTTGCTTTACGCAATACTGCAGGGAGCTGAGATGAGAGTCAATCCATTCTTTGTTTCGAATCTGGCTACTTCGCTGGACCAGACTCAGGTAGCGCAACAGCAGTTGACAAGCGAGTTATCGAGTGGCGTGCGCGTCACCTCGCTGAGTGTGGATCCGATTGCCTCGGGAGAAAATGTGCTGCTTCTCAACCAGGTGCAGCAGGACGACTCTTTCACTCAGACCTCCAGTCTTGTTCAAGGGCAGCTTCAGGTTGCCGATTCGGCGCTCGGAAGCGTCGTCAGTCAACTGACCCAGGCGATCAGCCTGGCCACCGGCGCAAGCAACGGTACGCTCAACTCCAGCCAGCTGCAGTCCGTGTCGAATCAGCTTGCGGGCATTCGCGACGAGGTGACCTCGCTTGCGAACACGAGCTATCAAGGCCAGTACATCTTTGCCGGGGGGCAAACCTCAACGACCCCCTTTACAACCTCAAACACGACCACACCCGCAACCACCACTTACAATGGCGATGCAGGCGTGAACATGTTGCAGACACCGAATGGCCAGACCATCCAGTTGAATATGCCGGGCAGCCAGATTTTCACCGCTAACGGCGCAAACAACGTCCTTGCGGCATTGAACAAGCTGGTCGCCGACTTTTCCACGGGAGTCAGCGCACAAACCTCTGTCGCTGACACGGAGGCACTGAATACAGCGATGAATTATGTTTCGCAGCAGCGTGTCACTCTCGACAATTCTCTGACACGGCTGACAGCTGCCTCCGATGCGGTAACAAACGAACAGACCCAGCTGACCGCCGCGCAGACCAATTTGATGCAGGCGGATCTACCGCAGATCTCTACGCAGCTCTCATTAGCCGAGACACAGCAGACAGCTCTCGAGGATGTGATCTCGCAGCTCGGATCGGGCAGCCTCTTTCAGAAGCTTTAGCCGGGCAGTGCGCCCATGCGCGCATGTATTGCAGGAAGCGAACGCATAGCACAGCAGAGGGTATGTTTCCGGCCCAGCCCGCATTCGCATCATTCTGTAGATGCCCTGCGGCCGTTATACTTGACGCAGAGGATGATTCTTGCTGGCACCCCTGCGGTTCATCTGGAATGCTACGCGCGGCCATCGTCTCACCCCTTGGCGGAGCGAATATCTGCGCTGGCGCGTGGAGACCTACTCAGGCAAGCGTGCCGAGACATTGAAGGCGGTGGACGTATTAAGCTTTCTGTGGACCACACGCTGGGAATTGTTGAGTTTTTTGACCTGGACCGGCACCCTCGACCGGGAGGCGCGCAAGCGTGTCTAACGAGAAGCGCCACTTCTTCGAAGGGATGCTTGTGGCCGCATGAGAGCGCATCGCATCCTTCTGGTATTAGCTCTCTTGGCCGGATTGAGGGCAGGATTGTCCGCGCAGCAACTTCCGCCTATTGAGCCGCCCGCGCCCATGCCCGGCTCACAGACTGCTTCCCCCGTTCTCCACGTGACAACCAACGAAGTTCTTGTGCCCACTCTGGTTGAAAAGCCTGGAGGAGAGGTTGTCTACGGACTTAAAGCTTCGGACTTTGTGCTCGAAGACAATGGCAATCCCCAAACGATCCGCGTGCAGGAAGAGATGGATACAGCCCCGGTGTCGCTCGCTGTCGCAGTGGAAGAAGGCGGGGCCAGCGTCCTGGAGTTTGATAAGCTTGCCGAGCTCGGCCCGCTTCTCGATGTGTTTCTGGCGGATGCTCATAGCCGCGCCGCGCTCATCGGCTTTGACTCGAAGCCCTATCTGCTTCACGACTATACGCACTCAACGGATGTTCTGGATGAGGCATTGAAGCACCTTGAACCTGGCGATGGCGGAGCTGCCATTCTCGACACGGTCAGCTATGCCGTGGACTTGCTGGAGGCTGAGCCGGAGGAACACCGGCGCGTGCTGCTGCTCATCAGTGAGCGTCGCGATCACGGCAGCAGGCATACAAAGCCGGAGCAGCTGATCCGCAAGATTGGCCGGTCAGATGTCCTGGTTTTAAGTGTCTCGTTCTCTCCCTCTGGAGCGGAGTTCCTCCATGATGTACAAGACTCCGGGGATGATCGAACCATGAATATGGTTTCAGCGCTGGTCATGGCGGTGAAGGCCTTCAAAAAGAATGTTGCCAAAGAGGTGGCGCAGGAAAGCGGCGGGGAATACACCACGTTTGCCAGTGACAAACGCTTCCAGCAGCGCGTGATGGAAGCGGCGAAACACATGCGCAACCGTTATCTGATTACCTTCAGCCCCTCCAATCCGACGCCTGGCCTGCACACAATTCGTGTGCGAACCGCCGGAGATATCGGCGCTCGTATCGTGGCCCGCTCCAACTACTGGATGCAAAATGAGCCCTGAGCGCGGGGTTTAACCAGTTCAATGGCGGCTTAAGTGATTGCCTGGCAAGGCATGGCACCGCGAGGGCCTTTCATGGTAATCTCACTTTAGACACTTAAGAGTGGACTGAGAACGCAAGAGGAGTAACATACGCCGTGCTGGCGACCCATAAGAAATCAGAACTGATTGCACGCTTCCGCACCCACGATTCGGACACTGGTTCTCCAGAGGTCCAGATCGCAATTCTGAGCGAGCGGATTGGCGAATTGACAGAGCACTTTAAGACCCACAAGAAGGACCATGCCTCCCGGCGTGGACTTTTGATGCTGGTCAGCAAGCGCCGTCGTCTGCTGGATTACCTGAAGACTCACGATTCCGATCGCTACCGCGACGTCATCGGCAAGCTCGGTATCCGCAAGTAAGAAGAAAGCCGACTTTGACTCGGAAGCGCCCAGACCGGAATCTGGTCACGGCCCCCGTTCTACCCTGGACCTGGGGCCAAGGTGTACCTGGCGAAATGAGCCTTCAACACGGGCCCACGCACAGCCATCGGCTGTGTGTGGGCCCTGAATGTTTGGCGGTGAATTCTTCATTGCCGCGGCTCACATTGTTGCCTGCACTTAGGGCGGCTTTTTCAAAGCCA
This sequence comes from Acidobacteriota bacterium, assembly GCA_021805025.1. Taxonomy (GTDB): domain Bacteria; phylum Acidobacteriota; class Terriglobia; order Terriglobales; family Acidobacteriaceae; genus Telmatobacter. The sequence goes on from JAJZGF010000010.1 coordinate 48,894, forward strand.
TATGCCGATCGGCATCTTCTCACCACAAGTTTCCCAAGTGAACAAAACGAAACGAGGACACTATGTCTACTAAGCATGAAGTAGCTGTCGAGCTCGCCGGCGGCAAGCGACTGGTCTTTGAGACCGGCCGCATGGCGAAGCAAGCCTCTGGCGCCGCACTGGTTAGCACCGGCGAAACCGTTGTTCTGGCCACAGCAGTCGCCTCTCCCGACCCTCGGGAAGGCATCGACTTCTTTCCCCTTACGGTCGATTATCGCGAGTACACCTACGCTGGCGGACGCATCCCCGGCGGTTTTATCAAGCGTGAGGGCCGGCCCAGCGAAAAGGAGATACTGACCGCTCGGCAGATCGATCGCCCCATCCGCCCGCTGTTTCCAGATGGCTTCCGCAACGAAACGCAGCTGATCGCTCTGGTCTTTTCCGCCGACAAGGATAACGATCCTGACGTGGTGGCAATCAACGCCGCCGCCGCCGCTGTTGCACTCTCGGATATTCCCTTCAGCGCTACGGTTGCGGCTGCGCGCGTAGGCCGGGTTGACGGTAAGTTCGTCATCAATCCCACGTATGCGGAGCGGGCTGCAACCACGGTGAATATCATGGTCGTCGGCCACAAGGACGGCATCGTGATGATCGAGTCCGGCGCAAAGGAAGAGACGGAAGAGGTCATTCTGGAGGCCATCGAGTTTGCCCACGTAGAAATCAAAAAAATCGTTGCGGCTATTGAAGAGCTCGTATCGAAGGCTGGCAAGCCGAAGCGGGCCTTTGTTGCGCCCGAGTTTGACGAAACCTACTATGCAGAGCTGAAGACGAAGATCGGCGACCGGCTGAAGGACGCCCTCGATACTAAGACGCACGGCAAGACCGAGAGCTACGCGCTCATCAAGCAGATCAAGGACGAGCTTGCCGCTGGACTGCCTGCCGACGATCCAACCGCCAAGAAGAAGCTGGCCACCTATTACGAACATCTGCGTGAAAGGCTTTTCCGTGAGCAGGTCACCAAGGATCGCATCCGCCCGGATCGTCGCGCCTTCGACGAGATTCGTGCCATTTCGATCGAAACCGGAGTCCTGCCGCGCACGCATGGATCCGCGCTTTTCACGCGCGGTGAGACGCAAGCTCTGGTCACAGCGACGCTGGGCACGGCCGATGATGGCCAGCGCCTGGAGAGTTATGAGGGCGAGCAGAAGAAGAACTTCATGCTGCACTACAACTTTCCGCCGTTTAGCGTTGGCGAAACAGGACGAATGACAGGTGTGGGCCGTCGCGAAGTAGGCCACGGGGCACTGGCTGAACGGGCCATCTCAGCCGTTCTGCCTGATGCATCCGAGTCCCCGTATTCCATTCGCATCGTCTCCGACATTCTAGAGTCCAACGGCTCTTCATCGATGGCTTCCGTATGCGGCGCAAGCCTTGCACTCTACGATTCCGGAATCATGCTCAAGGGCGCGGTGGCGGGTGTGGCGATGGGCCTGGTAAAGGAAGGCGATGACTACGCGATTCTGACGGACATTGCCGGCGCCGAAGATCACTACGGCGACATGGACTTCAAGGTGGCCGGTACGCGCAAGGGCATCACCGCTCTGCAGATGGACATCAAGATTGGCGGCCTGACGCGAGAGATTCTGCAACAGGCCATGGAACAGGCACGCAAGGGCCGTCTCTTCCTGCTGGACAAGATGGACGCCGCGCTGGATGGACCGCGCAAGGAACGTTCTGCGTACGCGCCACGCATCGAAACCATTCAGATTCCTACCGAGAAAATTCGCGATCTGATCGGCAAAGGCGGCGCTACTATCCGTGGCATCGTTGAACAGACCGGCGCCAAGATTGATGTGGACGATACGGGCAAGGTAAGCGTTGCCTCGTCGGACGCCGCCGGCCTCCAGAAGGCGTTGGAGATCATCGGCAACATAGCCGCCGTGCCGGAAGTCGGCAAGGTTTATCTCGGCAAGGTGGTGCGACTGGCCGAGTTCGGCGCATTTGTCGAGATATTCCCCGGTACTGACGGCCTGCTTCACATCTCAGAAATCGCCGAGCATCGTGTGAAGGAAGTCAAAGACGAGTTACGCGAAGGCGATCAGGTGATGGTCAAGGTGCTGGCCATTGAGGGCAACCGGATCAAGCTCAGCCGTAAGGCGCTCATCAAGGAGCAGAAAGCCAAGCTGGCGCAGCCTGCACAAGCAGGAACCACCGAACCGGAGCAGGGTGACGCTCCCCCGCCACCCTCGCGTCCAGTGCACGAATTTGATGAGCGTCAGCCTCGCTCCAATCAGAGCACCATTCTCATCGAAGGCGGTGAAGA
>JAJZGF010000100.1 GCA_021805025.1 Acidobacteriota bacterium
GTATGCAGTGAGAAAATCTTGCTTTGCCGCAACCCATTCGTTTTGATTGGTTGCGGAAACACCGCGCGATGTCAACATGACGGCGTTCAACTCCGCGGCATCCATCTTTTTGATCCGCTCGGCCAAGCGCCTTGCGCTCGCTGCGGCCATTACACTCACTGCTTTTCCTCGCCATGCACGATCCTGCGTGACTGCTACGGGTTCCGAGGAATGCATTGCAGCTGCCGCGGTATAGGATTTCAGCGCGCCGATGTAGTCTCCGATCAATTCATCAGCCACCCCCAGGTTGTTTAGTGTGAAGGGATTCTGCATATCCACGGACATGGCCTTCTGCAGCAGAGCGACCGCTTCAAAGCCACGATTCTTCGATAGAAGATTCATCGCGTCCACATTCATGCGATTTACCTGCATGGGAATATCCCGCAGACTCTCGAAGGCATACTGCATCGGCTTGCCTTCCAGTTCCTTCGCATTGCTCCGGTCGATATTTGCATTGGAACCTTGTTCGGCTGCCAAGGCATAGAGCGTGTGCGCACGTTCCAGGTCTCCCCGCAACTCGGAGATGTAGCCAAGATTGTTCAGAGTAAAAGGGTCGGCAGGATCAAAAAGATATGCCTTATAGAACAGCATTGCCGCTTTTTCGTATTGCTGCTTCTTTACTGCGTCAACGCCTTCGCGATTCAGACGCTGAACGGGAGTCAATTCGCTGCGTTTTGGAATCGTGATTCTCAGAATGTCTCCTGCCCACCCAGCATGAGACCCGGCCACCAGGATGACCGCAATGACTGCAATCACTCTTCGTGCCATCATTGCGCTCATTTCACACCTCAGCGCGAGTCATGGAATAGTCTGACGCGCACATAGATTAAGATGCCCTGTACTGAAGTCTGTTGCTAGCTTGTGCTGCAGTATTTTGCTTTTTCATACGCTGCGGCAAGCCACCGAGACTCAGGCGGCAACATCAAATTGTTAGCTTAGTTCGATTGCGGCTGATAAGGGATGTGCGGATATGGCAAGGGTTGTTGCGGTAGTCATGCTTAGCGGCGCTTTAATTGCTCAACTTGCGATCGCAAGCGCAACGTCAGAACAGATTGCGGATGCTCAGTCCGGGGCAGAATCTGCAAGTGTCTCAGGCAATGTGCCCCCCTTGCCTTCCGCGCCACAAGGAATGAGTACCATCATGGGCGGCGTGATCACGAGCATTGATCGCGTACGCGATGAACTTACGCTCAAAGTCTTTGGTCAGAAACCAACGAAGATACTCTTCGACGAACGCACACAGATCTTCCGCGACGGGGAAAAGATCTCACTACGCGATCTAACTTCAGCAGATCATGCCTCGGTGCAAACGATACTGGATGGAATCAGCGTGTTCGCGATCAGCATTCACATATTGTCGCGGTCGCCTGCGGGTGAATTTCAGGGGAACGTGCTGAACTACAACCCTGAGACGAGGACGTTAACCGTCGGTGCGGTCCAGTTGCATGATCCCATCAGACTGCTTGTGCCGGTGAATACGCGAGTGTTTCGCGAAGGTCAAAGCCCATTCTCTTCCGCGTCTTCCGGAGTGTCCGATCTCGTGCATGGAGCACTCATCTCGGTCACATTTGAATCGGACAAGGACGGTCGGGGAGTCGCGAGCCAGATCGCTATCCTGGCTATCCCCGGATCTGCATTTGTATTCAGCGGCAATCTTTCCTCGCTGGACATGCACACCGGATCATTGGTTCTGGTCGATCCGCGAGACGATAAGACTTACCAGATATCCTTCGATCCCGCCCGATTCCCGGCAAGCCAGAATCTGCGAGAAGGCGCCCGCATCAGAGTGGTCGCAACATACGATGGCACGCGTTACATGGCCAGCGCGCTTGCCGTCAACTGACGCCGTAAGAGCGGTGCGCCTCGTGGGCTTGTCGATTTTCTCTGCCTGGTTGTCGGGGTCCGTTGCCCAACCGAAGGGTTCACCGGGTATGCCGATCTTTTGGTGCCCGAGCTTGCCTTCTTGCTCAGGGCGCGGCGCAGCACCCGTCGCGCCTTGTGCAGTTGCGACTTGGTGTTTCCGCAGCTGCATTCGAGCATGGATGCAATCTCGCAATGATCAAAGCCGTCGACGTCGTGAAGAAGAAAGATGCTGCGATATCCGGGAGCTATCGTAGCCAGAGCGCGTTCTAGATCCAAACGGTCAATGACGCCTGCCTGTGCCAGATCACGAGTTCCGAAGCTGCGACCGGCACGCTCCTCAGGCACGCTTTCCATCAGGTAATCCAGTGAGACAACAGCTAGCGCGCGCTTGCGCAGGTACATCAACACTGTGTTGACGGCCAGGCGGTGTAGCCAGGTACTGAACACGGAATCGCCGCGAAAGGATGCAAGCTTGCGGTGTGCCTGAAGGAAAGTGTCCTGGGTGAGATCTTCGGCGAGCGAGAAGTCGCGCACGATGCGCATACAGACTGAGAAGACCCGATTCTTGTGGCGCAAATAGAGGTCGGAGAACGCATTCTGGTCTCCATTCTGGGCGCGTGCAACAGCTTCGACCTCGCTGGATCTCGCCAGAGAGCGGGGACGCTCGTACCCCGGGGCAGGAGGGTGAGCCGAATCTTGTAGCGGCATGGGGTGAGTTGAGGTAAGCATGTGCCTCCATCGTGGACCCTGGGGCTTGCCCATTCGATCCGTGATTCTGCTGTGCGCTCTGCTTGCCTCACGGATGGAGGAAAGCAGTCGAGTTGGAGAACCTAAGGCAGGAAACAGTTGTACTGGCTTCTTGCATCGCCCCGCCAATGTCTTAGTGCTGGTCGAGTTCTGCCGATGCAGTTGGCGAATCCTAAGTTGCCCGAGCCATGACTTAGTTTCCCATTCGCTTCGCCAATCGTCTGAGCCGAATTGCTCAGAAGGGCAGAGCGACCGAATTGCGGTGGTTCTTCCCCCGTCACCGCCCTCTCAGGGCTGGGTCTAAGCAGAATCCCATCAAGACTTCGGTCGGGATTCACTGAACCGGCTCTGTAGCGCAGACTGTGCGGGGGCCGGTTCTCAATCCGAAAGCCATTCAACCGCCCGCTCCTCTTGCAATCACGCAATCTTGCCGCCGGGCCTCGTCTGGATATCCTTTCGCCCTCCTCGAAATTTACCGACGTGCAGCGCAGACTTGGACGGACATGCTGTGCAAACAAGAGACTTATGCATTAAGTGTGCAGAGCGGGTTGCCATACTCAAAAGGATGGTGCGGGCCGTTTTTTCTTCGGTTACCTAAGTTACAGGCGAAAATGGGTACTTTGGTTGTATGATGACGAGGCTCAATAAAATAAGTCGCCCTGTATGCTCAATTTTGACCGCTTTACGCTTTTAATTTTCGCCTCCTCAGTTTCGCTCGCGCTGCTCGCAGGCTGTTCAAACAGTCTTATCGGATCGAAGGGCACGCTTGGGAACACAGGCTCAGGTACGGGCACTGGTACCGGGACGGGCACTGGTTCGGGTAGCGGCACAGGCACGGGAACCGGCACTGGAACCGGCACGGGCACAGGAACTGGTTCCGGCACAGGACAGCCTCCACCTGCCCAGAGTCCTGGAAACGTACTCTCCAACCTGCAGGCCAGCGGGGGATGGAACAGCTGGGGTGAGCTGGCTCCCGCCTATGCAATCTGTGCCGCACCGTGCCCAGGGGTTAGCTGGTCTTTGGCGCAGGGGATCCAATCCCCCTCCATGACCGGTAAAGCGGCCCAGTTCAACCTCGCCGGAACGACGCCGTACTCAGATGTCTTGTGGTCCAATCCGCTGATCGGTCAATTCTCAACGCAAAACCTGCCTGACTCCGATCACACGCTGCTCCCCACCTTGCACAACTTCACTTATGATGCCTACTTCTATGGACCGAGTCTCGGACTCACGCAGGTTCTGGAGTTCGACATCAATATGTACATGAGCGGAGTTGGGATGACATGGGGCACCCAATGCCGCATCGCAGGCGGAAATGAATGGGATGTCTGGGACAACGTGAATGCGAAATGGGTCCCAACAGGCGTAGCCTGCAATCCCATCAGCGATGAGTGGAACCATGTGACGATTCAAGTTCAGCGTGAATCCGACAATTCGCTTTTATATGAATCGATAACGCTGAATGGCGTGACCGCCAACATCAATAGCACCTATCCGCCCTTTTCTGTACCAGGCAGTTGGTGGGGAATCTCCGTCAATTATCAGATGGACGGGAACTACAAGCAAGCGGCAAATACCACTTACCTGGATAATCTGAGCCTCACATACCAATGAGGAGAATTTGCGCGGATGCAGCCGATCGAATCTGTCGCATCCCCATTGTCAACTGTAGAAGATGAGAGAGCGCAGCCCCGATAGGTTTTCGGCGCTGTACGAATATCACTTTGGAGTCGCAGCAGAACACTGTTCCTCGAAATTGCCGCCGCATCCGGCACATCCGGGTTGTAGAAGAACCCATGAACCAGCGCTTCCCACCGTGAAGCTCTGCATCGTCTTCGGCGTTAGAAGGCTGCATGTGCGTGTAGAGCGCTCCACCCAAAGCAAGGTCACGCGTTCCGGCGTAGATAAGTGTCGCAGAGAATTTGGATAAGACCTCAGCCGAATTCTGGGGACTTACAAAAGGGCCGCCGGACTCTGTTTCTTCCAGGCATCCGAGACCGGAGGGTTTGCGACCTTTTCTCGTTCCGTTCCCGGCTGCGGCGCAACCCGTGCCTCCCCGAGACGCATTGCCGTACAGGCCGCGTCCCGTTCCATGAAGCTCACACCACCGGCATCTCATGGGCGATTCTCATATCGCCACAGTCACCGTCTGACATGCCTTCACGAATAATGCAGGATCGTACCTCGACTTCATCGGGTTCAAGGCCGCGCTGCATTTGCTGGAGAGGACCACTTCAGTCGGATGCAGGCAGCCACTCAAGGACGCCCCGGCACATGAGGACCTGGCTGTTGGGTCGGGTAGCTCTTTCTCCACCAGGATGATTCCGCAAATGACCTCACGCTGAGAGCACTTCCGAGTTGGCGATGTCCAGAATCAATGTCCGACACGGAACTGGGTCAGATAACTGAGCAGACCGAATATCTTCAAAAGCCAAAGAACAACGGCAATTACGACCACAGCATTCAGGATGGTCTTGATCTGACTCTGCATCGGAATTCGATTTACAAGCCATAGCAACACGCCGACGACGCAAAGTGCGATGATAACGCTGACAAGTGGCATTTCATGTCCTCCAATCAATCTCTGGAACCATGTGACACTCAGGGCATCATCCAGTGGGATGAGGGATTCGCATTGAATTCGTTGGGTTCCGCGCAGTTGGCCCTAACTGGCCAGTTGTTCCTGCACAAAAGAGCGAAACTCGCCGATCCCATGGATATAGCGAGCCAGGTTGACTTCCTCATACAAGAGCACAGAGCCAAGAGAGATGCATTTCAGGCGTGCTCGCTGGGCACCTTAGTCGCTGTGGAGCGGACGAAGGCTAGACTCCACTTCACACTCATTCTTCCAAAACAATGTGCGGAAAGCTGAGCAACAATGCACATCTGAGCGCGCTGGAGTGGCGCGCTGCCGAGCGGAGAGCAGGCAGATGCAAGGAGCCGTGGGCTTATTCCCTTGAGACTGATTCGGGACTTGGATTATGCCATCCGCCTCCCGCAGCGATGATCGAGTCAGCCTGTTTAGGGCCCCAACTGCCGCGCTTGTAAGGGCGGGTCCGATGATGATTCTTCAGAACCGGATCCACCACACGCCATGCTGCTTCAACCGCATCCTCGCGGGCAAAAAGAGCGCCGTCGCCCCTCAAGGCGTCGCCCAGGAGGCGCTCGTAAGGCAACTCCTCGCCCGGCTGCTCATCTGACAGGTAAAGTTCTCGCTGCTCTCCGATAAACTCCTGCCCTGCGAGCTTGACGCGAGCAGCGAGCGCAACGGCTGAGCTGGGAGAGAGCCGAAAGCGCAGATAGTTAGAGCCCCCTATCGCCTGTACTGCGTCATCGAACAGCCGTTGCGGCGGCGGCTTTAACTCTACCAGTATCTCGGTCGCGGTGTTTGGCAGATATTTACCGGACCGCACGTACCACGGCACACCGTCCCAGCGCCACGAGTCGATCAATAGCCTTAGTGCGCAAAAGGTCTCCACATCGGAGCGCGCCGCCACATCACGCTCACTGCGATAGCCAGCGTACTGACCGCGTACCACATCGTCGGGGCGCAGGGGGCGCATGGCTTTGAAAACTTTTGCCTTCTCATTTTGCACAGCTCCGAAGTCCCGCTCCGCGGGCGGCTCCATGGCAAGGAGTGCGACGACCTGGAAAAGGTGGTTTTGTATCACGTCGCGAAGGCAGCCGGCAGTTTCGTAAAACGCTCCGCGCTTGCCTACTCCGAAATTCTCGGAGAGAGTTATCTGCACACTTGCAATGTAATTTCGGTTCCAAATCGGCTCCAGAAACGAGTTCGCAAAGCGAAAGTAGAGAATATTCATGATCGCTTCCTTGCCGAGGAAGTGGTCGATGCGAAAGATTGCATCTTCGGGAAACGCTGCATGCGCTACTCGATTCAGCTTCCGCGCCGAAGCCAGGTCGCGCCCGAACGGCTTTTCGACAATTACGCGTGCGTTTGCGGCAAGACCTTCCGCGCCAAGCCCCTTGATCACCGTCTCGAAGAGGGATGGCGGAATGGCCAGGTAGTGCGCAGGGCGGCGTGCATGCCCAAGCGCTCGCTTAATCTCTTTGAAGGTATTGCTGTCTTGATAGTCTCCGCTTACATACTTGAGCAGGGACAAAAGCTTCTGAAATGCTCGCTTGTTATCGATGCCTCCCGAGCGTCCAATGCTGTCGGCTACACGCTTGTGCAGGCGTGCGAGACTCCACTGTGGGAAAGCGACACCGATCACCGGAACTGTGAGCACGTCACGCTTTACCATCGCATAGAGTGCTGGGAAAATCATCTTGTGGGCCAAATCGCCTGTCACGCCATAGAGCACCAGTGCATCTGACTGTGTGTTGGACATCACGCACCTTCCTTCGGGGCGGCGGCCTTTTCCTCGTGACCGCCAAACTGGAATCGTAGAGCGGACAGCATCTTGTCGGCAAAGTCGTCCTCACCGCGCGACGAAAAGCGAGCAAAGAGCGCAGCGCTCAATACAGGGGTAGGGACCGACTCGTCGATGGCTGCGGCAATCGTCCAGCGCCCCTCGCCCGAGTCTGACACACGGCCGGAAAACTTCGCCAGGTCCGGGCTATCAAGCAGAGATATGGCCGCAAGATCCAGAAGCCACGAAGAGATGACGCTGCCACGGCGCCAAACCTCGGTAATATCGGCAAGATTCAGGTCATACAGATAGTCTTCGGGATTGCGTATCGGTGTGGTTTCGGCATCCACCGCGCGCTGCCGCTTGCCGACGTTGGCATGGTGAAGAATGTTCAAACCTTCTGCATACGAGGCCATCATGCCGTACTCAATGCCGTTATGGACCATCTTCACAAAGTGACCAGCGCCGCTGGGGCCACAGTGGAGATAGCCGTCTGGCGCCGAGCCGCCTACCTTCTCACGACCGGGCGTGAGTGGTGCCGACCCGATGCCTGGTGCCAAGGCGGAGAAGATCGGATCTAAGCGCCGGACGACGGCATCCTCGCCGCCTATCATCAGGCAGTAACCTCGCTCCGCCCCCCAGACTCCGCCGCTGGTTCCAACATCCACATAGTGGATGCCCTTTGGCTTCAGGTCGGCTGAGCGGCGTGTGTCATCGCGGTAATAAGAGTTGCCTCCGTCGATGACCACGTCATCCTGCTCAAGGAGCGGGATAAGCTCCTTGAGCGTCGGATCAACCACTGCGGCTGGAAGCATCATCCAGATGCAGCGAGGTGAGCTTAACTTCTTTGCGAAATCTGCGAGCGAGGTCGCGCCAACTGTTCCCTCTTTGACCAGCGTCCGCACCGCTTCTGGGTGCAGGTCGTACACGACGCAGTGGTGGCCGGCGCGCAAGAGGCGCCGCACCATGTTGGTTCCCATCCTGCCAAGTCCAATCATGCCCAATTCCATACTGTTCTCCTCCTGATCGGCGCCACGAGCCAAAGTGCGTATATACCGCGTAAGCCCGCCGCTCATTTCCCAAGTAAAGTCATGCTGATAAGATGCCGCGTGCTCGGCTGAGTAGTATTCGTGAGGTAGTTGATCGAGAACTCATGGCCCCATGCTCGCCGGAGTGCAAGGATCGTACCCCAGCGTCGTGGCTGTTACCGGGTTTGGAGGCGATGGAGGTGTGATCCATGGGATATTGCTGAAGTCGAAAAACTCCAGCAGATTGGGCTGCACGGCATCGCGCGGCGTCAAGTGCGCAGCGCTGCCTATGAATCGGTTCTCGACAAACTTGATCACCGCCGTGTGGTCCATCGGCGTGTGCGAAACATAATGCCGGCGGGTAAAGGGCGAGATGACGATATTCGGCAAACGGAAGCCAAGTTGTGCGGCAAATCCCTGGACCGCAGCGGCGTCCCCTGCATTCGCCCCAGGGTCGGTCGACACCAAATCGCAATGCAGCGTGGGCGCTCCGCCAATCGGCATGCAGGGGCCATATGCATCGGGATTCACCGCAATCTGCGAGATGTCCGGGATCGTCCCCAGAGAGGCATCAGTGTTGTCGTTGGAGTGGCCCGGTACCGGTGGAACATGGTCATATGGTCCTCCACCCTCGTCGTAGCTGAGGAAAAAAACAGAATCCTTCCACTCAGGACTTGCCATGAACGAGTTCACGACGTTCGCAACTTCTGCCTGCCCCAGCAGAATCGATTGGCCCGATCCTGGATGCTCGTCGTTGTTGGCGTAACCGGCCTCAATAAAGGCAAAGCTCGGAAGAGTGCCGCTTGTAAGATCGCTGTAGTAGACAGAAAGCGGAGCAATGTGGTCTGGATCGATGCAGAAGGAGTTTGTCGAATCGCCAACTACGCTCGACGCCTGTGTGGGGGGGGTGCAGACTACGCCAGTGGGATTTTCATAAATATACTGATACGAATAGGACAGATTAGAGAAGGTCGTGGCGGGATACGCTGCGTTCGAGCCACCCGTGCAATCGTCGTCACTCAGGCAGAAGCCCTGTGTGACCGTGTAGTAGATCTTCCATGATACCTTTGCCTGATCAAGTTCCTGGAAGATGTTGGGAATGTCGAGCTGAGAAAGGTGGTCATCGCCGCCCGGATCCTTAACCAGACCTTGAGTGGTGCCCCCGGTGAAAGTGGCGATGCGATTGCCAATACTTTTGGTCGATACTGGCGAGAACCAGCGATCGGACACCGCAAACTGCGATGCCATAAAGTAGTAGTAATTGAGGAAGCCTTGATCGTAATACCCCATTGAGCGTCGGCCCGTCAGATCGGTGAAGGTTCCCGAGCAGGTGCCACCTGCACCTGGAATCGCGCAGCTCTTCGCGTAGCCTTCGGCGTTGTGAACAAAGCCATCCATCAAAATCTGGCGTGATGTAAGAAAGTCGTAGCGATTCACCTCTCCGTAGCTTGCCAGCCAAGCCGAAGTCTCGTCATCGATACAAGTGCTCGCTAATTTGAACAGCGAGTAAGACGTGCCCTCGTCATCCAGGTTGCTGATTGTTGCAAGTTTGTCGTCGATGCCATCCACTTCATAGTCTGCGCCATCGTCTCCGATGTTCCAGCCGTGCGATCTCCGATATGGATTCAGCATCCCGAAGTAATTGTCGAATGTATGGTTTTCCTGAAGCATGAAAATAACATGATCGACAGCCTGAAGGCTGCCCGCCGGAATCACCGCCACGGTAGTACTCGCGGAGCTGGTCGCGCTTGTTCCAGTTGCAACCGCTGTATAAGTCGTTGTCGCGGTCGGGGTGACCAACTCCGTTCCGCCGTTTGGGGCCAGGGTATACGAGCTGCTGTCGGTTCCGGTGATCGTTACCCCGTTGGCGTTCGTCGCTGTCACAGTCAAAGTCGATGCGTTCCCCGAGATGACTGAAGTCGGGTTAGCAGTGATGCCTACGGTTGGCGCAGGGTTCAGTGTCACCGTCACAGTTGCACTCGCAGAGGTCTTCCCGCCGCTCCCTATGGCGATCGCCGTGTAGGTTGTCGTCACGGGCGGGCTCACAGCCTGCGTTCCACCGCTCGATTGCAAGGTATATGTGCTGCCATCGGTACCGGTTATGGTCACTTGAGTTGCATTAACGGCGGTCACGGTCAGGGTGGATGAGCTTCCCGAGATGATCGAGACAGGATTGGCGAGAATCCTCACGGTTGGCGCAGGGTTAGGGGTTACCGTTACCGTAGTGGCAGCCGAAGCGTTTCCTCCAACACCGGACGCAACTGCCGTGTACATGGTCGTTGTGGCCGGACTCACTGCTTGTGTTCCGCCGCTTGGCTGCAAAGTGTACGTGCTGCCGTCGGATCCGACGACCTTGACCCGTGTTGCGCCGGATGCGGTGATTGTCAGGATGGAAGAACTGCCTGCAGTGATCGAAGTAGGATTGGCGGTAATCGTCACAGTTGGCGGGAGGGTAGGTATCACCGTGAGCGTGGCACTCGCGGAGTTTGTTCCCCCAGGGCCGGTCGCGACTGCTGTGTACGTTGTGGTGGCGGCTGGATTCACACTCTGACTTCCGCCGCCGGGCTGGAGAGTGTACGCACTGCCGTCGGTTCCAGTCACCGTCACCTGGGTGGCACCCGTCGCGGTCACGGTCAAACTGGATGAACTTCCGAGAGCGATTGCGGCGGGGCTGACAGCAATCGTAACAATGGGCGCAGGTGCTGGCGTAACAGTTATGGATGCTGTGGCTGACATACTCCCGCCCGTTCCTTTTGCAGTCGCGGTGTAGGTGGTCGTTGCCTTTGGGCTGACGCTTTGGGTTCCGCCGCTCGCCAGCAGGCTGTAGGTGGTTCCATCGGATCCGCTCAACGTGACCTGAGTGGCATTGATCGCAGTCACCGTCAGGGTAGAAGAATTACCGGGGTTGATTGAAGTAGGATTGGCAGTAATGACCACCGTTGGAGATGTGGAGTTGAAGTGGATGCCGCACCCGCCGATCAGCAAGGGTAAGACGAAAGCGAGAGCCATCCAGGAAAGATTCTGACGACAAGGTCGGCCAATATGCGCTTCTGCCACGGTGTTCTCCTTCCTATCCTTTAAGAGAGCAGGTTAGTCCGATACGCTTGGTGCCAAATGAACGAAGGCGGAGCCAAGCAGAAGCTGGCACAAGGAATATTCTCCTGGTGCATAACACCGACAACTCAGCTTCCACGTAAGTGTTGATCATCAGGCTCCTATGACTCCACTGATCTTCGGATGATTCTCTGGGGCATTCCGACTTACCCATTGAAGGGGCCCGCGATGGTGTCGAGGTGAACATGCGTTTCTGCTGGATCGTTGGCCTGGCGACCAGCTCGTTCGTCTCTCTGATGAGCCAACACGGCTGTCTGCAAATTCCATCCAGGGAATAGCGGTCTGGCCTGAAGGGCTCTTAGCCAGAGCTTCTGCAGCGCAGCACTCCTGCCAGCATTGCTTATCGCTCTTTTGCATAGGTTGAGTTCAAACCAGCGAAGATAGTTTTTGACAACGCTGGTCAAAGTCATCTCAATTCCGGCCGCAAAGTTATGCTCAGCCATCTGATGTTGCAGCTCTTGCGACTGCAGAATGGTAGAGACCTGCTCGGCGAGGTCGGCGGCGTCGCACCTTTTGTAAAAGCGGATTGCCATGCCTTCGCCCGCCGCCATTCCTCGAAAGTCGTCGATGTCTGCACACACAATTGGAACGCCATATTCACATGCCTGATGGGCGGGCCCACTCGATCCAGTTGCCGAGTCATAGGGCATAACCAAGACTGACGTTGTCTGAAACAGCTCCGGGATAGCTTCTTCCGGAACGTATCCTCGGAACTCTATTGGGAGGCCTGCAGGTTGCGCATCGCGTATCGACTCCCAATATCCCGCTTTTGTGTGATGGTTCGCGCCAGCAACGATCAACCTGGCATTTGGAAACTTGTCCAGGATGGCCGGGAAGGCGGCCATGAGGGTCTCTAACCGCTTATAGGTTCCCCAGTGACCAATTGCGAGAATGCGCAAATTCGGATTGCCGCGTTTCGTAAAGTCGGGTGGACAAGGGATGGATGCAAAGGTTCCGTGCGTTCCCAGAAGTACGTTTTGAGCGGAATACTTTGTAATCAGGGTATTGCGATAGGCGGGAAGTAGAACAGAAACTGAGTTCGCCTTGAGCAAGGCCTTTGTGGCCAGGTGAGTGCCGATTCGAAATAGACTTTCCCGCCGAACTCCGGCGGCTGCAAAGTCGACGTGCTCCAGGATGTGGTGCAAGGTGATATGCGTAAAGAATCCGGCGGCACGTGTAAGAGCAGGCGCCGAGAGCCCGAAAAATGCAGCAAGTGGATTCTCTGGTGTAGCAAAGCTTGAGAAGACCAAGTTGTACCACACGACGTCGGGCTTCAACTTCCGGATGGTATTCAACAAACGTATCGGAGTTGTCAGGCTAGCGAACTTCCAACAGCGAATCAGGTTGAATCCCGGCAGCTCTGTGAGCTGATCAGCCCTCAGCGAATTGCCCTTCTCGTCTGTTGCGAATTCATAAGCGTCCAATTCGTCGGCGAGGATCGTCAACTCGACGTCGGGATTGCGCTGCAGTTCGCGCGCAATGTGAAATGCATATTCGTTCAACTGGCGCCCACTGGGAGGAAATGTAGCAACTAGGCAAATTTTCATCGGATTCCGCCTTCAAAACAGAGTGATTTGCACATATGGTCTGAGCTGCTGAGTGTGCCCGCCCTTAAAGTTGAAGAAGTCTTCTTCTTGCAAGCCTGCTGAAATGCGAATCGGATACTGCAGAACAACCTCCTTAGAATCGTCGTTGAACTTATGGTGGAATGGGTGCGCATACGAGATGGAGAAGCCGTTCTGGGTGGCATCATAGACGTGGAAACTTCGGGTGCTTGAGTAAGCTGTCGCGAGGTGAAGGCCCCAGTTGGGTCTTGGGTTGAAGTCGACCGTGCCAGCCGGCCGTACATCCTGCGCATTGCCCGAAGCTGTTCCTACGACCCGCCATGCGCGGAGATCCTCGATCACGGCTATGACATCCAAACGCTCGGAAAACCGGTGATCGAGTCCCAGATAGGCGGATGTGTAGTAATCCTCGTAATTCACCGGAGAAAACTTCTGATCATTAATGCCCCACCCAGTTACCAGCGCAGTCTTTCCCCAAGGGGCGCCAACCCGAAAATCAAGCGCACCGGTGAGCGACTGCGAATGGAGATTACTTTCTGTGAAGGGACCGGCTTCCCGGATGGCATACCCGCTGAAAGACACGGCATTAAAGAAGGCGCTTGTAGATACGTAGGCAAACACGCGAAACAGGTTCTGGTTCATCGCCACCGGAGACTCGGAATCGCGGCGGATGGTTTCCTGAACGCCGCTGTTAAATGTCAGCACGTTGCTCCCTAGATTCACTGTCGGGTTCAATCCGATATTCAAGGTGTGGTCAGTGGTGTTGCGGTTAACTATGGAGTTCGTGCTGGGTACTGAAATTTGCCCCCGGGAATTCCGTAGCTGGTAGAACCCGCTGGGAGTGGGGATGTGGCCAAGATGCAGATGGAATGCGCTGGTCCATTGTGTTTCTATGGATGAGCGGGGCGGCGGAAGAAGGGCAGTATCGTTGCTTGGCACTGCAAATGAGGCATCAAGCTTGGAATCCAGCACATAGACCGTTGTATCTTCAAAAATGGGCTCTACCGAAAAATCGGAGAGCATGCTCAAGATCGGAGTGACCCTCAACCCTTCGTCGGCGCCCGCCTGCAGTAAAGCCTGCTGGGCTATTTGATCTTCGCCTTCCGCGTTTGAAGCCTGCGCAAAGGAAGTGAGCGCCTCGGCGCTGTGGTGTTGCTGGCGAAACACGTTTGCCTGGGCAAGCAGGTACTGATAGTCATTGGAGCTGCCTGCAGTCGCGCTGACTGCCGCAAGCTCGGCCTCCGCCCTGATGGTATCTCCCAGGGCTAGATAGTTATTGGCCAGTCCGATGCGTACCTCTGCATCGGGTGC
>JAJZGF010000287.1 GCA_021805025.1 Acidobacteriota bacterium
TCAGCGGGCTATGATGCTGTGCTGCCGCGCACAGGAGACGCAGAAGCCACGCAGGCTGACGCGCCAATTTCATCCTCGGAGCAGAAGGCCTTTGTCACCCTGGCTGGAGGTGCGGTGGCAATGCTCCTGGCGATGCCGTTGGGCGCACAGATGAGCAAGCAGGACCACTGGCTGGCCCAGTTGCTGCCTTGGCTGTTTGCGGTTCCCCAGGATCTGATCCGCTATTTTCTTTTCCTTCTGACCCTGGTTCTGGTGGTCTGGGCGGGGCGCGAAATCTACGTGAGTGCTCTGCGTGGGCTGCGGCACGGCAGGACCAATATGAATACGCTGGTGAGCCTGGGGACCAGCGTCGCTTTTTTGTACTCCGCGTGGGCCACCTTTGCGCCTGCAACCGGGCGGCAAGTCTATTTTGATGCGGTCCTGCTCATCATCGGCTTTCTGCTCATGGGCAAGGCGCTTGAGATAAGGGCAAAGAGGCGCGCTCTCGCAGCGCTGGAATCTCTGAGCCGCCTGCGTCCCGTTACGGCCCGCCGGGTAGTGGATGGCGTGGAGACCATGGTGCCCCTGGAAGAAGTCCGCGTTGGAGATCGCATTCTGGTTTTGCCGGGCGAGCGCATTCCGGTGGATGCGCAGATCCTGGACGGCCGCACGACCGTCGACGAATCCATGCTCACGGGCGAGTCGACTCCCCAACCGCGCGAGGCAGGCGATCGCGTGCTGGCCGGATCACTGAACTACGATGGCGCCGTGACTTGCCGTGCCCAATCGCTTGGTGAAGCGACCGTTTTGGCGCAGATTACCCGGATGGTGACGCAGGCGCAGGCTTCTCGGGCGCCCATGGAGCGGCTTGCTGACCGCGCGAGCGCGATCTTTGTTCCTGTGGTCCTCACTATCGCGGCTGTCACATTCACAATCTGGATGCTGGCTGCCCATTCGCTGGAAATGGCATTGGCCAATACGGTTGCTGTACTGGTGATTGCCTGCCCATGCGCCATGGGCCTTGCGGTTCCTGCGGCGCTGACGGTAGCTGTCGGCAGAGGCGCGCAGCTTGGCGTCCTCTTCAAAGGCGGCGAAGCAATGGAGCGGCTGGCCCGCGTCAACGTTGTGGTGATGGACAAGACCGGCACACTTACTGTCGGGCACCCGGTTTTGGCTGCGGTGCGGCCCTACGTCGGTTACGAGGAAAGTGATCTTTTGCGCATAGCTGCGGCCGTGGAAGAAAAGTCCAATCACCCGTTGGCGCATGCGATTGTGGATGCGGCGCGGGCACGAGGACTCTATTGGCTGCCAGCGGAAGATGTACAGATCGTGCCGGGCCGGGGAATCCGGGCGCGGGTTGATGGCTATGCATGTCTGCTGGGCAATGAGGAGTTTCTTCGCGAGTCCATGCTTCGGACTCCGGACGGGATTGCCCCTGCAAAGCCTGGAATGACGCGGCTCTGGATGGTGCTTGACGATCTGACTGTGGGCTGCTTTGATGCGCGAGATGCCCTTCGTCCCGATTCAACCGGCGCAGTGGCAGCGCTGCGCGCATTCGGCCTGCGAGTGATCATGCTGACCGGCGATTCAGCTGCGGCGGCCGCCCCGATCGCCAATCAGGCAGGAATCGCCGAGGTAGAAGCAGGCCTCGATCCGCCGGGCAAATTAGGCAGAATTCGCGCGCTGCAGCAGGAGGGCTTGCGGGTGGCCATGGTCGGGGACGGCATCAACGATGCGGGTGCTCTTGCGCAGGCTGACGCAGGCATTGCCATGGGAACAGGCGCTGACCTTGCCCAGGAGGCGGGCGACGTTCTGCTGCTGCGGCCCTTGCCTTCTGCGGTTGCCGCCGCTCTGGAGCTATCCCAGTCGACGCTGAGGGTGATGCGCCAGAACCTGCTGTGGGCGGTGGGTTACAACCTGCTCGGCATACCCCTGGCCGCGGGCCTGTTTTATCCCGAGTTCCACATTCTGTTGAGCCCCTGGATTGCGGCCGCCGCAATGGCGATGAGTTCCGTCAGCGTGCTTTCAAACAGTCTGAGATTGCGCCGCTGGCAACCCGCAGCATCAACTCCCACTCCGGCCGCGCTACACTGACATCAGGTCATTTGTGCGCATACTTACCCGCTACATCCTTGGCGAAATTCTCTCGCACACACTGATCGGGTGCGCGCTGTTTACTTTCATTCTCTTCATGCGCGACCTGCCGCACATCCTGGAAATGGTGGTGCGCAACAGTTCCACACTGACTAATGTTGCGGAGATCTTCCTCTTCACCCTCCCCAATACCTTCCGCGTGACCATCCCGATGGCCGTGCTGGTGGGGATTCTGCTCGGGTTAAGCCGTCTGGCTGCCGACAGCGAAGTCATCGCCATGCGGGCATCGGGCCTTGGCATCGGCTATTTCGTGCGTGTTGCTTCGATTGTTGCCGGCGTTGGCACTCTGCTAGGCCTTGTCAACTCCGTCTTTGTGGCTCCCCGCGCCAATCAAGCCATCCTGGAGATGCAGCAGGCGCTGGAGACGTCACAGGCCTCCTACGAGATACAGCCACGCGTCTTTTATGAAGATTTTCGCAATCGAGTTCTTTATGTGCAGGATGTGCGCGCGGGAACGGGCGCTGCCAACTGGCGAGAGGTCTTCATGGCCGACGTGGGCGATCCGACTACGCCGCTGATTACAACGGCTGCTTCTGCCACCGTTGTCAATGACTCGCCGCAGGAGTTGCTGATGCGCCTGCGCGATGGAGCCGAGCATCAGACGGTGTCCGGGCAGCCGCAGCAATACAACATTTCCACTTTCACCAGCACGGACCTGCCGCTGACGTTAAGCCCGCAGAGCGATATTCACCTAGGCCGGCTCGACACTGCGATTTATGCAATGCCGCTTGACCTGCTTTGGCAGCGCACGCACGGCAAGGATGCAACGCGATTCCTCATCGAGCTCCATACTCGCTTCGCCTATCCGGTGGCCTGCATCGTGCTGATGCTGGTGGGAGTCCCGCTGGGAGTCACTTCGCGGCGCGGCGGCAAGAGTTCCGGCCTGGTCTTCACCCTTCTGCTCGTACTGCTCTACTACGTCCTTTCCTACACCGGGATTGCCCTGAGCAAACAGGACCGCCTGCCGCCTTTTCTTGGCGTGTGGATGGCGAATTTCCTCTTCGCGGCGGTGGGCATCTTCCTTCTCTGGGAGATGGCGAACGGCGGGCGCGTGCTCAATGCGATTGCCAGCTGGGCCCTGC